>JBGPTS010000254.1:0-2183 GCA_041490745.1 Binatia bacterium | reverse complement strand
TGCCGTGCTTATCGTCTGCGTCATCTCTGTTCTCCAGTGGGAGCCGGGGCGCGATGTCAGCCGTAGGCTGATCAGCCTACGGCTGACATCGCGCCCCGGCTCCCACTGGAGAACAGAGATGACGCAGACGATAAGCACGGCAGAGCTGGATGAACACTTGCAGCAAGTAGTGCAAGCGCTGCACAGGACGGTCGGCTACGCGATTCCCCACGCGAAGGAACCCGAGATCGCGGCAAGAGCGCTCCGCGACTGCGAGGAGATCCTCGCCGTGGTGATGGAGGGAGATGTTTCCGAATGGCTCGGTTAGCGGCGCCGGCTCGCTGCTCGTATCTCGGTTCCTACTCATAGGAAAAACCGCCTCCGCCATTGCAGGTTTTGGGAAAGAAAGACGCTCGCTCGCTCGGTTTGCCTTGAATTTCACTGGCATAGTTTGTGCTCCCTCCTTCGTCGAGGCGAGTCCATGTCGACGGAGGATCTCAGAGGAAAAATCGTTCTCGTCACCGGCGGCGGACGCGGCATCGGTCGCGCGATCGCCTTGGCCTTCGCCACGCTCGGCTGCCAAGTGGCGATTACCGGGCGGACGCAAGCCGCGCTCGACGCGGCGGCGCAGGAGATCGGCGTCCGCGGCGCGAAAGTTCTCGCGGTACCGTGCGACGTCGCGCAAAAATCGCAGGTCCAAGAGTTAAAGCTGCAGATCGCCAGCCGGCTCGGCGCCGTCCAGATTCTCGTCAACAACGCCGGCATCGCGCCGGCGGCGGGTTTTCTGGAGATGGAAGACCGCTTGTGGGAAGAAGTCCTGCGGGTGAATCTCACCGGGACCTACAACTGCTGCAAAGCTTTTTTGCCGGCAATGGTCGCCGCGAGATGGGGACGGATCGTCAACATCGCCTCCACCGTCGCGAAGACTTCGTATCCGAATATTTCCGCCTACGCGACCTCCAAGCACGCGGTTTTGGGACTCACGCGCTCGCTCGCGGTGGAGATGGCGAAGTACGGCATCACCGTCAACGCCGTCTGCCCGGGATACGTGAACACCGAACTGACGCAAAAAAACGCGCGCCTTTTGGCCGAGAAAAGAAACAAACCCATCGACGACGCTCTCGAAATGTTGAAGAACGCGTCGCCGCAGAGACGTCTGATCGAACCCGAAGAAGTCGCGCATCTCGCGGTGGTGCTCGCGAGCGAAGCCGCGCGAGGAATGACCGGCCAGGCCATCAACGTGGACGGCGGCGCGGTGATGGTGTGAGGGAGAGGAGTATTCATGACCTATCGCAGTTTCATCTACGAGCTTGACGACGGCGTCGCGACTGTGCGTTTGAACGATCCGGAGCGGCTGAACGCCCTCACCTTCGAGAGCTACGGCGAGCTGGACAAATTCTTCGCCGCCGCGGCCGACGACGACGCGATCAAAGTCGTCGTGCTCACGGGAACCGGCAAGGGTTTTTGTTCCGGCGGCAGCGTCAACGAAATCATCGGTCCGCTCTTAAAGATGAAAGGCGACGAGCTGTATCGCTTCACGCGCATGACCTGCGACGTCGTCAAGCACATGCGCAACTTGAAAAAGCCGATCGTCGCCGCCGTCAACGGCATTGCCGCCGGGGCCGGAGCGATGCTGATGCTGGCCTCCGACTTGCGGATTTTTTCCGACAAGGCCAAGGCCGCTTTTCTTTTCGTCAAGGTCGGCCTGGCGGGCGCCGACATGGGCGCGCTCTACCTGCTGCCGCGAATCGTCGGCGCGGGCAAAGCGACGGAGTTGGTCTATTTCGGCGACGCCGTCGACGCCCAGGAAGCCTACCGCATCGGGCTGGCCAACCGCGTGGTGGCCGGGGAAAAGCTGATGGAAGAAACTTACGCGCTGGCGCGGCGGCTGAGACACGGGCCGCTCTACGCGCTCGGCGTGACCAAAGAGCTGCTCAACTACGAAGCGAGCGTCAACCTGGAAACCGCGCTGGAGATGGAGGCGATGGCTCAGGCGCGCTGCATGGAGACGCCGGATTTTCACGAGGGCTACAACGCGTTCGTCGAGAAGCGCCCGCTAAACTTCAACCGGCATTGAAACGCGGAGGAACGGCTATGGAAAAAAAGGTTTACGTCAGAAATCTTGAAAAAAACGACCTCGCCTCGTTCGTCGACATCGAAGAGCGGGTAACGGGAGTCGCGCGGCGCCAGTACTGGGAGAAGCG
>JBGPTS010000253.1:0-2465 GCA_041490745.1 Binatia bacterium | reverse complement strand
TTTCCGCCGCGAGCGTCGATGAAAAGGCGCGGAGCTGCGCGTGGTCGCGGAGCAAGTCGTCGATCAAGAGCGCGGCCTCCGCCGTCGCGCGCATGAACGGAAAAAGAATTTCCTCCTCCGCCTTGAAGTGGCGTTCGAGATTTTTGCCGAAAAAAACTCTGAACTCTTCCGCCCTCTCTTTAAGTCCTTCGATCCCCATCGGCTTCAGCCGGCCGAGCGCCTGCTTGCGGCAGCGCAGCGCCAGGGCGAGACCGTGGTGATGGTCGTGCGAGAGCTGAATCAAACTTGAGTGACGCATGGTGGATGCGGCGAGGCGCTCGCGAGGCGCGTATCGTCTTGTTTACATTGGTTGGCCGCCGTGTTACAAGCCCTAACGTTCAAATTAGAGGAGCCTATGAAAATACGGAATACCTTTGTCGCTATAAGCTTCGGCGTTGCTTTAGCCTTGCCGTTAACTGCACGCGCGGCGGAACCCCCGATCAAATTATTTCTAGCCCAGGGATCCATCGGCAATGATGTGACGCCGGTGTGGTTCGCCAAGGACCATGGCATCTTTCGCAAATACGGGTTCGATATTGACAATGTGTTTATCATTGCCGGCCGGGCAGCTCAGGCGATGCTTGCTGGACAAGTTCAGGCCGGGTTAATCGGCGCCACTCACGTCACCAATGCGGTCGCGGCAGGCGGAGACCTTACTATGATCCTCGGCTTGAAAAACCGCCTGGACTATCTTTTCATCGCGCGCTCTTCGATAAAAAGCCCCGCGGATCTCAAGGGCAAAAAGGTCGCGATCGGCACTCCCTCGGGCTCCGCCTCGCTCGGAACTTACATCGCTCTTGAATATCTGGGGCTAAACCCACGCAGAGACAACATAGCTCTCGTTTTCGCGGGCGGCGTGCCCGAGCGTTTGGCGGCTCTGCGTTCAGGGAGCGTCGAGGCTACGAGTCTTTCTCCAGAACTTGCGCAGGTTATCACAGGTGAAGGTTATCGCATCCTGGTAGACACGGGGAAGGAAAATATCCCTTTTCAATCTTCAGGCCTGGTGTTCACGCGCACGTTCATGAAATCGAACCCAGCGCTTGTCGAGAATATTTCCAAGGCGATCATCGAAAGCGTGGCCGCCATCCACAATCCAGAGAACAAACACATCGTGGGGCAAACCCTCGCCAAATACCTGAAACTTGATAAGCCCGATCGGGTGGAGAAAGCGTACCAGGAGCTGCGCAAGGAATTGCCGCGGAAACCGTGCCCGACGCTGGAAGGCATCGCCTCCGTGCTGAAACTGATGGCGCAGCACGGGCTCAATCCCAAAGCGACACAGCTCAAGCCGGAAGACGTGGCGGAGATGAGCGTGTGCAAGAAACTCGACGACAGCGGTTTTATCGACCGGCTTTACGCGACTAAATGATCCCCTGCTCTCTGAGCTTCGCAACGACGACCGGATCGTAGCCACACTTTGTCAAAATCTCTTCCGTGTGTTCGCCCAACATCGGCGGCGGCAGCGTGACGGCCGGCGGCGTGCGGCTCAAATCGACGCCGCTGCCGACGAGCTGCATTTTCCCCATCTGCGGGTGCTCGACTTCCAGCGGGAAGCCGTACTCACGCACCTGAGGGTCTTTGAAGACCTCGTCCAGCGTGTTGAGCGGCGCGGCGGGCACGTCACGCTCGCGCAGTTGGCTCAGCCAGTCGTCTCGCGCGCCGCCGCGAAAAACGGTCTGGAGCATCTCCGAGAGCCGGTCATGATTCTCCTGCCGCCCTTTGCGGTTGCTAAAGCGCGGGTCCGCGGCCCATTCCGGTTTGCCGACGACGTCCAGCAGGCCGCGCCAGAATTTTTCCGGCGAGGAGAGGTGAATGACGAAGGGCAGCCCGGCGCGATCGACGAAGGCGAAGACGCCGGCCGTGCGCACGCGCGACGCGCGGCGCGGCACGACGCCGGTTTCAAAATAGCGCACCGCGTTTTCGCTCGTGAAAGAAACCGTGGCGCGGAGCAGCGACGTTTCCACCCGTTGGCCCTCGCCGGTAAGCAGGCGGTTGACGAGCGCGCCGAGAATTCCGTAGCAGGCGTAAATGCCGGTGAGATGATCGGAAAACGAAATGCCCATCCCCTGCGGGTTCTCCGGATCGGTGAGCAGGCTGAGCAACCCGCTCATCGCCTGGCCGACGGTGTCGTAGCCGGGAAGATCGCGGTACGGACCCGTCTGGCCGAATCCGGAGATCGAGCAGTAAACGACTTTGGAATTCCGCGCGCGCACGGCGTCGTATCCCATGCCGCGCTTCTCCAGCGTCCCCGGGCGAAAATTTTCAATCACCACGTCGGCGTCGGCCGCGAGCCGGAGAAATATCTCCCGCGCCTCGTCGCGGCGGATGTCGAGTGTCAGGCTTTTTTTATTTCGATTGAGGCTCTTAAAATTCGACGAGTAAAGATTTTCTCCCCAGCCGCGGAACGGGTCGCCCTGGCCAGGCTG
>JBGPTS010000252.1:0-2540 GCA_041490745.1 Binatia bacterium | reverse complement strand
GTCGGCATTCCGGCGCGCGCCGAGCTTAGAAAAGAGTTGGAGCTGGTGTTCAAGCCGAAGTTCGGCATCGATATGGATCTTTCGGTAGCGCGTGGGCCGCAAAACGCCAGCCGGATCGCCGCCGAAGCCAAAGCCGGCGTGAAATACTTCGACGTCTTCATCGGCGGATCGGGCACGTTCGAGTCGATTGCCGAGGACGGCATCGTCGAGCCGCTGATGGCGAATATCATTTTGCCCGAAGTAAGAGACGCAAAATTCTGGTGGGGCGGCCACATCTGGGAGGACAACGTCAAGACGAATCGCTTCCTCTATTCGTTTATCGCCGACGCCGGCACCGGCGGCTTCTGGCACAACACGGCGCTCGTCAAACCGGACGAGATTCGTTCGCTCGACGACTTCCTCAATCCCAAATGGAAAGGCAAGGTGGGCTTTCTCGATCCGAGAACTCCCGGCTCCGGCCAATCGATCTGGTCTTTTCTCTGGGACGTCAAAGGAGAAGATTATCTTCGCAAGCTCGTGCAGCAGGATTTATTCGTCAGCCGGGATCAGCGCCAGTTGGCCGACGCGCTGGCGAAAGGCAAGCTTGCGGTCGCGCTCGGCGTCAGCTTTTACACGCTCGAAGGCTTCATCGTCGCCAACCTGCCGATCAAAGAGATGCCGCCGCTCAAAGAAGGCGCGCCGTCGAGCAACGGCTCCGGCGTGATCGGCATCGTCAAAGCGCCGCCGCATCCGAACGCGGCGAAAGTTTTCGTCAACTGGTTTCTGTCGAAAGAGGGGCAAGAGCTTTACGTCAAGGTCATGCACCAATCGACGCGCCGCCTCGACGTGGACACCAAGTGGCTTCAAGAGCACGGCGTTCAAGCGGCCAAGGACGTGCTCACCATCGAGCAATACCACAAGGTGAGAAATCACCTGGAAGACAAGTACACGCGCGTGCGGCTCCCCTCGGCGCAGTTTGCCGAGCAGATACTAAAATAGGCGTGAGGCAACAGGCATTAGGCACTAGCAACACAACTTTTTTCAGCAACCCGCTAGATCATTCGGCTTTAGAATTTCTATTGCCTGATGCCTCGTGCCTATTGCCTACTTGTAGCCGATGGTCTGGCTCAGCTTCAGATGAATGCGCCGGACGCGCTCGACCTGTCCCTTGGCGGGAAACCGCTCGTAAAATCCTTCAGCGCGAAACTCCCGCGCCAGTTCGGGCCACGGCCGCATGACGGCCATGAACACGCGCGGGTCGCGCTTCTCGTCCCAGCCCTGAAAGAGTTTCCGATTACGGATCAAATCGCCGAAGACGCGGATCAGCGCCTTCAGCGTCACGTCGCGCGTGAACATGTATCTTTCGTTGTCTCCCCAGACGTTATTCATCACGTCGCGGACGGCTTTGAAATAGTCTCGGACGAGCGCGTAAACATAGTCGGCGCGGAACTGGAAATGCTCGTCGAAGAATTTTCGGTTTCGCAGCACGATTTTGTAGATCTCGTTGAACAGCTCCGACTGTAAAATCCACTTCTCCTGCCGGCTCCGGCCGCCGAGGCGATTGATCCGGTAGCGCAGCGGCGAATCGTTCTCCTCGTAAAGCAAGTTGACCACCTTCGCCGCCAGTTTTTTCTCCGAGGTTTCCCAGGAGACGCGCTCGTAGAGATCGACCAGATGCGATTTGTTGATGCGGGTATGCGTCGAGTTGATGATGACGAACATCTCCGTCGCGAAGTCGGCGCTCTTGCCGTCGAACAGCACGCACGGGACATCGATTTGCTTCGCTGTATCGGGATGCTTTTCGGTGAAAAAGTGCAGCGCCGCGAGCCGGTGCTGGCCGTCGATCATGAGAAACTTGCCCTTGGGCTCGCTCAAAAAACCGATAGTGTCGGAGCCGTCCTGTCGGCGGAAACCGAGCGTCTCGTCGGTGAAGAGAAGAATCGTTCCGGGGATCAAGGGCTGGCCGACCGCCGTTTCGTAAAAGTTGACGATCTGTTTGACTTTTCTCTGGTTAAGGACGCGCTGGAACGATTTCTCGGTTTTTTCGATCCCGGAGATGAAGCGCGCGACCTCGTCGTCACCGGCGTCGTCCGGCGCGATCTCCTCGCCTTCAAAATAATAGCGGCTCGTGAACCGGACCCGCTCCAGCAATTCCGTCGCCTTCACGGCGGCGAAATAGAAAGTTCCCTCTTTCTGGACGATTCTAGTTGCCAGCATGTTCCGTCCCTCCTCGGGGGTTATACCCCCACCCTTGGGTTCCTGCCAATCGGATGATCTGGATAGAGCTATTTTAATTGAGGACGGAGGTCAAGGGAGAAAAAGCGGGGCATTTTGGGCGCGGGATCTATCTTCGGGGCCCGAGACAGCGCGGACTCACAGGCATCGAATCGGATTGTATTCTCTGCCTTGGCGCTGTAAGCATCGGTGAAAGCGGAAACGAAGAGGGGAGGAGTCTATATGTCCGTGGGAATGATATTGTTGGCGATCTGGCTCATTCTGCAGGGCGTGACCGCGTTTGTCCGTATCTCAATTCCGAGCATGGTTTCGGCGGTTTTGGCGCT
>JBGPTS010000251.1:0-2646 GCA_041490745.1 Binatia bacterium | reverse complement strand
GCCGTGTAAGCGACGTAATGGATCGGCAGCTCTTCGCGCTCCAAAATTTCTTCGCGGCGAAGATTCGTGAGCGGCACTTCCGCCGTCGGCACGAGAAACAGTTCGGGATCGGCGATGCGAAACATATCTTCCTCGAACTTCGGCAACTGCCCGGTCCCGGTCATGGCGTCGCGGTTGACGAGAAACGGCGGCAGCACCTCGCGATAGCCGCGCTCGCGCGTGTGCAGATCGAGCATGAAATTGATCAGCGAGCGCTCCAAGAGCGCCCCCGCGCCGTAATAAACCGTGAAGCGCGACTGCGCGATCTTGGCCGCGCGCGCGAAATCGAGAATGCCGAGCTCTTCGCCGATCTCCCAGTGATTCTTCGCCGGAAAATCGAAGCGCGGCGGCTCGCCCCAACGCCGCACTTCCCGGTTGTCTTCCGGCCCGGCGCCGCGCGGCACGCTTGCGTGCGGCAGGTTCGGCACCGTCAGCATGAAATCCTGAAAACGCTTTTCGGCCTCGGCCAGCGGCGCCTCGGCTTTGCGGAACGCGTCGGCGAGGCCTTCCACTTCTTGCATCAACGCGGCCGCGTCGCCGCCGGATTTTTTCAACTTGCCGATTTCGCCGGAGAGGCGATTTTTCTTTTCCTTGAGCCGCTCCGACTCCGCCAAAATCTCGCGCCGCTCCCGGTCGAGCGCGACGAACCGCTCCCAATCGATCTTCGCCCCCCGCGTCGCCATCCGCTCTTTGACGAGGTCGAGGTTTTCTCTGAGCAGTTTGATGTCGAGCATCTTCGACTCTCGTATCTCGTGGTTCGTTTCTCGTCGGACGAAATACGAACGACGAGGCACATTTCTATCTCAGCCTACCACGTCACCTCGAACGCATTCTGAACATGCTCCACTGCCGGCTTGTCGCCGCCGAAAGAGATCCCCACGACGTCGAATCGCGCGTCCCGATGGTGGAGCTTATGTTCGCTGAGAAAAATGAGCGCCGCCCGCGTCATCCTCTGCTGTTTGCGCGGGTGAACCGACTCCAACGGGCTGCCGAAGCTCGCATCGTTCCGCGCCTTCACCTCGACGAACACGATCACACGACGATCCAGCACGATCAAGTCCACCTCGCCGCCGCGACAGCGGTAATTCCGCTCGACCAGACGGTAGCCTTTTTTCGTGAGATAACTTTCAGCGATCTCCTCGCCCTCTTTTCCTAAAACCTGTCGCTTGGTCTGCATGGACTCGGCAAGCTGTCAGCTATCAGCCATCAGCTTTCAGCTTCGGAATTCCTCACCGCCCGATTCCTGCCGGAGAAAGTAGAAATGAGGGTTGACTGACCGCCGACAGCTTGCTCGCCGATTTCCGCTTCCCGCACCGGGCGGAAACTCCGCCGGTGAATCGGCGAAGGGCCGAGGCGCTTGAGCGCCTCCGAGTGCGCGGGGCAGCCGTAGCCTTTGTGCCGGCCAAAGCCGTACTCCGGATAGAGTTCGTCTAGTTCCGCCATCATCTGATCACGCGCTACCTTGGCGACGATCGACGCCGCCGCGATCGAATGGCAAACGAGGTCGCCTTTGACGATCGCCATTTGAAAAGGATGAGGGATGAGGGATGAGGGATGAATTCCTTCTTCATCCTTCCGCCTTCCGCCTTCATCCTTTAAGAATTCCAGCGGAATTTTATGCTGCCCGTCGATCAACAGGAGCTCAGGAACCGGCGTCAGCCGTGCGAAGGCGATGCTCATGGCCAGCAGGCTGGCCTGTAAAATATTGATCCGGTCAATCTCCTCGGGACCGACGATCCCCAACGCCCACGCGACCGCCTCCTGCTTGATCCACTGCGCCAGTTCTTCGCGCTTGTCGCTCTTGAGAAGCTTGGAGTCGCGAACCTCCGGATGCGTCACGCCGCGCGGCAAGATCACCGCCGCCGCCACCACCGGCCCGGCCCACGGCCCGCGTCCGACTTCGTCCAGCCCCGCGACGTGCTTGAAGCCGCGGCGGTATCCCTTCTCTTCCAATAACGTGTCGGGACGCGCGGGCGGCGCGAAGTCGCCGGACAACCACGCTTGAGACCGTTTCATCGCGGCCATTGTTAACTAAAAGGCAGGGGAACTGCAATAAAAAAGTGACTCGCTTCCGAGTGAGTCACCCTGAGCGAAGCGAAGGGTCTCTCTGAGAGATTCTTCGGCTTCGCCTCAGAATGACAACTATGCTTTCTGAGAGGTCCGCCTTGGACTCCGTTGATTGCTGATTGCCGACCACTATGTTAAAAGTCTCCTATGAAAATCACCCGCGAAGAGGTCCACCGGGTCGCGACTTTGGCCCGCCTCCAGCTATCGTCCGAGGAAGAAAATACGCTCACCGAGCAGCTCGACAAAATTTTGCAGTACATGGAAAAGCTCAATCAGCTCGACACCGCACACGTCGCGCCGCGGGCGCACGCCGTCGAGATCGTCCCCGCGTTCCGCGACGACCGACTCGCCAACGAGCCTCAGACGGAAAGCCTCCGGGCGAACGCGCCGGCGCGGGAGCAAACCTTCTACACGGGTCCCAAGAACATCGAAAGAGCCTCCACACGCCAACCCTACACGAGCTCCGCGCAAACCTCAAAACACGCGAGGAGACTTCGGTAGACCTGACGGACGCGGTCTTCGCGCGGATCTCGGCCACCG
>JBGPTS010000250.1:0-2753 GCA_041490745.1 Binatia bacterium | reverse complement strand
CCGATCAACGTCCGCGAGGCGCTCATCAACATGGTCAAGGAGGCCGATCTCCCCGACGACACGCGCAAGCAGCATCTGGAATACCTCCAGGACACGCTGCACAAGGAATATCTGGAGCTCTTGGAAAAAGAGATCACGCGCGCCTTCGTCTATTCTTATAAGGAACAGGCGGAGTCGTTGTTCCAAAATTATTTGGACCACGCCGAGGCCTACGTCAACAAGAGCAAGGTCAAGGACCGCAACACCAAGGAGGAGTTGTCGCCGGACGAAGGCTTCATGAAATCGATCGAGGAGCAGATCGCCATCATCGGCTCGGCGGCCGACGGATTTCGCCAGGAAGTGATCGCCTATCTCTGGGCCGCCAACCGCAGAGGGGAAAAGATCGACTACGGCAGCTACGAGCCGCTGAAGGAGGCCATCGAGAAGAAGCTCATGACCTCGGTGCGCGACTTGAGCCGCATCATTACCAAGGCGCGCACCCGCGACGAGGAGCAAAGCGAGAAGTACGGCGCGATGGTGCAGAACTTGCTCGACAACGGCTACTGCCCGAATTGCGTGGACGTGATCTTGAAGTACGCCGCGAACAATTTATGGAAAGACTAAAGCCCGTAAGGGGTGAAGCGTGAGGAGTTAGGCGATCCCCACCCCCTCACCCCTTGCGTCTAATCCCTTTCGGAATATGGAGACGATTTTTCGCTCCTACGATTCTTCCTCCGCGCAGCGCAGCGACCGCTCGGCCGCCGACCGCCAGCGCCACCGCGAAAAAGTCCACGAGGCGATCCGCCAGAACATCGCCGACATCATCGCCGAGGAATCCATCATTGGCAAAGACCGCGATCGGATCATCAAAGTGCCGATCCGCGGCGTCAAGGAGTACCGCTTCGTCTTCGGCGACAACGCCCCCGGCGTCGGCCAGGGCGGCCCGGACACCGAGCCGGGCCAGGTGGTCGGCAGAGGCAAAGCCGAGGCGGAGGGCGGAAGCCATCAAGCAGGCGACCGCCCCGGCGTCGATTATTACGAGACCGACGTTTCGCTCGACGAGCTGATCGACATGATGTTCGAGGACCTGGAGCTCCCGAATCTCGAGCGAAAAAATTTGCGCGAGATCGAGGTCGAGCAACTCTTTCGCCGCAAAGGCTATCGCAAAAAAGGCATCCGCATCCGCCTCGACAAGCGGCGCACCGCGATTTCGCGCGTGAAGCGCAAAAAAGCGGTGCAGCGCAAAGACGCTTTCGCGCTGCGCCCGCAGCGCTTCCCGTTTCACAACGACGACTTGATCTACCGCCACACCGTGACCGAGATCCGCCGCGAATCGAACGCCGTCGTCGTCTGCATCATGGACACCTCCGGCTCGATGGACACGATGAAAAAATATCTCGCGCGGAGCTTTTTCTTCTTGCTCTACCGCTTTGTCTGCACGAAATATCAAAACGTCGAGATCGTCTTCGTCGCGCACCATACGGAAGCCGCCGAAGTCAGCGAGGACGAGTTTTTCCACAAGGGCGAGGCGGGCGGCACATTCATCTCCTCGGGCTATCGCAAGGCGCTGGAGATCATCGAGCGGCGATACCATCCCTCGCTCTGGAACGTTTACGTTTTTCATTGTTCGGACGGCGACAACTTCGAGTCGGACAACCCGGCCGCGCTGCAAGCGGCCAAGGAAATCGCCGGGATCGCCAACCTCTTCGGCTACGGCGAGATCAAGCCGCTCGGCTCCGGCTACTACGGCGGCAGCATGGGCCAGTTTTTCTCCCAGATCGCTGCGGACAATTTTCTCACCGTTCAGATCCAGCGCAAAGAGGACATCTGGCCGTCGTTCAAAAGTTTCCTCTCGCGCGAGCGCGCCCGAGACGACGCCGCCTGAAACGCCCGCCATGCCGGCCGCTTTCACCATCGACGAATTGACAAGGTGGAACGAACGGATTCTTTCCGCTGTCGGGGAATTCGGTCTCGATCCCTTCCCGCAGGAGTTCGAAGTTTGCGACCACGAGCAGATGCTCGGCTACATGGTCTATTCCGGCATGCCGTCGCATTATCCGCACTGGTCGTACGGCAAAAATTTCGAGAAGCTCAAGACGCTTTACGATTACGGCGTCAGCGGACTGCCCTATGAAATGGTCATCAACGCCAATCCCTCGATCGCGTATCTGATGCGCGACAACTCGCTGTTGTTGCAAGTGCTCACGATCGCGCACGTCTATGGCCACAACGACTTCTTCAAAAACAATTTCACCTTCAAGTCAACGCGCGCGGAATACACGATCGAGACCTTCAAGGCGCACGCCAACCGCGTCCGCGCTTACGTCGAAGACCCGAGCATCGGTCTCGACAAAGTCGAGCGGATTCTCGACGCCGCCCACGCCCTGTCGCTTCAGTGCCGGCGCAATCTCGCCATCCGAAAGCAGACGGAAGCCGAATCGGTCGAGCGGCGTCTCGAGGAATCGCGGCCGTCCGTCGATCCATTCCAGTCAATCCATCGGCGCAAGGAATACGTCGCGCCGGATTTGAGCCGAGTGCCGCTGTATCCGGAGGAAGACCTGCTGCTCTTTATCCGCGACCACAACCCGCAGTTGAGCGATTGGGAAAAGGACCTCCTCACCATCGTCCACGAAGAGGCGCAGTACTTCATCCCGCAGATGGAAACCAAGATCATGAACGAAGGTTGGGCCAGCTTCTGGCACAAGCGCATTCTCGACCGCCTCGACTTGCCCCAGGGCATGCAGATCGAGTTCATGGTGCGGCACAATCAGGTG
>JBGPTS010000249.1:0-2786 GCA_041490745.1 Binatia bacterium | reverse complement strand
CGCCTCGAGGTTGGTCTTGAAGATCGTCTCTTCCTGATTTCACCTGCCCACGAAGCGTCCCGTGTTCACGTCGATCGCGGTCAACGCCTCGGTTCGGCCGATGACGAGATAGCCGCCGGAGTGTAGCCAGACCTTGCTCTCCAGCGCCTGCGAGATTTGTTTCTCGACGCCGAAGTGATCCATGATCGGCTCGGTCTCGGTGTAGAGCGAGATTTTCGATTTCAGCCGCGGCATGAAATGGCTGACGAAGTCGAGAATGCGGCGGTACTCTTTAACCTGATCGACGAAGACCTGGTGCGTGTCCAGGGCGAAAAAATCGCGGATGGTGCGCGTGACGACATCCAAATCCTGATGGATCAGCGACGGCGCGCCGGCCGTCTCGGCTTTTTTCCGAATGCCGCGCCAGAGCTTGGTGAGAAACGCGAGGTCGCGCTGGATTTCTCTTTTGCTCCGCCCTTCGCTGGCCGTCCGCAAGATAAACCCGCCGTCTACCGTCGACATCGATAGGGCGATCTCCTTCAGCCGCTTGCGCTCTTTGTCGTCGTCGATGCGGCGCGAGATGCCGACGTGGCTCACGCCGGGCATGAAGACAAGATAGCGGCCCGGCAGGGAAACGTGGGAAGTGATGCGCGCGCCTTTGGTGCCGAGCGGATCTTTGGCCACCTGGACAAGAATTTCCTGGCCGTGCGTAAGCTGGCGCTCGATCGGCACGCGCCGCGACGGATGCGGCTTCGGCGCTTCGACAATGATTTCATCTTCCGATCCCGCCAGCGGCGCGCCGCCGTCCGCCACGTTGGAAAAATCCGAGACGTGGAGAAAGGCCGCCTTTTCCATGCCGATATCGACGAACGCCGCCTGCATTCCAGGCAGCACACGCGCGACCTTGCCCTTGTAGATATTGCCCGCAATGCCCCGCTCTTGTTTGCGCTCGATGAGAAATTCGGCGAGCGCGCCGTCTTCGACGATCGCGATGCGGCTCTCCTGCGGCGTGTTATTGATGTAGATATCTTGTTTCACAAGCTCTCTTTTTTTCGGGAGACGCGTCCGTTGGGAGGGAGATGAATGGCGGGATCTCCGGTCAACATTCGAGATCCATCCGGCGACTTCTTTAGAGTTTATAGTCCAACCCCGGCGGGATTTCAAGCAGTTAAATTCGGTTCGGTTGACATTGCGCGGCTCGGCCGATATTCTTACGACTCAATCTCGATCGGAAAAACAGCTATGGAACACGCGATTGCGGCTCCCGCTTATTCGATTCTCAATACCAAGGTCCTGATTCTCAATCGTTCCTATCTGCCGATCCATGTGACCTCGGTGCGGCGCGCCTTCACCCTGCTCTACCAGGGCATCGCCCGGGCGGTGAACGACCAGTACCAGACGTTCGACTTCGAGAGCTGGAGCCATCTTTCCGTTTCGCTCCACGACGAATCGATCGGCCTGGTCAACCGCGTCATTCGTGTCCCGCGCGTGATCCTTCTGGTCGGCTACGACCGCGTGCCCAAGCGCCAGGTCCGCTTCAGCCGCTACAACATCTACGCGCGCGACAAGCTCACCTGCCAGTATTGCGGCCGAAGACTGCCGCGCTATGAATTGAATCTCGACCATGTGATTCCGCGCTCGCGCGGCGGCACCTCGACCTGGGAGAACGTCGTCTGCTCGTGCCATGAGTGCAACCGGCGCAAGGGCGGACGGACACCGCAGGAGGCCGGCGTGGCGCTCTTGCACCGGCCGTATAAGCCCAAATGGACCCCTTTCATGCAGGAGACCTTCAACCTGTCCCGCTACCGGGAATGGCTCCCCTTCCTGAACGCGGTCGATGTCTCGTACTGGAATACCGAATTGCTGGAGTAGCGAGCCTGCTTTATCGCTCCTTACGCGGTTGCCCGGATCCCTCGCCCGAAGGGCGCCTTGCCCAACATATTGTGGTGCTGTTCCAGCCTCAGACCCCGTATATTGTAATTTTTCTTGACAGCCTTTAGTCCATGTGAAATAGTCAAAGGCAATGAAAGTCGCTATTTCTTTGCTCGGCCCTCCATCCCGATCGGTGTAACTCATGCGCCTCAAACGTCTCGAAATGCACGGCTTTAAGTCCTTCGCGCAAAGGACGACGGTCGAGTTTCCGCGCGGCATCACCGCCGTCGTCGGCCCTAACGGCTGCGGCAAATCGAATATCGTCGATGCGCTGCGCTGGGTGATGGGCGAACAGAGCGCGCGCCACCTGCGCGGCCATAATATGGAAGACGTGATCTTCAACGGCAGCGAGAGTCTCGCGCCGACGGGCATGGCCGAAGTCTCGCTCGTCCTCGACAACGAAGAAGGCCGCGGCCCGGCGGAGTACAGCGGATTTACCGAGATCATGATTACGCGGCGGCTTTTCCGCTCGGGCGAATCCGAATACGCCATCAACAAAGTTCCCGCGCGGCTGAAGGACATCATCGAACTTTTTCTCGGCACCGGCGTCGGCAGCAAGGCCTACTCCATCGTCGAGCAAGGGCGCGTCGACGGGATCGTCAACGCCAAGCCCGAAGAGCGGCGCGTGCTGATCGAAGAGGCGGCGGGGACGAGCAAGTACAAAGGCCGCAAGCTCATCGCCGAGCGCAAGCTCGAACGCACGCAGCAAAATCTCCTGCGCGTGAGCGACATCGTGCGCGAGATCGAGCGGCAGATTCGCGCCATAGATTTGCAGGCGAAAAAAGCCGAGCGCTATCGCGCGGTCAAGCAGGAATTGAAACAAAAAGAGCTTGCCTGGGCGAACCGCCAGCGCGGCGCGCTCGCAGAGGACATCG
>JBGPTS010000248.1:0-2810 GCA_041490745.1 Binatia bacterium | reverse complement strand
GGTTGTACGCGCGGCACAGGGCGACGTCCAGTGCGGGATCGTCGGTAAGGTAAACCAGAAACAAAGTCGGGTAGATTACCTGTAGCTCGACGCCGAGCTTGTCCATGTCGGCGAGGCGCGCCTGCGGATTGGTCAGCTCCCGGGATCCGATATGGATGTCTCCGCGAGACGACTCGTGCCTGGAAGCGGAAGGGGTGATGAGGCGAAAACTTCCTTTGCCGGCGGGTCTGGGAAAGATATTGCCGTCGATGAGCCAGAAGGCGTTGCGCCGGCCGTAGAGCGTATCTTCGGGGACCGAGACGACCACAGGCCGCCGCGGATACATTTCACCCTCGATCATTTCCCACATGTTCGCCGACTCGGCGATATGGGTATCTGCATCGACGACGCCTGCCATAACGGACCTCCTTGTTTCGTTCCTAGCTCGCTTCAAATAGTGTATACCCCAGGCGCAAAGGTGGTTGTCAAGATGCGATCGCATCCGGCGAAGAAAAAAACAAAAGTCATAGGAGTCATCTCCGACACGCACGGCCTCATCCGGCCGGAAGTACTCGGCGCGCTTGCGGGCGTCGATTTGATTGTCCACGCGGGAGATATCGGCAAACCGGAAGTCATTGACGCCTTGCGCTCCGTCGCCGAGGTCGTCGCCATTCGGGGCAACAACGATCGCGGCGTCTGGGCGCGCCGCTTTCCTCAGACCGCCGTCGTCGGAATCGGCGCGGTCAAGTTTTTCGTCCTTCACGACGTCAACGAACTCGCCCTCGATCCCGGCGCCGCAGGCTACCGCGCTATCATCAGCGGCCATTCTCATGCGCCTTCCATCGCCCGGCGAGAGGGAGTGTTGTTCATAAATCCCGGCAGCGCCGGGCCGCGGCGCTTCACACTGCCCGTGGCGGTCGCTCGATTGCGAATCCGCGGTGCTGTGCTCGACGCCAGGATCGTTAAGTTGAATCCGCCACGACAGCGGAAGAAAAATCCTTGACTTCGTTCGCGTTGCGACATATAAAAATTTCAGCCTTTTAAGCCAATCCTGCGAGGTTGGAAAAGGTCGTATGAAAAGCGAAATCGAAATCTTTCAGCGCGCTCGAAAACCTCCGCGGTAGCCCGACGGAGGTTTTTTTATTTTATGGACGCGGAAAAACGGGTTCTGCTCGAAACGGCTGAGGTTCAACGGACGATCAGCCGGATGGCGCACGAGATCGTCGAGAAAAACGGCGGCGCGGCCGACCTGTCGCTCATCGGCATTCGCTCGCGCGGCGCGCATCTGGCCCGCAGGATAGGACGAAAGATCGAAACGTTGACCGGAAATTCCCCGGCCGTCGGGGTGGTCGATGTCACGCCGTATCGGGACGACGTCGGCCGCCCGGCGGCGGAATCTTCGCCGCGCATGGATGTGCCGGTCGCCGTGGACGACCGTGCGGTGGTTTTGGTGGACGACGTGATCAACACCGGTCGGACGATCCGCGCGGCGCTGGAGATGCTCGGCCATCTGGGCAAGCCGAAAAATATCCTCGTCGCCACGCTGGTGGACCGAGGCGACCGCGAGCTGCCGATCCGCGCCGACATCGTGGGAAAGAACGTGCAAGTCGGGGAGAGCGAGCGGGTCAACGTCCGGCTCGAGGAAGCGGACGGAACCGATCTCGTTACCGTGACGAAACAGCCGCAAAAAAAGTAATGACGATGGCCTCTCCAACCAAACGCGATCTGATTTCGATCGAGGATCTGACCGATCGGGAGATCGAGGAAATCTTCGATCTTGCCGACGCCATGCTGCCGGCCGGCGGCGGCTCGCCGCACGCGGGCGCGCTCGTCGGCAAAATCATGGCGACGCTCTTTTACGAGGCGAGCACGCGAACGCGGTTGTCCTTCGAGTCGTCGATGCAGCGTCTCGGCGGCTCGGTCATCAGTTGCCCCGACATGAAAAGCTCTTCCGCCGCGAAGGGCGAGACCATCGCCGACACCGCGAGAGTCGTATCGAATTACGCCGACGTGCTCGTCGTGCGCCACTATTGGGACGGCGCGGCGCAGGCGATGGCGGAATTTGCCGGCGTGCCGGTGATCAACGCCGGCGACGGCAGCCACGAGCACCCGACGCAGACGCTTTGCGATCTCTACACATTGAAGAAAGAAAAAGGCGACCTGAAAGGACTCACGGTCGTCATCTGCGGCGATTTGAAGCACGGGCGGACGATTCACTCGCTGGTCTACGCCCTGGCGCGCTTCGGCGTCAACGTGGTCACGCTGGCGGCGGGCGGCATGGAGCTGCCGCAATATGTGATCGAAAAGCTCGAGCGCGAGCGCCACTACAATCTCACTCCCGTCGCGTCCGACGATCTTCAAGCCGCGGTGGCGCAAACCGATGCGATCTACTTGACGCCGAGCCAGCCGCATCAGCTCGCGCTTTTCACCCAGGTGGATCAGGATGTCCAGGGGCGGATCAAGAGCATGGCTCAAGGGCTCAAGTTCGACGCGTTCTACGTCACGCGCAAGCAGAAGGAGCGGATGACCAAGGAGAACGGCGGCCAGGGCGGAGAGACCGGAAAGTATCCGAGCCTCGGCGAGGGCTTTCTCAAGGAGAAACGCTTCAAAGACACCGTCGTCATGCATCCGCTGCCGCGCGTCGATGAATTGTCTCCCGCGATCGACAAGGACCGCAGGGGAATTTATTTCAAGCAGGCGGCCTACGGCGTGCCCATTCGCATGGCGCTGCTCAAGTTTTTGCTGGCCGGCTCCGGCGCGGCGACGAGTCGCGCGCCGCAGCAAAAGAAATCGCTCTACCAAAGCCCGGAGGTTCTCGACCCGCAATGCGC
>JBGPTS010000247.1:0-2870 GCA_041490745.1 Binatia bacterium | reverse complement strand
GGCGCACCGGCTGCTCGAACGCCCACACCGTCGAAGTGATCGTCCCGAAGACAAAGATATGCCAGACCTGAATCGCATCGAAGGAAAGCAGCACGGCGAGAGCGAGCGCGCTCGCCAGAGAAACGACCTGGATCCAGACCATGATAAGCCGCCGGTCCCAACGGTCGGCCATGACGCCGCCCAGGAGGAAAAAACAAAACAACAAAACCGTTCTGAGCAGACTGAAGAGGCCGAGATAGAACGGCGAGTCGGTCAGGTCGAACACCAGCCAGCCCTGGGCGACGGACTGCATCCACGAGCCGACGTTGGAGACGAAATAGCTCGACCAGAACCAGAAATAGTCCGGGTAGCGCAGCGCGCGAAAAACCTCGCGTCCTTTGAACATAGAAAACGTCTTTCGATATCGGGATTTCTTTAGATGTTAGCGGTTGTACAGGGCGCGAATAAAACCTGTGTCGTCCAGTTCCTTCACAAACCTGTTGTCCATGAAATCCTGCACCCTGGCGTTGGCCGCCTTGGGATTGCTTTTTTTGATGAAATCGAGCACGGTTTCAAGTCCCGCCTCGCTGACATAGGGAACTCTGGGGATCACGCGGCCGACGTAATAGTCATAGCTCACGTTAAGGACATCCATGTCGTCGTTCCGCATGTACTTTTTGAGCACCCCGATCGTGAAATCGCGGTGGCTCTTGGCATAGTGGATGCCCGCAATAAAACCCTTAGTGAAGCGGCTCACCGTCTCCGGCTTGTTTTGAATCAGCGTTCGCGTGGTGATCAGCGCGGCCGCTTCGTAGGGGATGTTGAGCGTGTTGAGATCCAGCAGCGCGTGGAATCCGAGCTTTTGCGCAGCGATTAACGCCGCCGGCGTCAGGACCGTGGCGTCCACCACTCCCTGCTGCAATGCGGCGATCCGCTCCGTATCGCTGCCGATCGTGAGGATGTTTACTTCGCGCTCATTCAGACCGAGCTTTTGAACGGCAACGCGCGCGGCAAAGTCGGAATCGGTTCCCGGCCGGCTGATCGCCAGCTTTTTTCCCTTAAGTCCGGCGCCGCTGGCGATCTCCTTCGGTGTCACGAGATAGAACGATAGGCCCGGCGCCGCAGTGGCCGCCAGCACGGTATCGACGCCGCCGAGCTTGGCGAGCACGGAGGAGCTGGCGCCAAGCGCGGCGAACTGGGCTTCGCCGGCGGCGAGGGCGCTGATCGCCGTCGTGCTCCCGCGCAGGAAGACCACATCGACGTCCAACCCGTACTGCCGGTAAAGTCCCGCCTCGCGCGCGACCCAGAAGGCAGTGAGGTTTCCGCCGGAAGAGCCGAAGGCGAGATAGGCGCGCTCCAGCTTCTGCCCCCAACTTGTGCCGGGGGACGAAAGCGCAGACGCAATGGCCAGGATGACGATGACCGACGGCGAGATGTAACCGATTCTGGCGCGATAACCGAACATGGCTTTCTCCTTACATTCCGCCTTTCACCCCCTGGGCTGAGCCCAGGTCGAAGCCCTTGTTCTGCAAAAACTCCTCTACCACATCTTTCGCCGCCCGTCGCCCGCCGTCGACTTCAAAATTTAATTGCCTCATCTCTTCCACGGAAATCAGCCCACCGAGCGCCTTCAACGCCGCGCGAATCTCCGGACGGCGCTTGAGCGCCTCCTGACGCACGACCGGCACCGCGTCGTAGGGCGGAAAATAGCGGCGATCGTCCTCCAACTGAAACAGATCGTGACGCGCAATCAATCCGTCCGTCGAGTTTCCGGCGATCAGGTCGACCTGTTTATCCACCAGCGCGCGGTAGGTCAAGGACAGATCCATCTCGCGCAGCTCCGCGAATTTGAGGCCGTACGCCCGCGCGAATCCCTCGTAGCCGTCAGGCCGCGACATGAAATCCTGGCCGAAGCCGGCGCGCCACTTGGGCGCGTAGCGGGCGGCGTCAGTAACGGTCTTAAGCTTGAGCCTCCGGGCGTCGTCGCCGCGAACCAGGATGGCGAAGGTGTTGTTGAAGCCCACCGGCTCAGTCCATTCGAGGCCGAAACGCGCGGCGTACTCGTCTTTCACGCGCCGGTAAACTTCTTTGGGATCGGACAACGGCGGCAGCTTGAGGATCGCGGTCAACGCCGTCCCGGTGTACTCGACATAGAGATCGATCTCGCCCGCCAGCAGCGCCTCGTGCGCCAGGCTGCCGCCGAGATCGAAGCGGCGCTGAACTTCCAGCCCGGTCTTGCTCTCAATCGCCTGTGCGACAATCTCTCCCAGAATAATCTGCTCGGTGAAGTCTTTCGAGCCGACCGCGATCCGCTCTCCCGTCTTCGCCGGAGAAATCGCCAGCGCCAGCCAGACGGCGAGCGCCGCGACGATCGCGCCGAGCGTTATCCAGGTTCGCCAACTGCGTAGCCAACCGCCGACTCCCCTGCCAAACACACGCTCGACCCAGCCGAGGAGAAAATCCGCCGCCAGCGCTATGACGGCTGCCGGGACAGCGCCGGCTAAAATCAGTGTATTGTCGTTCATTCGGAGACCGCGGAAGATATACCTTCCGAGGCCGCCCGCGTCGATCGCCGCGGCGATGGTCGCGGTGCCGACGGAAATGACCGTCGCGACGCGGACCCCGGCGATGATGACGCCGAGCGCGAGCGGAATTTCGACCTGGAAGAGAAGCTGGCGGCCGGTCATCCCCATTCCCTTGCCGGCTTCGCGGATCGCCGGATCGACGCCGCTGATGCCGGTGAACGTGTTGCGCACGATCGGCAGCAGCGCATAGAGCACCAGCGCCACGACCGCCGTGCGCGCGCCGATGCCGCCGACGAGACGGATCTGAAAGAGATAAATATTGAGCGGAATGAGAAAGCCGAACAGCGCGAGGCTCGGGACCGTCTG
>JBGPTS010000246.1:0-2906 GCA_041490745.1 Binatia bacterium | reverse complement strand
CGAACCGCTCGGCGAAAGTCATCCGCTCTTCTTTCCAGTTGTCGATGCCGCCCCAGTGCATGACGAGCGGCGCGGGAAATTTTTTCGGCAATCGAAGGTGGCCGACAATAGTCTTGCCCTCGAAGGGGATGCTCACGCACTCGAGCGGAATGTCGAAGTAGCGCGACGCGGCGAGGTACATCTCTCTCGTTTTTAGATAAGCGTGCTGCTTGCCCGGCGAGTTGGGAAACGGATGGCGCGCGATGCCGTAGTAGCCGTAGGCTTTGATAAAATTTTCTTTGGCTTCTTTCGCGTTCCCTTTCGTTTCCGCGGCCCTCGCCTTCCCTTCCCAGCGCGCGGCGATCCCGTTCCACGCCGCGGCCCACGGCTCGGGCTCGATGTTGGCGAGTTTCGCCAGCGCCTCTTCGGTTTCCGTTTTGTCGGCGTGAAGAAACGGCGCGCGCTTGCCGATGCGGCTGCGGATATCTTCTTTGATCTCGGTGATGGTTTTTGGCGCAAACATTCTGCTCCTCCGTTACTTCCTATCGCCCCAGAGCTTGGAGAATACTCCACTCTTTTCCAGCTCGACAAGATATCTGCGATCGATCAGGTCCTGAGGCTTGAAACTTTTCGCCCGCGGATCGGTCGGGGCGATCTCGTCCAGCGAAGCTTGCAGCGCCGATTCATGAATGTCCAACTTGCGCTCGAGCGCGGGAATTTCGGACTGATAAGCCGAGTCGAGAACCTTCGTGTCGGTGATGCGCATGTATTTTCCCAGTACCTTGTAAACGAAAGCTTTGTCGGTGTGCAAGATTTTCGCCGCCTCCGCCATCACGCGCATGAAGCGCCCGATGACCGGGTCTCGCTTGGCGATCGAGGAACGGAGCGTCGCCAGGGTTGTCGCCGCATAGGGAATGCGGAGCTCGGGACCGTTGACGACCAGATGAAAGCCCTGCGAGACGGCTCCCGCGTCGCCGGGCGCAACCAGCGCCGCCGCATCGACGCGGCCGCCGACGAGCGCCGCGAGCGTTTCCGGTCCGCCGCCCGTCGGAATAGCCTGAATATCCTTGGCGGCATCCATCCCTAATCTCCTCAGCGCCTGAATGGCGAAATAATGCGTGTTGCTGCCGAACCGACCGACCCCCACGCGTCTTCCCTTGAGATCCTCGGGACGCTTGATCTCCGGCTTTCCCATTATATTGTGCGTCATAAAATTTTTGATGCCGCCGATGAATACCAGATCGGTGCTGCCCTGCACGTAGGCCCGCACGTTGCCGATCGCGCCGGTCACCGCGATCTCCGTGTCGCCGCCCAGCATCGCGGCGGTCACGATCGGCGACGACGAGATGAAAACGAGGTGGAAATCCAGTTCATATTTTTTGAACAGTCCGGCCTCCTGCGCGATCCACGGCATCGACTGCGACAGGACTTGCGCCGAGTGAACTCCGACGATTTTGTCGGCGGCGCCGAGGCTGCTTGCGACCGTTGATGCGATTGCGACGATCGCCGCGAACACGATCTGCTTTTTGAAATTCGATTTCATGTTACGCCCCCCGAATAAGATCGACGATCTCCGCCGCGTTGTCGGGCGCCCGATCGCCGCGCCACGCGACGTGGCCGTCGGGACGAACGAGCACCAAGGCGCGCTCGTACACGTCGCGCACTTCAGCTTTATCCAGAGCAACGACTTCGAGCGGCAATCCCGTTCTTGTCGCCGCCGCGGTAAATCCGGAGACGTCGCCTGCGTTGGAAGAGAGCGCCAGCAAAACGAAACCGCGGCCGAAGAGATCGAGCGTCGAGCGGCCGTCGGCAAGCGGGACGTGCGGCGCGCGTGCGCCGGGCCGGGTTGTCGGAGTGTAAATGGCGTGATCCTCCGGCGGCGGCGGCGTCCCGTCGGCGACGCAGATCGGCGAATTTTCATAGCGGTAGCCGAGCTCGACTCCGGCGGAGTCGTGTTGAAATTCCTTGGCGCGCGTTCTGAGAATCGCTTCGCGCGCTTTTTCCCGGATTTTTTTTCCTGCTTCGCTGTCTTCCTCCAACAGCGGCGAAAAAGGAATTTGCGTGTCAAAACCGGCGCGCATCTCCCCCGCTTCGGTCACGTTGCGGAGACCGATCGGCTGCCGCTCCGGCTCGTAACTGTCGAGCAGCCGCGCGTCGCCCCAACCCTGGAGCACAGCTGCCAGCTTCCAACCGAGATCAACGGCGTCGCCGACGCCGGTGTTCATGCCGAAGCCGCCCGCCGGCCAGAGAAGATGCGCCGCGTCGCCGGCGAGGAAAACGCGCCCCTCGCGGTAACGCTCGGTCACGACGCAATGGCCGGTCCACGGCCGAACGGCGAGAAGCTCGAAGGGAACGTTCTCGCCGAGCGCGTGGCGCAATTTTGCCGGCGCGTCGAGAGAGTCCACCTGGTCGGGCTTGACGCCGCGAATGTTCAAACGCCACAGTTCCTTTCCGTCGACCGCGGCGATCGCGCCCTGAATTTGCGCGTTGATGATCTGATATTGCACCGCCGGGCCGTGCCGGCTCGCCGAAAGCAACGGCGAGCGGAATAAGAGCGCGACGTTCATGCCCTGAGAAAAAGCGCCTTGCAACTGGATGCCGAGCTGTTTGCGCACGCCGCTGCGACCGCCGTCGCAGCCGATGAGATACTCGGCTTCGATCTCGCCGCGCGTTCCGGTTTCCACGTCGAGGATAGACGCGACGACCGTTCGATCGTCCTGGCGGAACGATTCCAGCGACGTGCGATAGCGGACTTCGACTCCGGGCAGACTGCCCGCGTGACGGCGTATTATGGGATCGAAGAACGGCTTGGAGACCCAGATGCGTCCCTCCGGGCTGTGCGGTGAGCGCGCCGCCGGATCGCCGTTGGCCGGATGATCGAAGCGCGCGATCTCATAGCCGTTCATGCGCGTGACGAAAATATAATT
>JBGPTS010000245.1:0-3187 GCA_041490745.1 Binatia bacterium | reverse complement strand
CGCTTCCACCACGCCGCGCGATTGAAGACGTAAGCCGTCGGTTCGCCGTCGAGCGGAAAAACCGTGAAAACTTCCGTTGCGAAGCCGCCGATCGACGAGAGATAGCGCGAGTCGGCCTGGAGCTGCTCCCAGCGCCCGCTATTCGCCGGCAGCAACAAGCAGTCGAATCCCCTGCGCGCCATCTCTTGTCGGACGTTTCGATAGCGGCGGTCGCGTTCGTCTAATGAAAGTTGTGGAATCAGTTCTTCCATCTAAAAGCTCCATGTCATTCTGAGGAGCGTAAGCGACGAAGAATCTCTCTTTGCCATCTTAGATTCTTCGCTGCGCTTAGAATGACAAACTAGCAGCACCCGCCTTGCGCCATTTTTCCTTCGCAGCGCCGGCGCGTTCCCGAGCGCTCTACTCCACCTGGAAGCTCGTCCTTCTCCCCGCCGAGCTGTTGAACGCCTTCGGGTGAATCAAATGGCGCGTGTAAAAAACCATGCGCAAAAATCCCTTGCCGCCGTTGATCCGGTGCGCGATGCCGCGCGGCACGTAGGTCATCTCGCCGGGATCGAGCTCGACGATGCCCCATTCGGTGTCGTTCACCGCGTGGCCGCGGAATTGGAACCAGATCTCGTCTTCGTCGAGGCCGCGATGAAAGCCGCGCTGCTGGCCTTCCAAATTGTAGACATCGATGCGGAACTCGTTGCCCGTGTAGAGCACCGGCGCCTTCGCGCCGCCTTTTCCCGTCATGCCGGTGAAGTAATCGAACGCGCGAAGCTTTTTGAGCCCGCGCCCGCCCTCTTTCACGCAGCCGATTAGGTCGGCGCACTTGCGCTCGATCCAGATGTCGGATGCTGGGTCCCAAAAGCTCACGTGCTCCAACCCGCGGCCGTCGTCCGCCGCCACAGGCCCGGCGCCGTTCTGCGACGGGAGCGGGTCGGAGTGTGCGACTTTGAATCGGCTCTCGGCCAGCGGCTTCTCCGGATCGACGCCGAGATTCACCGCTTCTTTGGTCATGACGCGGAGCCTGAGACATTCGCCTCTGCCGACGGAACGGTGCGCAATGCCGGCGGGAATCAGCGCGATCTCGCCGGACTCGATTTCGACCGCGCCGTACTCGCTCTCGATCGCCGACGAGCCGGCGAACTGAACGAAGACGATGTCGTAATCCGCGGCGCGCGTAAGGCCGCGCTCTTTTCCTTTCACCTGCTCGGCGGCGATGCGTAAAGTTTCGCCGTCCCACACGAGCGCCTGCGATTGGCCGGTGATCGCGGCTTCGTTCTGCAACAAGTCGAAAACGCGGATGCGCGGCATCGGCCGCTGGCCGGCGCGCACCGTGCCGATCAGCGCGTCTTCGTCGCGCTCCACCCAGATGTGCTCGTCCGGCTCCCGATGAGTCATGAACTCGCGCACTTTGTTTCCCATAAATCCCTCCGCGATTTTATTGAAAGAGGCTTTTGATCCAGCCGGACTCGTCCAATTTTTTCAGCACGGTGTTGTCGATCATCCTGGCGGCTTCGAGCTTGCGAACTTCCGGTTGGTCCTCCGCCAGCATTTGAATCTGCTCCTGGAGCTTCTGCACGGAGACGTAAGGCGGAATCTCCGTCTTGGTCGCCAGGCTCTGCCAGGCGTCCTCCAACTGATCGGCGGCCGAGTTCCTCGTGTACGTGCCGATAATCGCCATCGCTTCTTTTTTGTGCGTCTGGATAAAGCGCACCGAATCGAGCCATCCCTTGGCGAAGTTCTCCACGACGACGGGCCGGAGCCGGAGAATTTTCCGCGTGGTAATCAGGCAGCGCACACCCGCGGGGATCTTGAGCGATTCGATGTCCACGAGACGTCTGAACCCTTCCTTTTCCAACGCTAAATTCATCGGCGTGTTGAGCAGCGTCGCCGCCACGACACCGCGGCGCAGCGCCTCCATGCGCTCGGGCTGTTGGCCGGTCTGGGCGAGGCGGACCTCCTTGATCCCCATGCCGTTCCGCTTGAGGACTTCTCTGAGATAATAATATGTCTGATCTCCCGCGCGACTGATGCCGATGGTTTTCCCGCGCAGCTCTTCCACTTTGCGGATCGACGGATGAGCGAGCACGACGTAATCGAGAACGATATTGGAGAGACAACCCAGGAGCGCCACGTCCCCGCCGTTCGCCGCATAAGGAATGTACGTCGATGCCCCCGCCTGAATGAACTCGATTTCTTCGGCGATCAGCGCCGCCGAAGTGGTCACGGTCCCGCGCATGTAAACGAGCCGCGCGTCGAGGCCGTATTTCTGAAAGATCTTCTGTTCTTTCCCGACCCAGAGAGGAGCGTAACCGCCGGTGATGCTGGTGTATACGGCCATGACTTTTTCCACGGCTTGCGCCTGAGCGCTCATCAACCAAGCGGACAGAAAAAGCGAGAAAAATAATCTCCACTCGCTCATAGATTAACCGCCGCCCTTCGCCGCTTCGTCGAGAATGCCGGTGTCGATCATCGACTCCGCTTTCAAATTTTTCGCCGCCGGGACGGTGGGAGCCAGCGAGTCTACGGCATAGCGCAGCCCTTGGAGCGGAATCGCCGGCACGCTTTCGAGCAGCGCCCCCGAGTTGAAACGGTAGTTCTCCTCGATCACGTCGTGGTCTTTCAAGCGCAGGTATTTCGCCAGGACCTTCTTGCCGAACTCCGGCTCGCCCTGGACTTTCTTCACGCCCGCCATAAAGGCGCGGAGAAATTTCACCAGCATGGCGCGACGGTCTTTGATTGCGCTCCGCCTCACGGCCATCGTATTTCCGACGACCGGGAAGCCGAGCGTCTCGAGATCGAGCACGGTCTTGAAGCCCGCCTTTTCGAGAATGAGCGCGTTCGCCGGGTTGACGATCGTCGCGGCAATGCGACCGCTCTTCAGCGCCAGCACCCGCTCGTTCTGTCCGCCGACGGCGACGACGCGGATGTCTTGCTCGGGATTCATGCCGACGCGCTGAAGCCCCAGCCTCATGTAAAAATGCGACACGTCGTGCACGCGCGCTACGCCGACGATCTTGCCTTTGAGCTGTTCGGGCTTGTCGATGCCCGGCGCGGCGACGATGCGGTACTGCATCCTGTTATAGACGCTGGCGACGAAAAGCAGGTCCGCGCCGCCCGCGATCGCGCTGATCACATTGTGGGGAATGCAGTAGAGCAGATCGATCTCTCCCGCGATCAGCGCGGCCACCGCCGGCTG
>JBGPTS010000244.1:0-3276 GCA_041490745.1 Binatia bacterium | reverse complement strand
TCCGCTCCCCGTTAATTTCATCGGCGATCCAGGCTATCGCCGGCGCTTCTCTGGGTCGCGTGAAAAGCGGCTTCATCGTATCCGCCAACGTCGCATTGATCCTCGTCGCGCGAGAAAGATGCGCCGAAGCAAACGTAAGCAGATCTCTTGCAGAAGAGTAAACGCCGGCCGCTCCCTTCATCATCTCGGTCAAGCGCCAGTCGGGCACGGGTTCGCCGCGAGGAATGAATTTGGGCTGGTCGCCGGAGTGACCGTGGGCGCGGGTCGAATAACCGGGCAACGCCTCCGGCGCATAGCCCGTGCTTTTAAGCCCAAGCGGGCGCGATAGTTTTTGTTCGAGCAACGCATCGAGGGAAAGGCCGGTGCGGAGCTGAACCACATCCACGAGGATTCCGTAACCGAGATTGGAAGGCCGGGAATCGACCTTCGGCGGCGCCGTAAAGTCGGCGAGATAGGCGAGCGCGTAGTCGCGGTCCATGTGGCGATAGAAATTTTCTCCCGTGAACAGATACTGCGTGAGATAGCCCAGCATCTGCAGCGTATTCGGCTGTCGCGGCAACCCCGACGTGTGGGTTGCCAATTGAAGCAAAGTAATTTTTTTTGCGTCGGCGCTGAGCGGCGTGTTCGGCGGCAGCAGCTTGTCCAACGTTTCGTCCCATGACAACACGCCTTCGTCGACGAGCAGCGCCGTTATAGCCGCCAGGAAGCCTTTGCTGACGGAACCGATCGGGAACAAGGTGTCGCCGTCCGGCATCCGCTTGCTGTCATGATCGGTGACGCCGTAACCGAAGAACTTCACGCTGCCATCCGGCGACAGTACGCCGACAACGATTCCCGGCGTCTCGCCGCGTTCAACAAGCGGCCGTGCGAGCGATTCGACTTCGGCCTGCAAATCGCCGGTGCGCGCATAACGCGCCGCCTCCACGTCGGTGACGTCGATCTCCCTTAGCATCAAGGAGCCGCATGCCGACGGCAGCGTGCAGAGACAGCATGCGAACATCGCGGCAAAAAAACGCCGCCGAAAATGATCTCGTCGTCGTCTTGTTAGGTTGAACAATCGCTTTTCCTACGCGCCGTCTTCCAAATCTTAAGCGACTGGCCACGCTGCGTTAAGAACCCCAGGGCGAATTGATTGTGGTGGTTAGGGTCTGGCGCGCTTGAGTATGTATAACGTTTGATCTGACCGCCGCGCTCGTCTACTCTACAGTCGTGAGAAAAGGGGATTTCGATCGCTACTCCCCGATCCTCCACAGGTGCAACGTATGTTCGTGCGTGAATCCCTCCGCGCGTTTCTCGACCACGGGAAACGCTTCCGTCTTATCAGGCGGCCAGCCCTCGATGCCGTAATCGTGGCTCACGATGCGCGCCCCGCGCTTTAGCTGCGCCTGAAATTGCGGTTTCATCATCTCGTTGAACCACGGCAGCATGTAAAGCGTGACGACGGTGGCGCCGGAGAGATCGGTCTTGGCGGCGTCTTCGACGCGGAATTCGACCAGATCGTCGACGCCTTCTTCCTTCGCCTTTGCGCGAGCGGCTTCCACCAGCCACGAATCCATCTCGATGCCGACGGCGCGCGCGCCGTACTTCTTCGCCGCGCGTATGACGATGCGGCCGTCGCCGCTGCCGAGATCGTAAAGCACGTCGCCCTTTTTTACTTCCGCCATCTCCAGCATGCGGTCCACGACTTCGATCGGTGTCGGGACGAAGGGAACTTCGTCCGGCGGCCAGGCGGCCGATTGCGCGCCGGCCGTTATCAGCGCGAGGAAAACTATTTTCGCTAAGCGCCGCATCGCGGATTTACTTTTTCGCCTTCAACGTATCGTCGAACCACGCAGCCGTCAGACGAATCACTTCGTCGAATAAATAACCGCCGAAGCCGCGCTCGTAGAAATGGCCGGCGCCGACGATCACCTCGATGCGCGCGGCGCGATTGCCCGCCACTTTGAGCGCGCCGTACATGTTGAGAGAATGGTCCACGAACGTGAGAAAGTCCGCGGCGCCGTGGATCAGCAGGACCGGCACGTCGCGCATCTGGTCGGCGTGATAGATCGGCGAAACCGAACGATAATAAACCGGGTCTTCTTCCGGCGGGACGCCGCGCGTGCGCATGCGGTCGGGGTAGTGGGCCGCGGAAAGTTGCTTTTCGGCGAGACTCTTGACTTGATCGGTCGGCGCGCTGGCGGAGACCACGCTCTTGATGCGCTTGTCGCCGGAGGCCGCGGACATCAGCGCCGCCGCGCCGCCGCGCGAGTGGCCGAAGATGCCGATGCGCGATTTATCGACATAGGACAGCGTTTCCAGATAGGTGATGGCGTTCTGCGCGTCCTCCACGTCTCTCGCGTAGTAGCGGACCGGAATGCCGCGATAGCCGATCGGCATGACGACGTAGCCGCGCGCAGCCAGCGCTTTAGTCAGCCATTCCATCCCGGCAAAGTCCCGCCCGCGTCCCGGCAACACGACGATCGCCGGCGCCGGCCCGCGCAGATCGTTCGCGCGGTAAATCTTCGCCTCGACCTTCCCGTCTTCGCTGGCGTAGGTGATGTCGGTGACTTCCAAGGAGAGTTCTTCAGCGCCGTAAAGCCGGCACGGCAGAGCCGCAAACAGCAGGAAAAATACAAATGATTTTCTTTTCACGGTTTTCTCCTTTCGCATGGGGACAGCGCGAAGCCTAGTGGAAAGTCCGTTCGCGTGTCAAACCGGAGCGGCCGCGCGCCGCGGCGATTGTGTTTTCGCCGCGAGAGAGTTATCTAAGGACCATGCAACCCGGTCCATCCAATCGACGGCAACGACCGCTGCTTCCGGTCGGGTTTTATTACGGCTGGATCATATTGGCGCTCAGTTTTCTTACCACGCTGGTCGGCGCGGGCATCCGCTCGTCGCCGGCGGTTTTGATCCATCCCTTCGAGTTGGAGTTCGGCTGGAGCCGGGCAGCAATCGCGTTTGCCGTCAGCATCAACTTGCTTCTCTTCGGCGTCGCGGCGCCGATCAGCGGCTGGCTGCTCGACCGCTTCGGCCCGCGCCGGGTGATGCTCATATGCCTCTCAGTTTTGGCCGTGGGCGTCAGCGGCACGACGTTCATGAAAGAATACTGGCAGCTCGTGCTTCTATGGGGAGTGGTCGTGGGACTCGCGGCGGGCGGCATCGGCTCGGTGCTTTCCGCGACGGTGGCGAACCGGTGGTTCGTCGAGCGGCGGGGACTCGCGTTGGGAATTCTCAACAGCGCCAGCTCTACCGGACAGCTCATCTTCATTCCGCTGTTCATGGTTTTGATCGTGT
>JBGPTS010000243.1:0-3502 GCA_041490745.1 Binatia bacterium | reverse complement strand
TCGAAGGACAAAGAAGCGATTCTTTTCTCGACGAGCGACATGCCGGTCCTCGAAGCGTTGAAACTCTATCGCGAAGAAGCCGGCGAAGGCGCGTGAGCGTCGCTTAGAGTTTCTATTCTTCTAACGCGCGGATCTCCGCGTCGGCCCGCCTGAGGCGGGCGGACAATTCCCTGCCGACGTTGCGTAACAATTTGGTTCGTATCGCCGGATTGCGCGCGGCCAACTCGTCGAGCGCCGTTATCGACAGCACATAACAGATCGACGGCTCGTCCGCGACGACATCGGCGGAGCGGGTTCCGCCGTCGAAGAGAGCCAGCTCGCCAAACGCCACGCCCGGCGGGATCGTGCTTAGGCGCTTGGTGCGCGCGCCGTCGCCGAGCTTCAAGCGCACGCTCGCGAGTCCCGCGGCCAATAGGAAAATCGAGTCGGCGGGATCGCCTTCGCGGACGATGGTTGCTCCCGCGTCATAACGAACTTCTTGGACCAACGACTGGAGAAGCGCGACCTCGCTCGCATCCAGACCTGCAACGATATCCATGGCGTCCAGCGCGAGGACGCCGTATCGGCCGACCGGCGCTTGCTCTTCGAGAATGAGCCGGTTCTCGCACCACTCCAGCGCCGCGTCCGTATCCGGGAAAAAACTCTCTTCCGTCCACTTGCCCGCGTTTTCTCTCCGTAGCGCGACACCTGTCGTCGGCGGCAGATAGGAGAGCGCGAGCCGCTTGCCGCTTCTTGCCAGCATTTCGCTCATCCGGCCGAGCATCTCCCAACCGCAGTCATCGATATGCGCCACGCGTTTGAAATCCAGAATTAAATATTCGACCGATTCCAATTCCGCCATCAATCGCCGAAACACCTGCTCCATCGTGCCGAAAAAAAGCTCGCCCTGCAGTTCGTACACGCAGAGCCTCGTTGCCTTACGGAGGAGAATCGACTGTTCCTCACGGGTGCGCCGCCGCTTGGAGCGGACCATCTCTCCACGATAACGGCGCCGGACGACGGACCGGGTAATGGAACGGGTCTTGAACATGTGCAGCTTGAAGCGCTCCGAGAGCTCTTCGCAAACCTGAATGCCGCGGCAACTGTTCCCGCGATCGTCGAGCAACGGCGAAAAAGTGCCGATGCCGAACTGTCCCGGAAGAACGGCGATGATGCCGCCGCCGACGCCGCTCTTTGCCGGCAAGCCGACGCGGTAGCCCCACTCTCCGGCGTAGTCGTACATGCCGCAGCTATGCATTACGCTGAGCACGTTCTTGACGTAGCGCTCTTCGATGGCGCGGTTGCCCGTCAATGGATTCACACCGTTGTTGGCGAGCGTCGCCGCCATCACCGCCAGGTCCCGCGCGCTGACGATAATGGAGCACTGCCCGAAGTAGAGATCGAGATGCTCGTCGATGCGGTCGTCGATCATGCCGGAATTGAGTCCGAGATAGGCGATCGCCCGGTTGCGGTGGCCCGTCGCTTTTTCCGACAGGAAGACGGACCGGTCGATCTCGACGGCCCGACCCGTAAACCGGCCGAACATTTCGAGGAGACGGGTGAGCCGGTCATCGTGTCCCTCTCCTTTGATCAACGCGGTGGTGGCGATGGCGCCGGCGTTGACCATCGGATTGAAAGGCCGGTTGCTGCGCTCATCAAAGACAATCGAGTTGAACGCGTCGCCGCTCGGCTCGACGCCGACCTTGCCGAGAACATAATCCTGTCCGTAGTCTTCAAGCGCAAGACCGTAGACGAACGGCTTGGAAATCGACTGGATGGTGAATAAATGACGCGCATCGCCCACCTCGTAGATTTGCCCGTCGGCGGTGACGAGAGCGATGCCGAATTGACGCGGGTCGGCCTTGGCCAGCTCCGGGATGTAGGTCGCTACCTTGCCGTTGAAGTTCTCCCGATACTTCGCGTGCATCTCCTGGAGCGAGGAGAGGATCGGAGAGATCTCGGCAGAGGCCGCGTTCGAATAAAGAGACGCGCCGGAGGATAACATCCAACCGGCATACATCCGCAATGCCCATGCCAGACGCGCCACGCCCGACCCGTGGATTAAATCGCCGTTGCGACGGCGGATTTTTTTCTACAGAGGTTCTTTCGATGGACGGAAGTAGTCCGGATGCCTACTTTCCCTGCAGGGAGTGATTCTTTTGTGGGCAGAATGGCAAACGAAGCACATAAGGCTTTTAGGCCGCCTACGCGCCGACCAGCTTAACGTGCCGGAGCTGCGCGCGGAATAGCGCGACATAGCCCACCAGTCCGATCGTCAGCACGCCGCACATCGCGACCGTCGATGGCGCGCCGATCGCCGTAGCCACCAGACCGAATGGGAAACTCCCCATCGGACCCAGCCCGCGATTGATCAAACCGTACAGGGACATAATCCTGCCGCGATTGGTTTCATCGGCGTGGCTCTGCAGCAAGGTCGCGGTGAAGGAAAGAAAAGTCGTGTGGAAACCGCCAGCGATAAAAAGGAAAAACAAAGAAAGATAAAAATTGCGCGACGCGGCGAAAAAAATTATCGAGCACCCCAGGCCTGCGCCGAGAAAGAAGAGCAGACGATGGGCCTTGGGAAAGCGAGGCACGGAGGCGAGGGTGAGCCCGCCGACGATGGCGCCGGCGCCGGGCGCCATGAGTAAAAAGCCGAGACCCGGCGCGCCGACGCTGAGAATATCGCGCGCAAAGACCGGCATGAATTGAGTGTAGGGCTTGGTGCAAAACGTAACGATGCCGAGCAGCGTGAACAGGGCAAAAAATACCGGCGTTTTCCAGGCGAGATGGAACCCTTCGATCATGTCCTGGGTGACGCTTTTCGGGCTCGCCGTCCGCTCCGCCGTGGGAATTCGGATCATGAAGATCGTAACGAGGACGATGAGGTTTCCGGCCGTCGCGACGAAAAAGCAGCCCTGGGTATCGATGAAAGGAATCAACATGCCGCCGATGGCCGGACCGAAAAGCAGCGATCCGTTGAAGACCATCTGATACAACGTGATCGCATTCGGCAGGACGGTTTGGGGGACAAGCTGATGCAATATCGTCTGCCGCACGGGCTGTTCGAACGATACACAGAGGCCGGTCAGCGCGGAGACAAGAAGCATATGCCAGACGCGGATTGCGCCCATGGCGTTCATGACGCCGAGAAAAAGCGCCATCAATAAGAAGGCGCTCTGGGTCACGACGAAAATGGTTTTACGATCGGCGCGGTCCACTACCGCGCCGCCAAAAGCCGAAAAGAGCACGCGCGGCAGGCCCAGGCAGAGCCCTTCCAGTCCGAGGTAAAAGGGTGAATTCGTCAGTTGGAAAATCAGCCAGCTTTGCGCGGTGGTTTGTATCAGCGTGCCGGTATGGCCGAGAAGCAGCCCGCACCAAAAAATAAAGTAGTCGCGGTAGCGAAAGGCGCGGAATGTATTCGCGAACATGGAGGCGCGAAAGGCCGTGGCTCGTGTTCGTGTTACTTCAAAGGGGTGCTTCGAAGTTTCGTGTTCGTCCCCTCCCCGCGATCACGATTCACGAG
>JBGPTS010000242.1:0-3612 GCA_041490745.1 Binatia bacterium | reverse complement strand
CCGGTCGCGCGGTTGCCGAGAAACAGGCCGCACGGGATGCTGCTCCCGGCGGCGTTTTCCAGCACCTCGATCATGTAGAGCAGCCCTTTCGACGAGGTCGCCGTGCCGGCGCGCACGCTTTTCCCGGCGGCGATGATCTGGCTCGCCGCGCTGTGCTCGGACTCCGCGTTGATCGTCACCGCATCGATGACTCCGTCGGAAACCCACTTTGAGATCTGCTCCGAGCAGGCGGTCGAAGGCGTGATCGGATAATAGGGATAGCACTGCACGCGCGAGAGCCTGAATCCCCACGCCGCCGCGCTGTTGCCGCTTAAAACGGTCGCCATTCTTCTAGACCTCCGCTCTCCCGAGGTTCAAGGTTCAAAGTTCAAATGCGTCGCCCGCCTTGAACCTTGAACATTGAACCTTGAACGGATTTTTATTCCCCAAAATGCTTCGCCCTCATGCCCGGGTCGAAAGTCTTGCCGTCCACCAGGATGCAGTCCGCTGCCGTGCGATAGCACTCGACCCAGCAGATGAAACAGCCTTTGCAGGCGAGCGGATCGATCTCGTGAAAGCTTCCTTTCCCTTTGCCCATGAGATGAATGGCGTTCTCCGGGCACATGACGGCGCACCTGCCGCACTCGTCCCCGAGACAGCCCTTGGTGTCGATAAAAAATTCGTGCGTGCGCCAGCCGCTCACGTCTTTCGGCTTCTCTCGGAGATTCTCGACCACCGCGCCGCGATTGATATCCGGACAAACGCGGGGATCCTCGAAGATCTCGGAGCGGAGCACTTTTCCATCTTGCCGTTGAACGAAGAGCCGCGCCTCGGGCCCGATATTCGCCATGTGATTCAGCGTCGCGTTCGTATCGACACCGTCGATCGGCTGTCGCGCGACTTCGTCGATGGTGAGGATGTCGGGCGGCGAAAGACGACGCGCGGCGCGGGCGTCCGGATTTTCCGCGCGCTCGCCGATGGGCGCGTCTTTGCGGTCGCGCATCGTGACGAGCCGATCCTCGACGAGAAACTCTTTATGCCTGCTAAGCGATTGAAGATGCCTCTCTCCGGCTGCCGCCACTTCGTTCCTCCTGGTGGTTTTCTAAATTCGAAAAAGTTGGACGGTGTTGTCTCGCAAAACCTTTTGCTTGACTTCTTCCTTGAGCCCGATCTGATCGATCTGATCGAGGCTCGCTTTCCACGGGAGCCCGTTGGTGCCCCACACGCATCGGTCCATGCCCATGCGGCTGTTCATGAAGTGAAGCGTCTCCGGACCGAGATATTTGGGCATCCAGCCGTCGATGCCGAAGTAAACGTTGTCCCATTTATAACAAGTTGAGATCAGCTCCTCGACCCACGGCCACCCGGTGTGCGCGCCGATCATTTTCAGCTCGGGGAAGTCGCTGGCGATCCGGTCCAGGTAAATCGGCCGGCCGTGCTCGCTCGGCATCGCTTCGAGCACGTGGCCGACCTGCATCGAGACCGGAATATCCAGCTCGACGCACTTGGCGAAAAGCGGGTACATCTTCGGGTCGCAAAGCGGGATGTCGAAGCCGTAGATGTGAACATAGACGCCCTTGAAGCCATACTGCTTCACGGCGACTTCGATTTCTTGCAGCGACTCTTTGATGCGGAACGGATTGTAGCCGGCGAGACCGACGAAGCGGTCGGGATATTTTGTCGTGTACTGGGCGACTTCGTCGATCGTCGTGTCCATGTACATCCAGTGATTTCTGTACGACCACATCTTTGTCTGCGTGATAAAAACTTTTTCCACGCCGGCCTCGTCCATCTTCGCGATCATCGCCGGGATCGTCGCGAATTCGGGCAGGCCGCCGATGGCGCGCTCCATGCGGCAGATCAGCTCGTTTTTTTTGGCGTTGTTCCACTTGGCGATGAACTCCGGCGTCGCAACGTAGAACATCATGTCGATGGCTTTGATATTACTTGGCATCTTTCCTCCCGGGCGCGATGTATCGGCCCCCTACATCCTTTCGCACTTCATACCATCGTGAGGCCGCCGTTCACGCTGATCGTCTGTCCGGTCATAAAATCGGAATCGCCGGAAGCGAGAAAGACCACCATCGCCGCGATCTCCTCGGGCTTGGCCGCGCGCCGAAAGGGCGTCGCTTTGACCACGGCGTCAACGATCTTCGCCGTCTTTTCCGACTGCTGACGGATCGCCTGCATCAACGGCGTGTCGGTCATGCCCGGACAGACGACGTTCACGTTGATGTTGTGGCGCGCCGTTTCGCGCGCGAGCGTCTTGGAAAACGCGATCACCGCCCCTTTGGTGCCTGAATAGACCGCTTCCCAGCTCGAGCCGACGCGCCCTGCGTCGGAGGCGATGTTGATGATCTTTCCCGAATTGCGCTCCATCATGTGCGGCAGGATCGCCTTCGCGGTATTAAGAACGGATTTGAAGTTGATCGCGATAATTTTATCCCACGTCTCTTCGTTGCTCTCGATGAAAGGCTCCAAGCGGTCCCAGCCCGCGCAGTTGACCAGAATATCGACCTGGCCGAATTCCTTGAGAACCGTTTGCACCATCTGCTCGACTTCAACTCTCTTGGTGAGATCGACGCGACAGGCGATGGCCGACCCGAAGCCCGACGCCTGAACTTCGTCGCGGACGCGGTTGGCGTTATCCACCGCGATATCGGCGATCGCCACGTTGGCGCCTTCGAGGCTCAAGGCCAGGGCCGTGGCGCGGCCGATGCCGCTGCCGCCGCCGGTGACGATCGCTGTTTTACGCTTGAGTTTCATCTTTTCACCTCCGGAACTGTATTCGTTCAAGGTTCAATGTTCAACGATCAAGCGTTACACGGCCCTTCTTTGAACATTGAACCTTGAATTTTGAACATCTCATGCCACCCTCGCTTGTTCCGCTGCGACTCCTTCGTTTCCGGTCGCGCGGATTTTCTCCAGCCGCTTGAGGGCGAGTAGCGCGGCGCCGATGGCGCCGACCATCTCCGGCTCGTCGCTCACGTTTACTTTCTTCTTCAAGGTCTCTTCGAGCGCCTTCACCATTCCTTTTTGCCGCGCGACGCCGCCGACAAATGTGATCTCTTCCTCCAGCCCGACGCGCTTGAGCAGCCCCATCGCTCTGGAAGCCAGCGACTGGTGCACGCCGTAGAGGATGTTTTCTACGCTCTGGCCGTTCGAGACGTGGTTGATGATTTCCGATTCCGCCAACACCGCGCAGACGCTGCTGATCGTCTGCGGCTTGTCGGCGCGCATCGACAGATCGCCGGCCTGCTCGATCGTGATCTCCAAATATTTCGAGGCGCGCTCGATAAAACCGCCGGCGCCCGCGGCGCATTTGTCATTGGTGCGGAACTCATGGACTTTCCCATTCTCCAGGACGCGGATCGCGCGCGTGCTCTGCGCGCCGATGTCGAGGATGCAGCGCGTCTTGGGAAAGAGATGGACCGCGCCGCGCCCGACGCAGGTGATGTCGGTGATCTGGATGTCGCGAAACGGAACGTTGTAGCGGCCGAATCCGGTGGTGGCGACGTAGTTGAGGTCGTTCTCTTTGATCCCGGCGTTCTCCAGCGCGACGCTGAGCGCCTCTTTGGAGACCGCGGTAAAATCGGGTCGCGTTCTTACGGCGCTCTTGCCGCGCACGTTTTT
>JBGPTS010000241.1:0-3648 GCA_041490745.1 Binatia bacterium | reverse complement strand
TTATAAAATCGCCGCGCGTTGCCGGCGAGAATATTTTTCTTCGCCTCCAATGAAAGATCTTCGCGCGCCCACACGATCGACGCCGACTCCGGCCAGCTCATATCCCAGTGCGGATAGTCCGACGCGTACATGAGCGTCTCCGATCCGATTTCCTTCACGATGTAACCCATCATCTTTTCTTCCGGCTCGCAGCCGTAATAAATTTGCCCGCTCGTCAGATACGCGCTCGGCTTCTTCTTGCACAGAGGCGCTTCGATTTTGCCGCGCTTTTCCCATTCTTCGTCCATGCGTTCGGCCCAGTACGGAATCCAGCCGCAGCCGATTTCGAGATAACCGATGCGGAGCTTGGGAAACATTTCAGGGATGCCGCCGTAGATCATCGCCGTCAACTGGCGCAACACTGGAAACGGATGACCGGTGGTGTGGATGGCGATAAACTGCTCGAAAATCTCGCTCCCCGGCTCGTCGCCGCCGAAGGCGTGGATGGCAATCGGCGTGTCGAGACGCTCGGCCTCGCGGTATAGTGGATAGAATTCCGGGCTGCCGAGATTTTTTCCGTGCGCCTGCGCCGCCAGCATACCGCCGACGAGACCCAGCTTCGTGACGGCGCGATGCAACTCGCCGGCGGCTTCCTCCGGATTGTTCACCGGAAGATTCGCCACCGCCTTGAGCCGCGGCGAGCCTTTGCAATAGTCGGAAATAAAATCGTCGTACGCGCGCGAGAGCGCCGCGCCGAATTCTCTTTCTTTGATCCGGCCAATGCCGAGACCGGAAGTCGGATAGAGCACGGCGGTGTCGATCTCTTGCTTATCCATTGCCGCGAGCCGCTCTTCGAGCTTGACGCCCGCGTGCCCCAGCGTCCCGCCGAGATTCCGATCATATGTCTCGCGCGGAATAAGAGGCGTTCTCCGGTTCCGATACGGCGCCGGCAGAAACGGCTTGAGAAGTTCGTCGAAGTCGCGCGCGTGGCCGTCGGAGTCGATAACTTTCACCGTCTCCCGAAGTGATGCCATGGGACCTCCCGTCATTTTTTCCAGATCTGATCGAAGAAGCCGCTCTTCTCCATCTCGTCGAGATAGCGGCTATCGATCATCTCCTGCGCCTTGACCTTTTTCGCTCGCGGATCGGTTTGCGCCACGTCCTCGATCATCGCCTGGATCGCTTCCGTTTTGATCGCGAGGCGAGGTTCCAGCGCTTTGATCTCGGCGTTGTAGGCCGCATCGAGAATCTTTCGGTCGGTCACGCGCAACTTTTTTCCCAGAATCTTATAACTAAACTCGCGATCCGTATGGAGGATCTTCGCCGCCTCGGCCATCGCGCGCACGAACTCCCCCACGACTCGCGGGCGCTTGTCCATCAGCGAGCGCCTGGCGACAAAGATGGTCGCCGCGTACGGAATCTTCAAGTCCGGGCCATAGACGACATAGTGATATCCTCCTTGGGCGAGCGCCATTGCGTCGCTCGGCGGCGTCAAGGTAGCCGCGTCGATACTGCCGGTGATGAGCGCCGCCAGGGCTTCGGGGTCGCCGCCGGTCTGAATGAAAGTAAAATCGCGGCCCGGCTCCAGCCCGACGCGGCGCGCGACTTGAACCGTGAAGTAGTGCGTGTTGCCGCCGATCCGGCTGACGCCGATCTTTTTTCCCTTGAGATCTTCCGCGCGCTTGATCGCCGGCCCGGCGACGATGCTCTGCGTCATGACGTTTTTCACTCCGGCGATGAACGCCAGGTCGGTGATTCCCTGCACGAACGCGCGGACGATTCCCACTCCGCCGGTGAGAATGACCTCGACGTCGCCGCCGACGATCGCCGCGGTCGCCATCGGGGAGGAAGAGATGTAGACGAGTTGAAAGTCGAGATTGTGTTTCGGGAACAGGCCGGCCTCCTGCGCGATCCAGGGCAAGGACTGCGCCATGACCTGGGCGGAATAAAGTCCGACCAGCTTGTCCGCCGCACGCGCGGGCACGGCGGAGAGCGAGGCAACAAGGGCCAAGGCCGCAAGGAATTTCGCGGCGCTATATTTTCGCATGAGCATTCTCCTTGAGCCGGCGGCCGGACTATAACTTTCCCGGGCGCTATCTAGGAAGACCAATCGAGTTTCTACCGCGTTTGCGTTCGGCTGTCCAGATGCGTTCTTAAGGATGGACGCTCTGGAGAAACCAGTCCGTGGGAATTTCCCGCCCGATGCCCTTCGCGCGCGCCTGCTCGTAGGCGCCGGCGCCGAGCGCCGCGAATTGCAGGCCCATGCCGATATTGTTGATGAAGCAGGTGATCTCATCCGGCGATTCGCGGCCGGGGACCTTTCCGGCGATGAGGTCCTTCATCTCCGGCGCCGCTGTCCAGAACGGCGTCTTCAGCGGACGGGCTTCCGCGGCCTTGCCGGTCAGATATTCGATCGGGTCGTGCGCCTCGATTTTTTCGTCCAGCCCGGCGATGTAATTGTCCGGCGCGTGTTTGCGTATGTGAATCACGATACGGTCGGCTTTCCGTATCGTCTCATCGCCGAGCTCGCTGTCTTTAACGCAGGTCAGGTGGACACCCGGTCGGAGCCAGTCCGCTCGTACCACCGGCGATGCGGCGTTAGTCGCGGCGACGAGTATACTTGCGCCCGCGACGGCTTTTTCCGCCGCATCCAGCGCCACGCACTCGACTCCAGTCAACGCCGCCATTTCCCCAGCGAAGCGCTTGCGATGCTCCTCGGTCGGACTGAAAATTTGTACCCGCCGGATTTTTCTGACCGCGCACATCGCCGGCACGTGCGCTCCCGCCTGCCAGCCCGAGCCCAGGATGCCGAGCACGTCCGCTTCCGGCCGCGCCATTCGCGACGCCGCCAGCGCGCTCGTCGCCGCGACGCGAATGCGCTGCATCACGCCGTCGGGAAAAATCGCCAGCGGCTCCCCGGTCTCGGCGGAAAAGAGCAGCACGAGGCCGACCCATTTCCCTCCCGGCGCTTTCGGCAGCTTGTCCTTGATGATCGTGCCGGCGCGATTCTCCCAGTGAATCACGTCCGAGTTGAGACGCAGCGCGGCGACCGGCGGATCGGCGAGGCCGCCCTCCATCGACTTGAACGCATAGACGCCGCCCTCGACCTGCGACGGCACGTACATATCTGTGCGCGGGCGATAGATAGCGCGGCCTGCCGCCTGCGCCCGGTAAGCCTTCTCGAGCAGGCCGAGCGCCAGGTTCATGGAGATAAGAGATTCAATTTCGTCGTTGTTGAGAATCAGCATGGGGGTCCCCTTTACAGGCGTATCTCAAGCAGCTATAGCTCGTCGAGAAAGCGAGAGCAACGATGATTTTTCTTACCAATGAACACGTCAGGCAGGTCCTCAACATGCCGGCCTGTCTCGAAGCGATGGAAGACGCTTACCACGAACTCAACGAGGAGCACGCCGGCTACCGGCCGCGGATCGACTTCTACGTGCCGCAGGAACCGCATTATTATCGCTGGGGCACCATGGAAGGCGCGTCGCGAAAGCTTGGCGTGTTCGCGATCCGCATGAAATCCGACATGCTGGCGTGGGAGAGCGACGGCGAGTACCGGATCGAGGACAAATACTGCATTCGGCGCGGCACCTATTGCGGACTGATCTTTCTTTTGAGCGTGCGCAACGCCGAGCCGCTTTGCCTCATGAACGACGGTTACCTGCA
>JBGPTS010000240.1:0-3661 GCA_041490745.1 Binatia bacterium | reverse complement strand
AATCCATGATCGTAATATTTTTTGCCGGCATGTCTATGAATTTGAGTACGAGCGGCACCGCGCATTGCGATACCGACCCGCACCCGATGATGAGCACTCGTCCGTTAAACTTCATGAACGCTCCATTCAAATAAAAAAGGATTGAAATTGGACGCTATCCGATGACGGTCTTTATTTCAACTCGACGGCGGTTTTTCCGAGGTGAGGCCGCAGATGGCCGGAGGAGCGCGTTATTCCGCCGACGTTTTTGCTCTCGTTCGGAGGCCGTCTAAGGAAAGAGAACTTGGGCGGGCGTCCAATCTCGGTGTGGCTCTAGATTCGAACGCCGGCCAGGGACTCGAGGCGAATCCGTTTGCTTTCATTTGGAGCGCCCTGCATCGCGTCCGCAGCCAGCAGTTTCTGCTTGAACCGCACGCCTGTGGCCGCCGTGATTTCCTTTAGCGTCACTTGAAAGGTCTCGAACTCGCCTGCCGAGAATTTCTCGATCCCGAATTTGCTGATCGCTTCGCTCTGATCCAATATGAACCCGAAGGCGCGCAGTTTCGGTTTGGCCGACCCGGCATTCTCGGTGACGAAAAGCACTTTCCAAAACCGGCGTGGAACCTTCACAGGTCCGCCGCCGAAGTCGTGGTCGATATCATGCGCATTATCCAGAATCGGACCCGCAAAGATCGACATCTTGTTGCCGACGTTCTGCGCCTGGGTTTGGATCTGATGCTCGAGCCCGCCCCAGATTCCGTGAAAGGGGGAAATGTCGCGGTTGAATTGTTCATGTTGAGGCGTGCAGTTGGTCCAATGGAAGCTGTCGGAATTGGCCAGAATCTCCTCTTCTTCAGTGTCGCCCCATGCCGTGTCGTCACGGCGCACGATGTGTCCACGGTCGAACTTGAGAGCGGGTTTGTACAGCTCGGCGTCTTCGATCTGGAGGTTCCCGGGGATGCGCGGATCGGGGACCCAGGTATCGGTCCCAAACTCATTCCGCGCCTTGCGTCTCTTGGACGGGGTGTAATCGACGTTCACGGCGGACCACATTTGCAGCCGCCGCTTCTCGTTCATGACGAGCGAATAGTGGTGATACTTGAGCAGCCACGGCCGGTTTTGATTTTTCTCTTTGAGGATTTCGGCGGCGCGCGACGGCGCGACGCTTGGCAGCGGCACCTGGACGCCCAGGAATTTATCCTTGTATCCGGGCCGGTGGGCATAATCCGGATCGAAGCGCAGCTTCTTTTCGACGGCCGCCGCAAGCGGACCGGCCGGCACGCTCGGTTGAGTCCCGGCGGAGATAGGCCCGCCGCCAAAATAAAAGTTTGCGGTGCCGTTCACCACAATCCCTACGCCGCGGTCGTTTCCAGGAATGACGGCATTCATTGGAGTCCCCTCCGTTCGGCTCTGAATTGCGGCCAACTGTGAGAAATCCTCGCCGAAGGTTTTCACCAGCTCGGCGAGCGCCGGCTGATAGTCCGATTTGACTTTGGCGCCCGCCAGATGGGCGCAGATGGAGCTGACTCGGACGCCCTCGTTGGCGATCCAATGGATATCGCTATCGGGCATGCCCTTGGTCCACGGCGTGCCTCGGATCGTCACGATCCGGCCGTCTTTGATTTCCGGAACCCCGCTGTGATGCAGACCAACCACCTCCCAATCTTTATTGAAGGCGGGAGAACCCGACGATCCGGGCAGAGTATCGGTCGTGTACTGGAGAAACACCTCCTTGTCGGCCGGGGCGATCAGCAGCTCGTTGTCGCGAACACCGTATTTCTTCGGGCCGCCGTCCGGGTACTGAATGATGCTGATCGCCTGCCCCACGAGAATCTTTCCGGTGGTCGGAATAAGCGCGAGATTCTTGAACCGGCGCAAGTCGGAGCCGGCTGCGGCCGCAGTGGAGGTTACTCCGACCACGGCAAAATCCAATGGCTCGTTGGCATAAAAAAACCGGTTCGTGTCCAGCGTGAACACAACGCCGGCGGACAAGCTGCCGTCGCCGGCCTTCTCGTAACCGAATTGAATCCCGCACCCGCGGCACTCTTCCGCCGCGGCGAACACGTGGTGATTGGTGATCATGAGGTTGGGCGCGATCAGAAAGCCGGTCGCGAACCCTTCCCTCGCCGCGCCGCGATCATCGAGCCCGACGATGCGCCCGACCGGCGTCCCGGCAATCCGAGCGCTGTCATTGGGCGGGAAATCGTCGAGGTCGAGCGTTGGACCGATGCGCCGTTCGCGGAAAAAATCCTCGGTCACGCCCGCCCGCGCGAGCGCCAGGTTTTTCGCCGCTTCCCGCGCGAAGTAGCGCTCGACCCGGGCCGGACTGTCGGCGAGCTGTGGACCGCCCAATTTCAGCAGACGCACGGTTTCCGCGCGCCGCCCCACGAGCCCCCGCCACCGTTGGCCTGCCGCGTGAGCGCGATCGAGCTGTCGCCGCCTTACTTCATCCGCTTGTGTCATGATGCACCTGTATTCAAACGCCTTAGGGAACCCGTCGGTTAGCGCCGCGTTTATAGGGCGGATTGGCCTTCGATGTCAAGTAAAAATTTGGTTAAGCTCGTCGATCCAGCGATGCCCTCGACCGGGCCTCAAGTGCGAGGTCGTATTCCGCGGCGCGGTAGCTCATGCCTTTCCCCTTGTGTCACAAAGACCGTTGACACAAGACCGTCTTAGCGGATACGCTTCGTGCCAAATCTTGTATTGAGGAGAAAACGAGATGAAGCGTAGCTCCCTGATCGCCCTCATCTTACTGGCCGCAGCGTCGCAAGGCGCGTTTGCGGCCGACGATCATCTGAGCGAACAGCAGAAATTGGGTCGGCGGTTGTTCGAACAGTCGTGCGGCGTCTGCCATACGCGGCCGACGCTGGTGTCGGGCATGTTTGGACCGGAGCTTTCGAAGGAGAGCGCGGGCGGCAATGAAGCCGCCATGCGCGAGTTCATCACGAACGGCACGCCGCGCATGCCGGCCTTCAAGTACACGTACAGCCCCGAGCAGATCGCCGCCATCGCCGCCTACTTGAAGACCATGCCACGGGGCACGCAGGATCTACCGACTGCGCGGACGCCCGCGCGCGCGCCGACGCCGATGCAATGAAGATGCACCGGAATTCCAGGAGAAGGCCATGAAAACTTTACGCGCCTTGACCATTGCCGCCCTGATCGCCGTCGCCGTCGCATTGAGCGCAACGACTTTGACTCCCGGCGCGGCTTATGCCGACGCGCTGCTCGCCGGGACGATCACCTCGGCCGCAGGCGAGAAGATGGGCGGCGTGACGGTGTCGGCCAAGGCGGAAAAATCGCCGATCACCACGAGCGTCTTCACTGACGACACCGGCAACTACTATTTCCTGCCGCTGCCGAACGGCAAATACCGGGTCTGGGCGCAGGCGCTGACATACCGGAATGCGGACGGCAACGTCGAGCTGAAAAAAACGACGCGGCGGAATTTCATTTTGCAGCCGATAAAGACCCAAGAAGACTGGATCCGGCAACTACCCGGCGACGAGTTTCTCGCCGCGCTCCCCGGCGACACGCCGGAAGACTACCGGATGAAGACGCAGGTGCGGAAGAATTGCACCGGCTGCCACAGCGCGAGCTATCCGCTGCAGCTCCGGTTCGACGAGGAAGGCTGGAATAAGATTCTCGACCTGATGAAGCACGTCAACGTGCTCGGCGTCTT
>JBGPTS010000239.1:0-3720 GCA_041490745.1 Binatia bacterium | reverse complement strand
GTCCATCGCCTCCGCGAGGTAGAGGAGGCGATCGGGGTTCGGGACCCGCAGCCGGTCCCGGAGCGTCTCGAGGTCCGGGGGCGGCCGGTCGAGCCCGAGCCCGGCGCGATCCTGCTCGAGCGAGCGCACCGCCTTCTGGAGCGCCTCCTTGAACGTGCGGCCGATGGCCATCACCTCGCCGACGGACTTCATCTGGGTCGTCAGCGTCTGGTCGGCCTCGGGAAACTTCTCGAAGGCCCAGCGCGGGATCTTCACCACGCAGTAGTCGATCGTCGGCTCGAACGAGGCCGGGGTCTCGAGAGTGATGTCGTTCCGCAGCTCGTCGAGCGCGTAGCCGGCGGCGAGCTTGGCCGCGATCTTCGCGATGGGAAACCCGGTCGCCTTCGACGCGAGCGCCGACGATCGGCTGACGCGGGGGTTCATCTCGATGACCACGAGGCGCCCGTCCGCGGGGTTGACGGCGAACTGGATGTTCGAGCCGCCGGTCTCGACGCCGATCTCGCGAATGATCGCGAGGGCGGCGTCCCGCATCAGCTGGTACTCCTTGTCGGTCAGCGTCTGGGCGGGCGCCACCGTGATCGAGTCGCCGGTGTGGACGCCCATCGGGTCGAAGTTCTCGATCGAGCAGACGATCACGACGTTGTCCTTGTGATCGCGCATGACTTCGAGCTCGAACTCTTTCCAGCCGAGGACGGATTCTTCGATGAGAATTTCGTGCACCGGCGAGATATCCAAGCCCCGCTGCACCACTTCTTTGAAATCCTCCGCTCCGTATGCGATGTTGCCGCCGCTGCCGCCGAGCGTGCGCGAGGGGCGGATAATGACCGGAAAACTGAGCCGCTTTTGGATTCGGTTGGCATCGCGCATGTTGCGCGCATAGCCGCTCCGCGGAAGGTCCAGGCCCGCGCGCGCCATCGCTTCCTTGAAGAGATCGCGGTCTTCGGCCTTTTTGATCGCGGCAAGATTGGCACCGATCATCTCGACGCCGTGGCGCTCGAGGATGCCCTGCTCGGCGAGATCGATGGCGATGTTGAGCGCTGTCTGCCCGCCGATGGTCGGCAGCAGCGCGTCGGGCCGCTCTTTCTCGATAATTTTCTCGACGATCTCGACGGTGATCGGCTCGATATAAGTCCGGTCGGCGAAACCGGGATCGGTCATGATCGTCGCCGGATTGGAATTGACGAGAATGACGCGGAAGCCTTCTTCCTTCAGCGCCTTGCAAGCCTGCGTTCCGGAGTAGTCGAACTCGCACGCCTGGCCGATCACGATCGGCCCGGAGCCGATAAGCAGGATCGATTTGATGTCGGTGCGTTTGGGCATGGTCGACGTTTCTTATTTCTTCTGCTTCTCCATCATCTCGACGAATCGCTTGAACAGATAGCTCGCGTCGTGCGGGCCGGGAGAAGATTCCGGATGATACTGCACCGAGAAAATCGGCAGCTCCTTGTGCGCCAGGCCTTCGACGGTGTTGTCGTTCAAATTGAGATGCGTCACCGCGGCCGCGCCCTTGAGCGAATCGGCGTCGACCGCGAAGCCGTGGTTCTGCGCCGTGATCTCGACTTTTTGCGTGGTCAGATCCATCACCGGCTGGTTGCCGCCGTGATGGCCGAATTTTAATTTGTAGGTTTTGCCGCCGAGCGCGAGGCCGAGAATCTGGTGGCCCAGGCAGATGCCGAAGATCGGTTTTTTGCCGAGGAGTTTCTCGACGTTGTCCCTCGCGTACGGCACCGCGTCCGGATCGCCGGGGCCGTTCGAGAGGAAAACACCGTCGGGATTGAGCGCGAGAACTTCGTCGGCTGAAGTGGACGCCGGGACGACTTTCACGCGGCAACCGGATTCGGAAAGGCCGCGCAAAATATTCCGCTTGATGCCGTAGTCGTAGGCGACGACGAAAAACCGGGGATTCTCGAAGCTCGCTTTCTTTTTCCCTTTGCCCGCCTTCTCCCCTGCTCCCCTGCTCCTATATCCTTTCCCCAGCTCCCACTTGCCTTCCGTCCAATCGTACGGCTCCGCGCAGCTCACTTCTTTGACCAGATCCCTGCCGATCAAACCGGGCGAAGCCTTCGCTTTTGCGACTTTTGCTGCGGGATCGTCGCCGAGCGTCGAGATCACCGCCTCTTGCGAGCCGTGATCGCGCAAGTGGCGCACCAGCGAGCGCGTGTCGATGCCCTCGATGCCGACGATGCCGTGCTCGCGCATGTATTCGCCGAGCGGCTCAGTCGCACGCCAGTTGCTCGGCAGCGCACAGTATTCTTTGACGATGAAACCTTTGACGAAAGCTTTCCGCGACTCGACGTCTTCGGCGTTGACGCCGACGTTGCCGATCTCCGGATAAGTCATCGCGACCATCTGGCCTTCGTAGGATGGGTCGGTCAGGATTTCCTGGTAGCCGGTCATGCTGGTGTTGAAGACGACTTCACCGACGGCTTCGCCCTCGGCGCCGAAAGAGCGCCCCGCAAAAACTTTTCCGTCCGCTAGTGCGAGAATCGCTTTCATAAAAAAGGTTTCAGATTTCAGCAAACAACAATCTCAAGCTACCAAATCTAAAGATTCGATCTTGCCATTCTGAGTCCTTCGCTGCTTGTCATGCTGAGCCCTTCGATTGCGCTCAGGATAAACTCCGCGAAGCATCCCTCTTTGACGCTCAGGGTAAACTCCGTGATCTTTCCGGAGAGATTCTTCGTCGCCTTCGGCTCCTCAGAATGACATCACGGCAGTTGTCCAGTACCCTGCGGAGAGCTGACTGCCGACCGCTGATCGCTATTCTCCGAACTAAGGATCGAATAGATCACCACCTTGTCGCGCTCGTCCTGCTCGACTTCGCGGAGCTTCACGCGCACGCGCTCCTTCTCCGAGCTGGGGATGTGCTTGCCGACGTAATTCGGCTTGACCGGCACTTCGCGGTGGCCGCGATCGATCAATACGGCGAGCCGCACGGATTTCGGCCGCCCGGCTTTGAAAATAATGCTGAGCGCGCTCTTCACCGTTCGGCCGGTGTAAATGACGTCATCGACGATCACGACCGGACGATCTTTGAGGCTGAACGGCTCCGCGGGAGCATCGGCGGCGGAAATCGCGTGAATACCCTCCGCGCCGCCGAAAATCTCGATCTCCGCGACTTCGATTTTCCGCTGGTGGTTTTTTTCGATCTCGGCGGCGAGGCGCCGCGCCAGCACCGCGCCTTTGGTCTTGATGCCGAGCAGCGCCAGGCGCTCGAAATCTTCGCTTTCTTTAATGATCTGCTCGCCCATCCGCCGGATCGCGGCGTGGATTTCTTCCTCGCTCATGATGCTGCGTTGCGGGCCGCCCTTGTACGGCTCGTAGCCCAGCTCCTCGGCCTGCTTGATGGTGTCGAAAATCACGAGCTCGCCGCGCTCGAACCACTCGGTAACGTTTTCTCCGAGCGAAACGTCGCAGGGACAATATCGGCGCGAGATCGTATGGCCGACGTATTGGACCTTGAACTCGTGATTGCAGTAAAAACAGCGCAAGATCAGCGCGCCTCCGGGCCCCAAGAACAAGAACTCGAACGTGGGACGCGCGGAGAGGCTTTCGGTCCGCGTCACGCAATTGGTATTCGCGCATTGCGGGTCGAGAACCTCCGGGCTTTGGTAGAGCGATTTCTTTTGCTGCGGCGCGCGACTCGTCGCCGCGCCGGAGCCGGCCAGCAAAAACTTGAGCAGCGCCATGCGAATGGGCACGCCGTAGGCCGCCTGCTTG
>JBGPTS010000238.1:0-3774 GCA_041490745.1 Binatia bacterium | reverse complement strand
TGCGGGTCATTCTGGCGGGCGCCGTCCTGGGGTTTTTTCTTCCCGCCCTGGGCGCGGTGCTGACGAGCGCCTTCGCCTGGAAGATTCCCTACAACCTGTCGCTCGTGCCGACGTTATTTTTCCCCCTGTCCGTCGCCTACGCGCTGCTCAAGTACAGTCTCTTCGAGCTGGACTTCATCGTCAAGGCCGGCCTGACGCGCGGCGCGCTGGCGGCGATTCTGCTCCTTCTCTATGTCCTGGTGGTTTCCTTCCTGGGCGTCGGCACGGGAATCTACGGACAGGATCCGCTCGTGCCGCTGCTTTTTTCCGGGTTGGTCGTAGTGATTTTCAATCCGCTGCTGCGCCGTATCGAGAACGCCGTCGATCGCTATGTCTATCGCAAGGAATACGACACGGTCGAACTTCAAAGCGAGGCGAGCTTGTTGCTGCGCTCGCTCTCGCGGCCCCAGGCGGTGGCGGACAAATGCGTGGCCCTGGTGGCGTCGCGCGTCGGACTGGACGCGGCGACGCTGTGCTTTCGACCGGAAAATCCCGCGGCGGCGGTTGTTGCATCGCTCTCCGTCGAGCCCGACGCCGTGCGCGATCTCACCGGTCGTCTGCACGTCCTTTGGTCGAGGCAGTTCGGCCTCAGCCGAAAAGGATTTTCCCGCTTGGAATTGATTTCGGAGCCGCTTTACGAGGAGCGCCGCGCCGAGCTGCGAGCGATTTTCGACGGCCTGGCCGCGGAGCTTATTTTGCCGATGGTTTTTCAGGAGCAGATCGTCGGTTTTCTTTCTCTCGGAAAAAAGCGTTCCGCAAAAGGTTACGACGGCGACGACTTCAGGCTGCTCTGCACGTTGTCCGACCAGCTCGCCCTCGCGCTGGAGAACGGCAGGCTCTTCGAGGAGTCCGAGCGCGCGCAGGAGAGCTATCGCGCGCTCTACGACGCGTCGCAGGCGCTGAACCAGCGGCTGATCGAAGTCGATCGGCAGAAAAAACAATTCGTCGCCAATATTTCGCACGAATTACGCACGCCCGTCTGCACGATCCTGGGCTACGCGGAGGTGCTGAGCGATCCGTCGTTCGCCGGCGATAAGAATGCGATCCTCGAGCGCGTCGCCAATCACGGCCAGGAGCTGTCCAGCATCATGGACAACCTGCTGCAATTTTCCCGTATGGAAAGCGGCAGCATGGGCGCGCTCTTGCGCGAAGTGAAGATCGCCGAAGTATTCCAGGCGCTGGCGACGATGGCGCGGCGGCTGATCAAGCAGCGCCCGATCGAATTCAAGATCGCTATCGAACCGGCGCTGACGAGCATTCAAACCGACCCGGAGAAGTTTCAGCAGATTCTAATGCATTTTCTAACCAATGCCTTGAAGTTTACCGAGAGGGGAGAGATCACCGTCGGAATCCGAACCGTGATAGAAGAAGGCGCGCCGCTCGCCGAGTGCTGGGTCGCCGACACCGGCATCGGCATCAGCCGCGAGGACCAGGCGGCAGTCTTCGAAGATTTCCGCCAGCTCGACGGCTCATCCACGCGCCAGTACGGCGGCACCGGCGTGGGACTCGGCCTTTGCAAGAAGCTCGCGCAAGCGCTCGGCGGGAGAATTCTGGTCGAGAGCGAAGTTGGAAAGGGAAGCAAGTTTAGCTTGATCATTCCGACGCGCGGCCAGCAGACGGCGTTGATAAAGGCGGCGTAAGGAGAAAAATAAGTATGAAGGCGGAAGGATGAAGGATGAATCGTGAGAGTAGAATATGCAAAACGATCTAAAGACGAGAACCAAAACGTTTGCGTTGGAAATCGTCGGGGTTTATACAGCTTTGCCCAAGAGGCCAGAAGCGCAAGTGCTTGGACACCAGATGAGATCGGGAACCTCTGTAGATGCGCACTATCGCGAAGCTCAAAGAGCTAAATCAGATGCGGATTTCGTCAGCAAGATGGAAGGGGGTCTACAGGAACTGGAGGAAACTGGATACTGGGTGGAACTGCTGACTGAATTCAGTTTGGGACCCATCGAACGACTGAACTCACTAAAAAAGGAGACAGAAGAATTAATCGCGATCTTCGTCACCATAGTCAAAAAAACAAAGTCGCGGCTAAAATTTCCAAAACACTAGACTGCTTTCTTTGGTCTAATTACTTCATCCTTCATCCTTCAGCCCTTTTTATTGCCGCCCAAATTTTCGGCGCCGTGTAGGGCATGTCGATGTGCTTGATGCCGAGCGGCGCGAGCGCGTCGATCACGGCGTTGGCGATCGCGGAAGGCGCGCCGTTGGTGGCGGCCTCGCCGACGCCCTTCACGCCCAGCGGATGGAATGGATTCGGCGTCACCGTTTCGCCGAGCGTGAGCGGCGGCATCAGCTCGGCGCGCGGCATGGCGTAGTTGATGAGAGACCCGGTGAGAACTTCGCCGTCGTCGCCGTAAATCATCTGCTCGCGGAAAGCCTCACCGAGCGCCTGCGCGAGGCCGCCGTGAATCTGTCCCTCGACGATCATCGGATTGATGATCACGCCGCAGTCGTCCACCAGCACGAGCTTTTCGATTTTCACCTCGCCGCTGTCGCGATCTATTTTTATCAGCGCCACGTGCGAGCCAAAGCCCCACGCCTCGCGTCTCGGATCGAAGAAGCAGGTCTCTTGCAGCCCCGGTTCGAGACCGGGAAGGGGCCGGCCGTGCGCCGCCGCGGCGACCTGACGCCAGGTGACTTTCTTTTCCGGCACTCCGGCGACGGCGAATCCGCCGTCGGTCTGGACGATGTCCTCGTGCGACGCTTCGAGCAGATGTGCGGCGAAGCGCCGCGCCTTTGCAATCACGCGGTCGGCGGCGATGACCAGCGCGCCGCCGCCCATGACGGCGCTGCGGCTACCGAAGGTGCCGACGCCCTGTTGGATCGCCATCGTGTCGCCGTGGCGAATCGCCACGTGATCCATCGAGACGCGCAATTTTTCCGCCGCGATTTGCGCGAACGCGGTCTCGTGGCCCTGGCCATGAGAGCTGGAGCCGGTGAGCACGGTAATTTCGCCGGTGCGCTCGACGCGCACCGTGCCGCTTTCGAAGCCCGCGCCGCCGCTCGGCTCGACGAATGTCGAGACGCCGACGCCCACCAGCTCGCCGCGGGCGCGCGCCGCGTCGCGATAGCGGAGGATCTCATCGTAGTTGGAGAGCCTGAGCGCCTCGTCGAGCGATTTCTCGTAATCGCCGGAATCGTATTCGACGCCGACGGCGGTCTTGTAGGGAAACTGCTCGGGGCGAATAAAATTTTTGCGCCGTATCGCGAGCCGGTCGATGCCCAGCTCGCGCGCCGCCTGATCGACCAGCCGCTCGATGTTCAGCACCGATTCCGGCCTGCCCGCGCCGCGATACGGCCCGGTGGAGACCGTGTTGGTGAAGACCGCGACGACTTCGACGTGGACGTTGCGAATCTGATAGCAGCCCGGCGCCATCGCCATCATGCGCTGCGGCGGCCCCGCCGTATTGGAGCACAAGTACGCGCCGAGGTTCGCCACCACGCGGACTTTGAGGCCCGTCATAGTGCCGTCGCGCTTGAGCGCCAGCTCGGAGGTCATCGCCTGATCGCGCCCTTGAATCACCGTGACGAAATCTTCGCTCCGCGTCGCAGTCCATTTGACCGGCCGCTTGAGCTTGAGAGCGAAGTGACAGGCGAGCACGTACTCGCGGTAGAGGGGCCCTTTGCTGCCGAAGCCGCCGCCGACGTCGGGCGCGATGACGCGAATCCTGTGCTCGGGATAACCGAGTGAGGTGGCGAGGTCGGCGCGCACGCGATGCGGACTTT
>JBGPTS010000237.1:0-3890 GCA_041490745.1 Binatia bacterium | reverse complement strand
CGCCCTTGCTCGGCGCGCAGAAGATCGCGACCTTTTTCCCCCTGGCGGCCTCGTCGTAGAGATATTCCAAATGCTCGATGATCACGTCGCATGCGCCGTCGAAGAGCGCTGCCTCGTATTCTTCCGTCCCTTGGATATGCACGACCTCGACGTCGATATCGTAATAGCGTGAGGCCATCTCCTTGATGCAGAAGATAACCGGCGTCCGGTCGTCGTCTCTGTAAGCTAACCGGATCTTTCGCGCGGCCATGGCCTTCGCTATTGCCTCTCGCGTTGAGGGATGCAAGGACGGCGCGGCGATTTCACTGTTTGTTTCCGTAAAGCTTGGCAAAAAATCCTTCGCTCTCGAGTTCTTTCAGCAGCGAAAAATCGCTGAATTCCTCGATGTGCCGGCCTTTGAGCTGCGGGTAGGTGTAGCTCAGGTCTTCGATGTCGTTCTGCAGCGCCTCGGCGCGCGGGAACGGCCTGGCGGGGATGGTTCCGAGAAGATAATTCTTGTGGATCGATTCCAACAGCTTCGGTTCGTTCACTCTCAAGTATTTGCGGAAGATTCGAAAGGCCACCTCTTTATTGCTGCGGCCGACCGCCGTGCCTTCCGTCAGTGCCATGAGAAACGATTTGAGCGCGCGGCGTTTTTCTTTGACGAGCTGGCGGCTGGTCGAGATGTCGCTGCCGGTCGTATAGACGTTGTTTTCGAGCAAGTCGGCGAGCACGGAGACTTTCTGCCCTTGCATCTCCAACTGCAAAATATTATCCACGGTCGCGAGCGTCGCGTCGATCTTGCCTTGCATCATGATGACGATGCGCCGGTCCGACTCGCTGATCCCGGTGGGAATCAACTGCACGTCCTTACCCGGCTGCAAGCCGAGTTTCGGAAGAAGCCGTCTCAGGGCGTAATCCGAACCCGCGCCGACGCGGCTCGAGCCGATGATTTTTCCCTTGAGGCTTTGAATCGAGGTAATCGAGGGGTGGGCGATGAGTTTGTAGGCGATCGCGCCGAGGCTCGCGATGATGACGACCGGCGCGCCGCTCGCGGCGGCGCTGACGGCGGAAGAACCTGACGCGGCGATCAGATGCACGCTGCCGCCGAGCAGCGCGTTTACCGAAGTGATGCCGGAGGCGATGTAAACGAGACTGCCGTCGAGGCCGTATTTTTCGAACAGACCGAGATCCTTGGCGATCCAGAGCGGCGCTCGCGTGCCGGAAACCGACGCGTAAGAGATCGTCAGCGGTTCCAACTTCTTTTCCTGAGCTTCGGCTCCGCTGCAAATCAACGAAGCAGCCGCCAATGCCACGGCAAGAATTTGCTTCATCCCTCAGCCCTCATCCTTCCGCCCTTTCTAATAGTGCTCGCCTTCTCTGAGAGTTTTGATCGAGGCGCGGATCTGCGCTTTGGATTTGACCTTGTGCTTATACAACAAGAAGGGCCACGCGCGGTAGGGATTTTCCAGCCGGGCGGCGACGCGCCCGCGCGCCGCGTCCGCCAAGGGCCTCGGCGTCGTGAAGCTCATCAGTAGAAGCTGGTCCTGGCAAGCGCGCTCGAGCTGGATCGCCGAGATGCAGGTCCCTTCGATTCCCGGCCCGACCACGACGCAGCCGTGGCCGCGGAGAAAAATCGCGTAGTGCGGGCCGAGCGCTTCGACCATGCGCCGGGCGATCGCGTCCGTATTGATGCCGCGGCTTTCGTGCAGGATCGGAACGCCGTCGGCGAAAAGCCGCGCCTCGCGGCTGAAAGGAATGAGTCCGATGTCTTGCAGGCCCATCAAGATGGAGCTGCGCGCGTGGCAGTGGAGCACGCTGCCGACGTCGGGACGGTTTTTATAAATCGCGCCGTGAATCAGAGTCTCGGACGGGATCGGCCCTTTCCCGGCAATGCGCTTGCCGGAGAAATCCACCGTGCAAATGTCTTTCGGCTCGGCGAGCACCCCGGCGAAGCGCGGATTGATCAAAAAGGTTTCGGTGCCCGGAATGCGCGCGCTCAAATGGCCCGAGCCGGACAAGATGCCCTCGCCGGTGACGACCTGAAGCCCATCGACCAGACGGCGCTTCAGATTTTGGATTTTGGATTTTGGATTTTGGATTTTCGCCCCCATAATCCCCGATTCCTAACCCCTGAATCTTTTCTCCCATTCTACATAGAAGCGCCAAACGGCATCCGTCGATCGGTCCGGCGCGCCGCGTCGCGCGAGAAACGCGTCGATATCTTTCTGCGAAATCGACGGCACGTTCCCCAGCGCCGCCGCCTGCAAATTCATCTTCGCCAGGTGATCGAGCTTGATCGCCCGGATAGTCGCCTGCTCTACAGTCTTGCCCGCGACGACGACGCCATGGCCGCGTAAAATGCAGCAGTCGTTCTCGCCCATGACTTCAAGCATCGCGTGAACTTGTTCTACCGTATGGAGCGTGAGACTGCTTTGATAGACCGGTATGTTGGCGAGCGCGAGTCGCATACCCTGCGGATCGTAGCCGCCGTAGATCGGGCGTAGCGCGATCCCCGCCATGCTCGTAAGCACGATCGAGGGTGGGTGCGCGTGGACGACCGCGCCGACATGAGGTTTTTTTTTGTAGATCTCGCCGTGGATGCAGGCCTCGTTCGGTGTTTTAAGCCCGGCGCGGATTTTTAGCGGAGCGCCGTCGAAATTCGCCGGCACGATATCCGCCGGCCGGGTAAAGATAAGGCCGGTCTCGTCGCCGCCCCGTCCGCGGATCAGCATCGTCCGGCCGCCGCCGCTTCGCGCGCTCACGTGACCGGTCGTTTCTTTGAACAGACCGAGCTTCGCTAGAATCCGGCACGACAGCGCGACCGCTTTTACGAGCGCGATGTCCGCTTTCATATTTTGGATTTTAGATTTTGGATTTTGGATTGTCGCCTCCTAATTCCTAACTCCCAATTCCCGATTCCTGTTTTTACTCCGCCTCCATCGCCGCCTGATAGAAGGCGTCGTAGGTCACCCATTGCTTGCCCTGGCTCTTTTTCAGATGGAGCCAGATGGCGCGCTGGGCGTCCGCTGTCGTCGCGCGGCTGAGGACGATCTGCTCGCCGAGCTTGCCGTGATCCTGATCCGCCTCGCCGTGAGCGGTGAAAAAATCCAGCGCGGATTCCGGCACGCGGTATTTCGCCCTGAGCGCCTCCGCCCAGACCGGATGAACCACCGCGTTGATTTTCTCGCCGACTCGGAGATTGGCCGGCAGATCGCCGACCGTCTGCTTCATCGACTTGTAGCGCTCCGCGTCGAGCACGACCTGCATCAGCGGCGACGGCTCCGAACGCGTCACTTCTTCGCGCTTGAGACCCAAGCCTTCGGCGAAACGGAGCCACAATTCAGGATGGCTGGGATATTTGCCGCCGGCTAGATCCTCGCCCGCCTCGGAGAGCAGCACCTTGAGTTGTTCCTGCAGCTCGTCCAGCGTCGGCGCGGTGGCGACGATGTAGGCGTCGTTTCTCAGCGTCTGGACTTTCGCGTGATAATCCTGCCTGGCCCACGCTTGAAGCTGCTTCAAACTCCATTCGCCGCGCACGAGCTTGACACAAAACGGATGGTTGATCTTGGTGTGATGCGCGAGCACGGCCTCGGATACCAGAGCCAAAAATTTTTCCGGCGCGAGGAATTCTTTCGGTGGATCGGGAAAGCGCGGATAGCTCCAGGGCGTCTTGATCTCCTGAAACATTTTTCGCGCGCGGTTTCTGAGTTCGTCGATCGAGGCCATGTGAGAGCTACCTCCGGTAAAACTTTATCATCAGGAGATACCGTACAGGCGGCGAAGGTGTCAAGGACGTGTCCGGCTTGTGTGTTAGTTCAGCGATTATGTCACCCCGAAATTGCTTAGCGATTATGTCACCCCCCGGCGTAGGATCTTCTTCTTTAGGGAGGAGGTCTTTATGGACGAGG
>JBGPTS010000236.1:0-4017 GCA_041490745.1 Binatia bacterium | reverse complement strand
GTTCGTCCATTTGAAGAAAGGTCCGTACTTCGTGATGGTCCGGCCCGAAATCACCGACGTGCAGCAATTGAAAGGAAAAAAGCTCGGCGTCTCGACGATACGCGGCGCCGACCAGCTCGTCGCCGAGGAGATGTTTCAGGCGAAAGGCTTCAGTCCGAGCTTGATTCAGCCGGTTTCCATCGGCGACGGGCCGGTGCGCATGCAGGCGCTTGTCAGCGGCGCCGTCGAGGCGATCTCGATTGCGCCCCCGCACGACCTGATGCTGCAACGGATGGGCTTCAGGGCTTTGCTCGGGCCGCCGGAGATCGGTTTGCCCGTGGCCGGCATGTTCGCTTCGGACCGCCTCATTCGGGACAATCCGTCTTTGATCCGCCGCACGCTGAAAGCGCTGCTGCGCGCGCACCAATTTATCCTGGAAAATAAATTCGAGACGCTGCCGATCATGATGCAATGGCTGCCGCAAAGCGCCGAGGTCGCGTCGTACTCTTACGATCTCGAGCTCAAGACGCTCGCGCGCGACGGCCAGATGACCGACGGCGAGATCGAGGCGCTGGTCGAAAGACTGGGCGAAAAAAAACGTGGCCTGGATGAGATTCGCGACTTCTCACTCGCGCGCCAGGCGCTCAAAGAACTTCAAGCGGGAAAATGATGCGAGGGCAGCGGATGTCAATGGGGTAGATACAGAAGCGATGAAGTAACCGCGGCGTGCCGCAACGTTGCGCCTGCGCGCTCGAAGTGTCATGGTATGGATCATCGCGACGGCCACGCCGCCGTTATCCGCGGATGTCACGTGAAGATGCCGCTTTTGCTCGACGCTGAAGAGATAGTCGACTCGCTTCAAGCCCCGCCTCGCACGGGCCTTCTTCGCGAAGCCCGCGGTCTGCTCGAATTGCCGCGCCTTCTGCTTCGCATCCCGACACTCGCGTGCCAACCGCGAGGGCGCGGCGAGCCCGTTCTGGTCTTGCCTGGTTTCGGCGCCGGCGACGTTACGACGATTGTTCTCCGAAACTATTTAAGTCTTCTCGGATACCGAGTTCGGGGCTTAGGACCGGGTGCGAACTCTCGCGATACGCCGGAACTGCTGCGACGCGCTCTGAAACGTCTGACCTCCTTTGCCCGCAAAGCGCGCCAGGAGGTTCGGCTCATCGGCTGGAGCCTGGGAGGCTATGTCGCCCGAGAGGCAGCGCGCGAACGGCCCGATCTCGTCAAGCAGGTGATTACCCTCGGCACACCGGTAGTCGGCGGGCCGAAATACACCGTCGTGGCGCAGAGGATGCGCCGCCGCGGCATCGATATCGACGCGATTGTGGCGCAGATCGAATCGCGCAATCGGATTTCGCTGACGACGCCGGTGACGGCGATCTACTCCCGCGTGGACGCGGTGGTTGCATGGGGAGCGTGCATCGATCGGCACTGCGTCAACGTCGAGCACATCGAAGTGGGGACCACGCATTTCGGTTTGGGATTTTCTCCGGAGGTTTACGGGATCATCGCGCAGAAGCTCGCCTGCGGCAGCGGCGCGGCCAAGTGAAGATAGCGCACCGCGTCCTGCGTCCCCGGCGCGCGCCCAGCGGGCGAGGCTGGACATTTCCTCAGCCTTAGAGTATTCAGATTGAAATCCATTTAGTCGGGAGAACAAACATGAATGCATCGAGTTGGTTCCGTCGGTCGGTTTTAGCTTTGTTTCTATCGATCGCCGCCGCCTCGTTCGGCGCGGCGCAATCGGCCAAAGATGAATTCCAGCCGCAAGTCGGTCAAGAAGGAAAAGACGTCGTCTGGGTGCCGACGCCGCAGGCGCTGGTCGATAAGATGCTCGACATGGCGAAGGTGACGCCGCAAGATTACGTCATCGATCTCGGTTCGGGCGACGGCCGCACGGTGATCACCGCGGCGAAGCGCGGGGCCAAAGCGCTTGGCATCGAGTACAATCCCGACATGGTTGAGTTGTCGAAGCGCAACGCCGCCAAAGAGGGCATGGGCGACAAAGCGCAATTCATGAAGGCCGACCTCTTCGAGACCGATTTTTCCCAGGCGACGGTGATCACGATGTTTCTCCTCCCGGAGATCAACCTAAAGCTGCGGCCGAAAATTCTCGACATGAAGCCGGGAACGCGCGTCGTGTCGAATTCCTTCACCATGGGCGAGTGGAAGGACGACGAGACCGCCAATGTCACCAATGGCTGCTCGACGTGGTGCACGGCGCATTTCTGGATCGTGCCGGCCAAAGTGACGGGCACGTGGCAGATGCCGCAAGGCGAGCTTGCGCTGAAGCAGGAGTTCCAATTCGTTTCCGGCACGCTCAAGACCGGCGGAAAATCCGTGCAGATTTCCAACGGCAAGCTGCACGGCGCCGAAATCAGTTTCAGCGCCGGCGGCGCGCAATATAGCGGCCGCGTCAACGGCAACGCCATGGAAGGAACAGCCAAAGGCGGAAGCGACGGCAAGTGGAGCGCGACGCGAGCCGGCAAGTAAGAAGACCCGCCCGCTAAAATAGTTTGTGCTCGATCGAGAAATATAAAAAGACGCCGAAGTTGTCGGCCGGCTTGGTCACGCCGATGGGAAGCGCGACGCCGACGACGGTTTGAAACTCATCCTCGTCGATCACGGCCGCGCGCACGCCGGGCGAGATGATCGAAATAAAATCGCGCTTCGCCCTGCCGTTTCCGGTAACACTTTCCTCGAAATTGCCGACCCACTCCAACATCGCGTGGACTCGCGACGTAAAAGCGAAGATTCCGCTCGCGCCGAGATTCGGAGAGACGAGGGAATGCTTCGAAGACAGTCCGCCTGCATCCAGCGGTGTTCGCGCGCCCGGAAGATAGGTGAGGCCGAAATTCGCGTGGAAGGCCAATCGCGGCGGAATTTTTTTGCTGAAGGGAAGCTGCCACTGATAGCCGACCACGCCGTTGCCCGTGCCGCGATTGCGATTCCCCGTCGGCAAAATCAAGCTGAAGCGCGGCGCAAAGGCCGGCACGCGATCTCCTTCCTCCAGCAACTGATAGCGGTAGTTGAGCAGCACGTCTCCGACTCCATGCACGCGGTCGCCGGCTTCGCTCAGGTGATAAGAGGGAATCGTGTATGAAAACTGATGGTCCTGCGAGAAGACCGGCCATTCCTGCGTGAAATTGAACGTCCAGCCACGGCGCTGCGGGTCTCTTGAATAGACGGCCGTGAAGATGTGCTGGACCACTCCCTCTTCCTGATTGTAGGCTTCCTCGATCAGAAAGCTGTTGTCCTCGATGCCGTCGATGGGAGTCTTGGGCTCGGCCCCGCGCGCCGCCGCGGCGGAAAATAAGATCAGCGCTGTAAAAAACAAATTCCGAATCTGACGCGTCCGATTCATCTCCCACCTTTCAGTTACGCCCGATTTCGGGAAACAGTATTCGAGAACCGGAGGAGTGTCAACGTTCGAACGCGAGAAGTGGGCAAGCGCCGGTTAAGGATCGGCCTGCTTCACCGGCTCAACGTGATGGCGATCGTTCCGGCGACGGTCAGCAATGTGCCGACGACCGTTCCCCGGCTCACGCGTTCGAGATCGCGAAAAATCAGCAACGTTGCGAGCACGACAAACATCGGGCTGGTGGCGATGAGCGGCGACACGCTGGCGACCGGGGCAAGGCCGAAGGCGGTGATGAAAAGGAGAAATCCCAGATTCTCAAACAGCGAGGCGACGATCAGACTTTTGACGCCTCTCCGATCCCAGAGGGGGCGCTGGAATCTTTTGATGACAGGCAGGGAGGCGAGGTTGACCGAGAGCGAGGTCGCGCCGACCAGCGCGGTGAAGAAAAGCGGGTAGTGCGAGAAGCTCAGCCCGTAGCGAACGACCGGTTGGATCAGCCCCGAAATGATTGCGGCCGTAAGAGGAAAAAGGGCGTACCACCAACGGCCCACGGAAGGACCGGCGTCCCGCTGCCAGGTGATGAAACAACTTCCGGCGACGACCAGGACGGTGCCCGCCAGGACCAGAGGTTGGAGCTCTTCTTTGAGAAAGATCAGCGCGAAGAGCGCGCCGAACAG
>JBGPTS010000235.1:0-4109 GCA_041490745.1 Binatia bacterium | reverse complement strand
GTCCCATCATCTTCATCAACTCGCTCGCCATCTCGGCCGTGACCCGATCCTGGACGCTGCCCTTGCCCTCCGGGTCGGCCGTGAGAAAGACGACGATCTTTTCCTTGGACACTCCGGTTTGTTCCAGACCGTCCAGGAATTCGCCGTAGCCGGCGCGACCCCTCAGCTCGCCGACGCGCGCGAGGAGCTTTTTGCAATCGCCGCAAATCTTCGACCAGAGACCGCTGCGATCGCCGCAATAAACGCACCGCTTCATAGGCGATCAGAAATTTTCGGCGAGCGCCTTGGCGAGCATGCCGTGCAGCGTCCGGGCGAGCCCCGCGTTGGCCGCGACCATGCCGCGGCAGAGACCATCGGCCCGGTTGAATTTAATATTGGCGCCCTCGCCGTCGATCACGACGCCGCCCGCTCCTTCGACGACCGCCACACCGCCGCAGACGTCCCACTCGTGCAGCGCGCGGAACGTGAGCATGGCGTCGCCCTCGGCGCCGCCGATGAGCGCCAGGCGATACGCGATGCTGCCGACCTGCTTGACGCCGCACATCTCTTCGAACGGCTGAAATCTCTTGCGCGGCTCGGAACGGCTGACGATCAACGCCGCGCCTGCGACCTGCTCGCGCTGCGAGACGCGGATGGGACGATCGTTGAGCGTCGCGCCGAAACCCCTGGCCCCTTTGTAGAGTTTCTCTTCGGCCGGATTGTAAACCACGCCGACCACCGGCCGCCCCTCTACGGCGAGACCGATCGACACGGTGAACTGCTTGATGCCCTCGATGAACTCCCTCGTGCCGTCGATCGGATCGATGATCCAGACGCGCGCGGCCTTGAGCCGCACGAGATCGTCCTTGCTCTCCTCCGACAGCCAGCCGTCCGCCGGATAACGGCCGAGGAGAATTTCTTGAATCTTCCGATTCGCTTCGAGGTCCGCCGTGGTCACCGGATTGTTTTTGCTCTTCTGCTCGATCGCGTATTCCTTGCCGAAATAACCCATGATGATCTTGCCGGCTTCCCGCGCCGCCCGCTCCGCGGTCTCGAGTTCCGTAAAAAAATGGTTTTCACTCGCCATCGTTCACATGCTTTCCGCCACGGGGCTTATTCATTCGAAAGATTTTCGACCTCGGCGATTTTCTTCGCGCCGGCGCGGACCATCTCCTCGATCGCTCGCGCCCCGTCGCCGGGTTGGAGATTCACCGCGCGTGAAGCGTCTTCGAGCAATACGACTTTGAAGCCCTGCTTGAAACCGTCGAGCACGGTCTGCTTGACGCAATAATCGGTCGCAAGGCCGCCGACAAAAATCCGCTCGACGCCGCACGCGCGTAAAAGCTCCGCCAGCGTGACGCCGCGCTCGTCGCGCCCGTCGAATCCGGAGTAACCCTCTTCGTCCGCGCCCATGCCCGTGGAGACGACGACCGCGCTCGCAGGCAGGCGCAGGTCGGAGCGGAACTCCGCGCCCCGGGTCCCTTGAAGGCAATGCACCGGCCACAGGCCGCCGTAAGCCTTGAAGTGTTTCGTTTTTTCTGGGTGCCAATCGCGCGTGGCGAAAATCGGAAGCGCCGACTTTTTAAACCGTTCGATGTAACGGTTGAGCGCGGGAACGACTTGATCGCCGTCCGCGACCGCAAGCGCGCCGCCGGCGCAGAAATCGTTCTGCACGTCGATAATAACGAGCGCGTCCTTGCCTTGCATCCTCTCAGATTATATGGAAGATGGCGGAGATTCAAGAAAGCTTTCAGCAGGGAAGCTGTCAGCTTTCAGCTAATTCGGGTTTGTTTTTTTGCTGACTGCTGATTGCTTCAGCCTGAGGCTGATCCGCCTCGGGCGGAGACCGCTGAAAGCTGATAGCTGCTTATGATTACAACCATTTTCTTCGACGCCGCCGGGACGCTCATGCGGCCCGTGCGGCCGGTCGGCGAGAGTTACGCGCTGACGGCCAAAGGCTACGGCATGGAAGTTTCGGCGACCGAGATTGCGGCGCGGTTTCACGTGTGCTTTTCCTCCGCGCCGCCACTCGCTTTTCCCGACGCCGCATCGGACAAAGTAAAAACTTTGGAGCGCGCCTGGTGGAAGGAAGTGGTGCGCCGCGTATTCGAGCCTTACGGCCGCTTTGCGCGCTTCGACGACTATTTTACCGAGCTGTTCGCTTACTTCGGGCGGGCGGATTCCTGGGCGCTATATCCGGAAACTCTGGAGACGCTCGACGCGCTCAAAAAACGCGCGCTCGCGCTGGCGGTGATTTCCAATTTCGATTCGCGCCTCTTCGAGATACTGGCGGGACTCGGCGTCTCGTCCCGGTTCAAATCCATTACGATCTCGAGCCGCGCCGGATTCGCCAAGCCGGCGCGGGAAATTTTTCTTCGCGCGCTCGCGCTGGATGGCACGACGCCGAACGAAGCGATTCACGTCGGCGACAGCTTGGACAAAGACGCGGCCGGCGCGGCGAACGCCGGGCTCATCGGCGTGCTGTTGGATCGAAAATCGCGCGTCAAGTCGAATTCTTTCCCGCGCGTGCGGACGCTCGCGGGGTTGTTGCCGTTGATCGACGACGGCGGCGGCCGCTAGGATAGCTCCTTCTTCAGCCACTTCGTCGTTTTCGCCACCGATTCGTCCGCTGCTCTGCGGTTCGCTTCGCTCCGGCCTTGCGGATTGTTGAGAAAGGCGTGGCCCGCGCCGTCGTACATGTGGATCTCGTATTTCTTGCCGTAGCGGTCAAGCGCCGCGCGGAACATTTCGATTTCGGCCGCGGTGGTGTTGGCGTCCTCGGTCCCGTAGTGACATTGGAGCGGCGCGCGGATGCCGCGCAATTCATCCGGGTCGGGAAAGAGGCTCTGGTAATAAATGACGCCGGCGGCAAATGCCCTGGACTTGGCAAGGGCGTAGAGCGCCAGGCCCCCGCCCATGCAGAATCCCATCAGCGCGATTTTCTTTTTGCCGACCCACGGCAGGCGCCGTAGATAGGCGACGCTGTCGCCGACTTTCTCAACGGCGCGAGAAACATCCAGCGAAGTTTTCGCCAGCGCGCAGCTCTCGGGTGTGGAATAAATTTTTCCGTGGAAGAGGTCGGGCGACAGCGCGACGAAGCCTTCCTTGGCGAACCGGCGCGTGACGGCGCGCTGGCCGTCGTCCACGCCGCGGTAGCCGTGAATCAGGACGATCGCGCTCCCCGGCGCGTTCACGTTCGGCCGGGCGAGAAAACCGTCGACGATCTCCTTGCCGCTCTTATAAGCCGCATGCATGGAAACGATTTTTTCCGCCATTGTTTTAATTTCCTAAGCCGTCTTGCTTCTAGGCCGGTCAAAAAGGTCCAGAGACGAGGCGCGCGCCGGATCGCGAGCGCAGGCGTACTCCTTTCAGTACGTCGAGCGAAGCGATCCAAGCGCAACGAAGCCCATGGACTTTTTCACCGGCCGTTACCAGAATCCTTGGAACAGCCTCCACGGCGTCCGCTCCACGTAGCTCCGGTAATCGTCGCCGCGGGCGCGGAGGAGCTGCGCCTCTTCGACAGGGATGAACGCGAGAAAAGTCCCGGACAAAATTAGCACCCAGAACAATTGGCCCATGTTCGGATGAATGAGCAGCGAGGCGAGCGCCGCTAAAATAAACGCGCGGTACTGCGGGTGGCGCACGCGCGCGTATGCGCCTTCGGTGAAGAGCGGCGTCTCGGGACCGTGCGAGTAAGCGCTCACGGAACCCGGCACGCCGAGCAGGCCGTCAACCATGTTCATGGTCGCGCCCTCGAAGAAGCTGAAAAACGCCCAGAGAAAAAACACGCAGCCGGCGAAGCGGATCCAACCGGCGAGGGCCAGCTCGACGCCGGGCGCCGGCTCGTGCAGGATGACAACGGCAAGCCACAGAACCACCGTGACCGTGATATAGACGCGCCGCTCGGTCGGAGTCCCGGCGGGATTGCCCCAGAGCGCCTGCTTGAACCACGCGCGCGTCATGACCAGGTGCGGCGTGATGAAAACGGCGTAGAGCAAAAGATTGAAAGCGAGATTTCCCGCCGGCGCGCTTTCGTCGTACTCGAAGCCGTAGAGTATCGCGCCGAAGATCGAAAACAAACCGAAGTAGGCGAAGACGCGATAGGCTGAATTCATGGCCGACCCTCCATT
>JBGPTS010000234.1:0-4161 GCA_041490745.1 Binatia bacterium | reverse complement strand
ATCGAGCTCGAGGTGGTGGGCGGAGCGAGGGCGCCGACGATGGCGCACCGGACGAGCCTGATCTTCGCCGGCGAAATCGATTTCGTCAGCGGACTGCATCACGAGACCTACCGCGCCCGCTCGCGCGGGGAGAAGCGGCTCGTCTATCTGGCGCAGACGCAAAACCGCTGGGACGACCGTCTGGTGGTTGCTCCGGAGATCGGCGGCATTCAGGAGCTGCGCGGCAAGAAAATCGTCTGCCACTCCAAGGCGCCGTGTGTGGTAGGAAATTTCACGACGATCCTCAAGCAGTTTGGCTTTCAAAACGACGAGATTCGCATCGAGCCGATTCTCAGCATGTCGGGAAACTTGTGCTCGTATGTGGATCAGGTCGTCGCGGGCGAGGCGAGCGCGGCTTTAGTCGACATGCCCTTCGACCTCTATGGAAAAAATCGCGGGCTCAAGATCCTCGACCTGCCGGACCGGCCGGTGATTCACAACACGACGATTTTGACCACGACCGACTACATCCGCGGCAACCGCGAAACCGTGATCCAGTTTCTCAAGGCGCTCATCGACGCGATCCATTTTTTCAAGACCAAGCCGGCGGAGGTGGCGAAGATCCTGCAGAAAAATTTATCGCGCCGCTACACGCTCACCGACGAGGCCTACTACGTGCATCTCCAGAGAGAGTGGGCGAAGCTGCTGTTGGCCAAGCCTTATCCGCTTCCGGCCGCGATCCAAAACGTCTTCGAGCTCGACGCGGCGCACGATCCCAACATGGGGAACATCTCGCCGATGGAGCCCTGGGACCTTCACTATCTGAGAGAGATCGACGATAGCGGCTTTATCGACGCTCTCTACGCTTCCTGAGTTATTTTATAAAACCGCTGGCGCTCAACTCGCGCAGGAAGCGGGTGTCGATCAAGTCTTCCGGCTTCAACTCGCGGATTTTTGGGATTTTCGTTCCGAGATCGTCGAGGACGGTCTTGATCCCGGCAATGGTCGGCATCGGATTGCTGAGGAGAAAATTCTTGGTCAGGATCGTGTGGTACTCTTCGATCTCGCCTTTATCTTTTAGCCCGGTATTTTTCTCGATCACGTTGTAGGCCGCCGGCAGGTTGGTCTTGAACTGCCGGATTCCTTCGACGTAGGCTTTCAAAAACTCGCGGATCAGATCGGGCCGCTTTTCGATTAACGCCGCCGAAACGTAAAGCACTCCCTGCGGATATTCGGCGTCGATCTGAGAGAGATCGGCCAAAACTCTGAGTCCCAGTTTCTTCGCGCGCGGTGTCTGCGAGAGCGAGAGAATCGATCCGTAAACTTTGCCGCTCGCGATCGCGGCCAGCCGGTCGGGAGAGTTTCCGACCTGGAGAATCGTGACGTCTTTGACCGGATCGAGCCCCCACGACCTGAGCGCCAGACGGGTGATAAAATCCGATCCCGAGCCGAAGCGGCTGACGGCGACGGTCTTTCCCTTGAGGTCTTGCGGCTTGGCGATCGACGGCGGAGTGACGAAGCTGTAGACGAATTTGTTGATCAGCGAGGAAATTATTTTTAGCGGAAAGCCCGCGAGGTGGGCGCTCACGACCTCGCTCGCAGAGCCGCGGCCGAACTGAACGTCGCCGGCGACCATCGCCTGGACGACCGTCGAGCCGCCCGGGATGTAAACGATCTCCACGTCGAGGCCGTACTTTTTAAAAATTCCCAACTGCTTGGCCAGATGATGGACCTCCTCGCCCGAGCCGACGCCGCTGTAGCCGAGGATGACCCGCTCCAGCGAGTGAGACGGTCGGGGAAGTAAAAGAAGCGCCAGCAATAAAAAACAAATCGTGCGCGCGCGCATGGGGACTCCTTTCAGCGCCGGTATTTGACCGGCGGCATGTTGAGCGCGATGCCGTCTTTTTTGATTTCGTCTTCGAACATGCGGCGGACCTTGGGATCTTCGTCTTCGAGCTCGATCATATGGCCGCCGCCCGCGGTGCTGACGAAAAGCCTATCATAGTCCATGACCTGAAACTTCTGCCCGAACGGCTTGAAAGCGAGCATCTTGAGCGGCTCCTTGGCCGTGTTGAAGTGCTGGTGAAACCACATGTGCGGCGGCGAAAACATGCTGAACGGGCCCCAGTCGTAGCGTTCCATCTCCGTTCCCTCGAGCCACATGAGCGAGTAACCCTTGCCTTCGAGGACCAGAATATCGGCGCCGAGGCCGTGGCGGTGCGCCTTCTTGTACGCGCCGATCGGCGAGCGGGTGATGTGCGCCGAGATGATGTTGTCGCAGAACTCCAGCTCGACGTTGGTCGCTCCCGGGCCTTTTTTCGTCCAGTCGTGAAACCGGAGCTTCTCGATGTCGGCGATAAAGCTCGTGTCCCAGACGCGCCGGTCGGGGAGCGCCACGCCCTTGCCGCTGAAGTAATCTTCCTCGCCGTGATAGCGATCGGTAAATTGATAGGGATTGTTAAAGACGAAATCGTAGTTGTGGTACAAGTTGAAGACCGACGGCGCATTGGTGTAGCCGATGTAGCGCACGGTCTCGTTTCCCTGGCCGTTGAAGTGCTGGTGCCAGGTGTTCAGCGGAATCGAAAACATCGAGCGCTCCTGCCACTCGAAGGTCTGCTTCTTCCCGTTGTCGAGCCACACGCTGGTCGCGCCGCGGCCTTTCAAGACGTAGATCATCTCTTCTAACATTTGCTTTTGCGGCTTCAAGCTTTCGCCCGGCGGAATCTCGCAGACGTAGGCCGCCGAGTTGGGCGGCTCCTTGGGATGGCCCAAAATAATGTAGCAGCCCAAACCGCCGCGCCGGCGCCAGGGGGCCAGCTCGGTCTTTCTGATATCGTCGACGACGAAATTTCTGATGACGGGAATTCCTTCCCAGTCGAGAAACTGGTCGAAGGAAGTTGCGCCGTAAGTCTTTGGCTCGTATCCGCTTTGCGATTGCATTCGTTTCCTCCCGTGATTACTGCAAAGTTCCGTTTTTAAACAGATGCCGCGCCGTGAAGCCCAGAACCGTCTCCGCTTTGCGTGTTTCGTAGCCGCACCAGTTGGGCTCAGGACCGGCGGTGACGCGCTTCACTTTAGGCAGGTAACGGCGGACCAGCCCGTCGGTTGGCTCATCCATGATCGTCGTCGGCGCGCAGACGTTGAACGCCTCGTGTCCGGCGAAATTCGCTTGCAAGGCGAGCCGGCATGCAACGGCGGCGTCGCGAAAATCGACGTAGCTCCACAGCGCTCCGGTGCCGCGAATGGTAGGATTTTTTTTCCGCTCGGCGAGGACGCCGGCGTTCTCTGCGGCGTAGATTCCGGAAAAACGGAGACTCGCTATCTGCACGCCGGCTTTGCGGCAGAAAGAGTCGCACATTTTTTCGGCGACAAGCTTCGACAATCCGTACGGGTCCTGTGGCCGCCTTGGGTGATTTTCATCGACGGGCAAGTAGTCGGGAGAGACATCCGTCGAAAAATAAAAAAAGCCGTACACCGCCAGGCTCGAGCCGCAGACGATTTTTTTTACGCCGGCGGCGAGCGCGGCGGAAAGAACGTTGTAGGTCATAGCCGTGTTGTCGTTAAAGCGCCGCGCGTCCCCGGAAACGTCCGGGGTCTTCCACGTTCCGCTCGCCGGATCGAAGCCTTTCTCCGTGTAAGGAAATCGCCGCCGCGCCAGATGCACGACGGCATCGGTGCCGGTAAAAATTCCTTGCAGCGCCTCCTCGTTGGCGAGATCGGCGGCGACAAAGCGGCAGAGATTCGTCTCGGGCCGAGCGGTGTCGGTGGAGAGAACGTCGAAGCCGTGCTCCAGCAATTCTTCGATCGCGTATCGGCCGAGCCGGCCGGCGCCTCCCGTGACGACCACTTTCATGCGAGCATCTATTGACGGAGCTTACCGAAGAAACCGCTCTGCTCGATTTCTTTCAAGAGAGTGTTGTCGATGAAATCGCCGGGCTTGGCCTCGCGGGCTTCTTTCGACTCGATGGTTTTGAGAATCCGCTCCACGCCTTCCGGGCGGACGTACGAGACCGGATCGCCCGTGTGGCGCACGCCGTAAACTTGATACAGCTCGCCGAGAATTTCCGGATCTCTAACCCGGGTATATTTGGCCAGCACCTTGAGACTGAATTCTTTGTCGTTTCTCAGGCGGTTGAGTCCCTGGCTGAACGCGCGCAAAAATTTCACCACGGTGTCGCGGCT
>JBGPTS010000233.1:0-4213 GCA_041490745.1 Binatia bacterium | reverse complement strand
CCTCATGATCACAATTTGAAGAGCCGCGCCGCGGTGCCGCCCAACATCGCCGCGCGATCTTCGGCCGAGCGCGCCGACTCCCGGACCATCTCCAGCGATTCGATGATATTCGCGGCGGTTTTGCATTCGAGCGGATAGTCGGTGCCGAACATGATGCGCTCGGGCGAAGTCATGTTAAACGCCGCCTCCATCGCCGGCCGCCACGCGCCGGTTCCGGCGGTGTCGAAATAGAGCGAACGAAAAAGTTTCTCAAAGCGCTCCGCGAGCCCGAGGCGCTTCTGCTCCGCTTGCGTCTTCAAGTATCCCTTCAGCTCGGCGGGAACGTTCGCGTCCTCCGGCTCGAAGAACGCCATCATCCTGCCCTTGAGCGACGACGCGCCGCCGCCGAGATGCGGCATGACGAAGCGGAGTCCCGGAAAGCGCGGCAGCACGCTCGCCATCACGCGCACGATCGCCTGCGTCGTTTCGAACGGCCGGAAGACGCAGCGGTCGAGATTATAAATCGTCTCCGAGCCGGTGGGCTTCGATTGAGGGTGAATGACGATGGGCAGATTTTCGCGCTGTATCCGTTCGAAAAGCGGATTCATCACCGGGTTGTCGAGCTGCACGTCGAGATGGCATGCGAGCAGCGCGACGGCGCGAAGACCCAGCTCGTCGATGCCGCGGGACAATTCACGCTCGGCGGCTTTCGGTTCGTGAATCGGCAAATGCACCGCGCCGAGGAAGCGATCGGGATATTTGCGCTGGACTTCGGCGATGCCGTCGTTCAGCATGCGCGCGACCTCCGCGCCCATCACCTGGACCTGATCGGTCAGCACCGCTGTCTTCACGCCGGCTTCGTCCATGACTTTGAGATGCGCGTCGAGGTCCTTGCGCGACGGATTGAGCGTCAAGCTGATTTCGTTGGTGACAATGCGCCGCCCGCCGGCCTGCGCGGCCAGCCGGTCGAAGAGAACCGGCGGCATGAAGTGATGGTGCACGTCGATGATAGGCTCGGTGGAAGCCATGGCTAGCGAACAATCTTTTTCTGCGCGATGTAATCCTGCGCGAATTTTTTCAAGCCCTCGCTGCTCAAACCGATCTTCACCGCCTCATCCAACGCCGCCTTCTCGCTCCAGCCGTGTTCGACCGTCCGGTAGATCATCATGAACGCGCCGACCCGGTTGGCGCTCGCGCAATGGATCAGCATCGGGTGATTCGACTTTTCCCTCACGACGCGGATGAATTCGTCCGCCTGTTCGGCGCGCGGCGCGCTGGAGACGACCGGAATGCTGAAATAACGCATGCCGGCATTCGTTACCAGCTTTCGTTCTTTTTCGAGGTCGACGCCCTCTTCCGCGGTGCGCAGGTTCAGAACGGAATGAAAACCGTTCACCGCAAGTTTACCGAAAGCCGCGTCCGAGGGCTGCGCGCCGGTCGCGTAGCTCTCGGTGAGACAAAGGATGCGCGGCACGTCGTCCTTGAGTAATTGTTGAATCTCGTCGAGCCGGGCGCGCTGCGCGGGAGGAGAAGAATTCTGAGCCACTCCAAGCGACGAAATTCCCAGAAACAGAATGGAGGCCGTGTAGATACAAAACTTACGCACGGCTCGTCTCACGGCTCCTCACGAAATTCACCATCTTTAAACTCATCGCCACGTCGCGCTTCTGGTTCAGCACCTCGACGAATGAACGAACGATACCACGATCGGGCTTCGACTGCGACCGCCGGGTTTCCAAAACCGTCACGCGAATCGAGAGTTCGTCGCCGGGATAGACCGGCTTGTCCCAGCGCAGCTCATCGACACCGGGCGAGCCGAGGTTCGCGACCTTCGAAAGATAGTTATCGGTGTAGAGCCGCATCATCAGGCCCGCGGTGTGCCAGCCGCTGGCGATGAGGCCGCCGTAAATGCTCGCCTTCGCCGCCTCCGGGTCGGTGTGATACGCAAGCGGCACGAAGCGTTTGCCGAAACTGACGACCTCGTCCAGCTCGACGGCGATCGGACCGAACTCGTGCACCGAATCGACGACGTAATCTTCGAAGTAGCGATTCTCGACGGAGCTGGAGAAACTCGAACTTTTCATGGATGTCTGTATCGAGGAGATTATTAGATGGATTGACTAAGAGTCAAGAAGAAGCCGGTCGCCCATCTTTTGACAGACCGTTTGCCTTGACTCGCGGCATGAACTCGGCCTATTTCTTACACGCGGAGGCATGATATGAAAGACGGATTTAAAGTCATCGACGCCGACCGGCATGTGCTCGAGCCGTCGGACTTGTATCAAAAATATTTGCCCGAAAAATTCAAAGGGCGCGTGCGCCTCGCAGGGCCCAACCAAACCGTCCGCGAGGTTGACGGCAAGCCGGTGTCCGACTCCGCGTTGAGACCGGGGCGGTCGATGGAGGACCACGGCTACATTTTTTCTTCATCGCAGCGCTGGCGCGAATGTTTCGCCGACGCCTACGCGAACAAGTTCGACCCGGCATCGAACCTGCGCGACATGGACCGCGAAGGCATCGACGCGAGCGTGCTCTTCCCGACCATCGGCCTGTATATTATGTGGCGCGACGACATCGACCCGGAACTCAGCGCCGCGATCTGCCGCGCCTACAACACCTGGCTCTCGGAGTACTGCGCCTACGATCGCAAGCGGCTTTACGGCGTGATGCTGATCCCGCTGCAAGATCCCGCGCGTGCCCTCGCCGAGCTTAAATACGCGCGGGAAAGATTGGGGCTGGTGGGAATTTTCTGGCGCCCGAATAAATTTTGCGGCCGTACGTTCGCCAGCCCGGATTACTTTCCGATCTACGAAGCCGCGTCGGACCTGGGCGTGACGGTCTGCGTGCACGAGGGGGCGCGCACGATATTGCCCCAGGCCGGCTCGGATCGCTACAGCGAATTCGGCCGCCACGTCGCCTGCCATCCGCTGGAGCAGATGCTCGCGTGTCTGAATTTCTGCGGCGACGGCGTTCTGGAAAAATTTCCCCGCTTGAAAATCGCGCATCTCGAATCCGGCTGCGGCTGGGCGCCTTTCTGGCTCGAGCGGATGGACGAGCACTGGGAGCACGAGTCGCACGGCTCCGCGCGCACGACCAAAGAAAAACCGAGTTTTTACTTCAAGCGCCAGTGCTGGGCGAGCTCGGAGGCCGGCGAAGAAATGGCGCCGGTTTTCGTCGAGCATGTCGGCGAAGACCGCCTGGTCGTCGCGACGGATTATCCTCACAGCGACGCGATCGGCAAATTTCCCGATCTCACGATCGGCGCGCTCAGCGCGAATGAAAAATTGTCCGCCGGCGCGCGGCGGAAAATTTTGTGGGACAACCCGGTGCGGTTGTACGGGCTGGGGGCGTAGCCGAGTCTTTAACAACTGGGTTCTTCAGGCCGATCAAAAAGGTCCAGATACAAGGCGCGCGAAGGCCCGCGAGCGGAGGCGTACTTTTTTAGTACGTTGACGCGAAGCGGGCCGAGCGGAACGAAGTAGATGGGCCTTTTTCAGCGGCCTGGGAGGGAGAATGGCTAAGTTTCGCGTAAAGTACTTCGGCAGCAACGACGTGCCGGTAAGTCTGATCAAGCCGATCCTCGCCGAAATCGACGCGGAGATCGTGATCGCCAATCCGCGAAGCGAAGCCGAAGTCGCCGAGGCCGGCCGCGATGCGGACGGAATTATCATGCACGGCTCGGTTCCCTTCACGCGCGAGATCATCGCCCAGCTCAAGCGCTGCAAGGTGGTGTGCCGCACCGGAGTCGGCGTGGATAGAATGGATCTTCGAGCCGCGGCGGATTTCGGCATAAAAATTTGCAACGCCGCCGGCTGCAACTCGATCGAAGTCTCGGAGCAGACGATCGGCCTTTTGATCGCCGTCTCGCGCAAGCTCGCGCGCATGAACCAGTACGTGCGCGAGGGCCGCTGGCGCCGTCACACCGCCGAGCTGCACGCCTATCGGGGGCAGGTCTCGCGCATCGCGGGAAAAACTCTCGGTATCGTCGGCCTCGGCCACGTCGGACGGCAAGTCGCGCCGCGCGCGCAGGGACTCAAACTGAACGTGCAAGCGGTCGATCCCTATCTCGATCCAAAGATCGCGCACCAACTGGCAGTGAAACTCGCCTCGCTTGATGAATTGATCCGCACTTCCGACTTCATCAGCCTGCACGCGCCGCTGACTTCGCAGACGCGAAAGATGTTCGGCCGCGCCGCGTTCGCGGCAATGAAGCCGACGGCGTATCTCATCAATT
>JBGPTS010000232.1:0-4388 GCA_041490745.1 Binatia bacterium | reverse complement strand
TGCCTTTCCTGGCAACCTGTTAGAGCGTTCCGCCCGCGAAGAGAAAAAGAAAAAGAAGAGAAGCAGCGCGACGCACGAGGTGAATTCATGATGCCCGCGAGCACGACGATGTTTCGTTCACTGGGAATTGTCATTGCGTTCGTGTCGGTAAGCTTTACCGAGCCCGCCCACGCCGCGGAGCCGATCACGCTGCGCTATGGGCAAAATTCGGCCTCCGCCACGAGCTTGTCGTCGCTGCCTCTCACCGTCGCCGAGCGCAAGGGATTCTTCGTTCGCGAAGGGATCAACCTCGTCGTCGTTCCCATTCCAGGCGGCACGGACAGAATCGTCGCGGCGTTGGACAAAGGCGAGATCGACGCCGGCAGGAACGCCACGCCGTATCTCATCCAGGCGGTGCTCAACGGCTCCGAGTCGGTGGCGATCGTCGCTCAAACCGCCAATCCCGTCTACAGCCTGATAGTGCGACCCGATATCAAGAGCTACGCCGACCTCAAGGGAAAAATTTTGGGCTTGTCTACGCCGGGCGATACGATCACGCTCGCGACCGTGAGGCTCCTCAAAGCCAAGGGCGTCGGCGCTTCGGACTTTCAGGCGAAGACCATCGTCGGCACGGGAGCGCGCTTCGACTGCGTCAAGTCGGGAGAGTGCGCCGGCGTTCCGATGGGGCAGCCGGAAGATCTCGGTGCGATCAAACAGGGTTATCCAAGACTCGGTTACACCTATGAGTCGGGAGCGGACCTGATTTTCAACGTCGACATGGCGCGGCGCGCCTGGGGAGAGAAGAACAAAGACACGCTGGTCAGGTTCGTGCGCGCTTTCGCCGCCGCCTACGAGTTCATCAACAATCCAAAAAATCGCGGCGAGGTGACGACCCTCATCATGGAATATCTGAAACTGTCCGAAGACGCCGCGCGGGAGATCTTCGCGCCCTACCTGGAGCCGGACAAAAACGTTTTACCCAAGCGAGGCGAATTGGATTTGAAAGCATTCAATCGGGTGCTCGCGCTGATGGGCGAAGCCAAGGTCGTCCCGACGCCCGTCCCGCCCGCAGAGCGCTTTATCGATCTGCAATATCTTCAGGCGGCCCGCATCCAATAGCGCCGAGATTTCTTTTGGACAAACGAAGGACAAAAACCATGAAAATCTTCTTGCTGCTTCTCACTCTGCTGATTCTCCCCGTTTCAGCGACGGCCCAGGACGCCGTCCAACGCGATGAGCATGAAATGCATCGCCTTCACAGCGATCCGAAGGCCTACATCGGCGCGCTCGAAGATCCGAAGCGGGACGCTTATCAAAAGCCGCAAGAAGTCATGGCCGCCCTTGGAATAAAACCGGGGGAAGTCATCGCCGATATCGGAGCCGGCTCCGGCTACTTCACTTTTCGCCTGGCGCTCCACGTCGGCGATAAAGGCAAGGTCTACGCCGTGGACGTCAGCCCGGACATGATCCTGCACGTCAACCGCCGCATCCGCGAGCTCAAGGTAAACAATGTCGTTTCCATCCTCGCCGATCCCGACGATCCACTGCTCCCCGACCGCTCGGTCAATCGCTTTTTCTTTTCGGAATCGTGGCACCACATCGAAAATCAGGCGAAGTACCTCTCGCTGATGAAGCGCATGCTCAAACCCGGCGGAGAAATCGTCATGATCGACTTCCAAAGAAAAGAACTCCCGGTCGGCCCGCCGCTCCAAATGAGAATCGCCCGCGAGGATCTGATCAAGCAGATGGAGAGCAACGGATTCCGGCTGAAGAAGGAGCATACGTTTCTACCGTACCAGTACTTTCTCGTATTTGTGCCGAAATAGTTTGCCGGAATACCGGTTGAGATAGGGACCTCGACGGATCTTCTCGCCTTACCTGGAGCCGGACAAAAAGGTTTTACCCAAAAGAGGCGGGTCGGTAGTCGGCGAAATAAATCGGCGCGGGGCATTGTAGGGCGCTAAGATCAAGAAGGAGAAAGCCGTGTTTCGAATACTAACCATGGTCGCGGTTCTGTTAGTGTCCACCGATCCGGCATGGGCGCAGCTCGACAAGCTCTTTCAGGGCCTCGGCGGCGGAAAGAGCGACGGTCTCAGCGACGTCAAAATCGGCTCGGGATTGCAGGAGGCTCTAAAAGTCGGAACGGAAAACGCGGTCGTTCAGACCGGCGCAGTGGACGGCTTCTTGATGAACAAAGCGATCAAGATTCTTATGCCGAAGAATTTGCAGACAATCGAAAAACCGCTCCGGATGGTCGGCTACGGCCCAAAGATCGATGAGTTCGTCGTGGGCATGAACCGCGCCGCGGAGAAGGCGGTGCCTTTTGCGAAGGAAATTTTTTGGGATGCCATCGGCCAGATGACTTTCGACGACGCCAGAAAGATTCTCTCCGGCGGCGATACGGCCGCCACCGACTATTTCAAAGCCAAGACGTCGAAGAAGCTCCAAACCGCCTTCCGTCCCTCGGTGGAAACCGTGATGAACGACGTGGGAGTGAATCGACAGTACAACGACTTGATCGGCCGTTATCAGAGTGTTCCGTTCGCCAAAAACATCGCCTTCGACGTCAATCAGTATGTAACCGAGAAGGCGACCGACGGACTCTTTTACGTGGTGGGTCAGGAGGAGAAGAAAATCCGCACCAACCCGTCGGCGCGCGTCAACGATCTCCTGCGGGAAGTGTTCGGACGAAAGTGACGCGCTATGAACGTTCCCGAGATCCAAATCGACGAAGCCAAGAAAAAATTCGACGGGCAAGACTGCGTGTTCGTGGACATACGCGACCCGGGCTCGTACCGGGCGGCGCACATTCCGGGCGCCGTTCATTTGCATGACGGGAACGTGCAGGAATTCATCGCGGGCACGGACAAGGAGAGCGACGTAATCGTTTACTGTTATCACGGCAACAGCAGCCTGGGCGCTGTCGCTTACTTTTTGGAAAACGGATTCAAGAACGTCGCGAGCATGCGCGGCGGCTTCGAAGCCTGGCGGCAGGTTTACGAGCACGAAGCGGAATAACCGTCGGAACGGAGAAAGGAAAACGTGGCGGACAAACCGCTCGTCGTGCAGGGTGGAAGACTGATCGACGGCGCCGGCCCGCCGCCGATCGAGAATTCCGTCATCGTCATTCAGAACGGCAGGTTCGCAGCCGTCGGCAGGCACGGCGAAATCGCCGTTCCCGCCGGCGCCGAGGTGATCGACGTCGCAGGCAAGACCGTTCTCCCCGGCTTCATCGATGGCCACGGCCATCTCGAAGATTTCCACGGCGAGCTTTATCTCCATCTCGGAATCACGACCTGCGCCAATATCGAGCTCTACCAGGACGGCCCGTGGACGCGCGCGCAAAAACAGGGCACCGCTCTGCGGAAAATCCGCGGCCCGCGAATTTGGATGACCGGCCGCGCGATCGGCGGCGTCGGCACCGGGCACGACGCATTCGGCTCGCGGACATCGCGCGACAACATCATCGTCACGACGCCGGAAGAAGTTCGCAAAGCGGTGCAGCGGAAAAAGGAATTCGGCTGCGACATCCTCAAGGTCAACGAGTTTCTTTCCTTGGATCTGTTGAAAGTCGCCGTCGAGGAAGCGCACCGGCTGGAGATGCCGGTGGCGGCGCACAGTTGGAACGTCGTCGGCTCGTGCAACGCGGGCGTCGACTCGATCGAGCACATCTGGTCGGTGGGCTATAGCTCCATCCCGTACGCCCCCGCGCGGCGCAAGCTCGCCGAGGATCGGCTCGGCGGCGTGATCGATCAGGAGCTCGCCGGCGCTTATTATCAAACCGAAAATTACGACCAGGTGATCGGCGCGATGGTGGAGCGCGGCGTCGCGTGGACGCCGACGATCGCCAAGTGGCTGCGTCCCCTCTCCCCGAGCGCCGAGCGCTTTAGAAAAAGAGAAAACGAAATTTTGAACGATCCCAACGCCGATCTCCCTGCCGCAGTCCGCGTCGTGACCGACAATGCCTATGAGAAGTTACTGAAACGCTACACGCCCAAGCAGCTCGACCAGGCGAAGATCGGCTATGAGAAAGCGAGTGAATTTATCCGGCGCTTCGTCCAGGCCGGCGGCATCCTGAAAGAAGGCTCGGACCCGCCGCGCGGCATGGCGGCCCTGCTGATGCATCAAGCGCTGGTGATGGACGTCGAAGCCGGCGTGCCGCCGATGGCGGCGATTCAAGCCGCCACGCTGAACGTCGCCAGAACTTTCGGGAAGGAAAAAGATTACGGCAGCGTCGAGCGCGGCAAGGTCGCGGACCTGTCGATCATCGAGGGGAATCCGCTGCAAGACATCTGGGCGACGCAGAACGTGAAGATGGTCGTCATGGATGGAAAAGTGATCGACATCGGATTTACCAAGTACAAAAATCCGATCCCGTCGTTTTATTCCTACCAGAGCTTGCCGCTGGA
>JBGPTS010000231.1:0-4423 GCA_041490745.1 Binatia bacterium | reverse complement strand
GGGACGTTGTACGCGCCAGTGTCGGGATCGAGTAGGTGGCTTCCGGCGATATGTGTCTCGCGCCTCTGGAGCGCGAGCAGGCCGCCGAGGCTGCCGACGTTGGTCGCGGCGATTTTGCATTCAGGACGGCTGAGCTTGAGCTGGTCTTCGAGCACGCCGATGGCTAGATCGTGGCTGCCGGTGCAGAGAATCGTATTCTCGACGTCTTCGACGGGACGCAACAACTCCACTTCCAGCTCCTCGCCGGCATTGATGCCTTCGTACTGGCTCGGAATCCGCATCAGCCCGTCGGCGTGCACCATCGTGGTAATGACTCCGGCGCCGCGCGCGAGCGGCACGGCGATGAGCTTCGACTCCACGCGGCCGAGGTGAACGCGGACGAATTCTTCCAGGCCCAAGTGCGAAGCGATCTTTTTCGGCACGAAGGCGCGCACCGTCGGCGGCGATTCCGGGCCGACGCCCAAAAGTTTTTCGACAACGGGACGGAGAATCTCGCGCGCGATGACGATCGCTGAAACGGGATAACCCGGAATGCCGATGACCGGTTTGCCGCAGACGATTCCCAGCACCGCGGGCTTTCCCGGCATCACGTCGATGCCGTGCGCCAATAGCTCGCCTTCCTTCGCAATGACCTCGGCCGTGAAATCGTGCTCGCCGGCGGACGAGCCGGCGATGATCGCGGCGACGTGATTGTTTTCCAAAGCGTTTCTGAGCGCCGCGCCGAGCAGCGCCGGATCGTCTCCGACGCGCGGCGATTTCACCGGACAGCCGCCCCATTCCTGGACAAACGCCGCCAGCACGGTGGAATTGAAATCGATCACCGCTCCCGGCACGGGCTCGTCTCCCGGCTCGATCAGCTCGTTACCGGTCGCGATGATTGCGACTCTCGGCCGCTCCTTCACCGCTACTTTCGTGTGGCCCGCGGCCAGCAGCGCGCCGAGATCGTAAGGGCGCAGCCGGTGCGCGCGCGGCAGCAGCAGCTCGGTCGCGACGACGTCCTCGCCGACCAGCCGCACGTGATTCCACGGCGCGACCGAGTCGAAAATCTCCACGCCGCCGTCGCCCAACTGATGGACCTTTTCGATCATGACGACGGCGTTGGCCCACAACGGAATCGCGTTGCCGGTATCCACGTAGGCGAAGCCGCCTGAGAAATTATCAGTTGCAACGCGGCGAAGTTTTTTCGGCGCGAACTCGGTTGCGCCGAAAGTGTCCTCGGCGCGCACGCAGATGCCGTCCATCGCGGCAGCGTGATAGTGCGGCGATGAAATGCGCGCGAAAACCGGTTCCGATGTCACGCGATGGAGCGCCTCGTCGATCGGGACTTCCTCGCGCTGCAGCGCGCGCGAATCGACACGGCTCAAAAAAAGCTCGCGGGCCTCTTTGAGCGGCGTCTTTTTCAGATACCTTTTTCTCGCCATGGTTAAACAACAATCGAGAAAGAGAGATTCTTCGCTGCGCTCAGAATGACAGAAAAGCGAATGTCATCCTGAACGAAGTGAAGGATCTCTCCTAATATTTTGAGTTGCTCCGAAACCCCAATTCCTAACCCCCAATTCTCAATCCCTAAAATAGAATGACCTCCACTTCCTCCCCCTGCTCCACTCCCTCCTGATTGAGATCGATCCGAATCATCCCGTCGGCTTTGACCAGCGTAAAGATCGCGCCCGACTTGCTCGGCAGCGGCCGGGCATAGAGCTTGCCGTCGATTTTTTCCAGACAAACGCGCACGTAATCCTCGCGGCCGGCCTGCGACGCGACGTTGGTTTTGAGAATCGCGCGCGCGGTTTTTTTGAACTCGCACGCCGAAGTCGCATCTTCGCCGCCGAGCGCGCGGATGAGCGGCGCGGCGAACAGCTCGAAGATGACGAGAGCCGAGACCGGATAGCCGGGAAGCCCCAACACCGGCTTGCCGCCGGCGCGGGCGAAGATCGTCGGCTTGCCGGGGCTGATGGAAATTCCGTGGAAGATCATTTCAGCTTGCGGAAAGGAGAGAATCACGTCGAGCGCGATGTCTTTGGCGCCCATCGAGCTGCCGCCGGAGAGAAGTACGAGATCGCCCCAGACGAGCGCCCGCGCGAGCGCGTCTCTGAGCGCGTCGTGGTCGTCGCGAATCACGCCGAAATCTTTCAACTCAGCGCCGCACTCGTCGATGAGACCGGCGAGCGAGTGCTGGTTAATATTGCGCACCTGGCCGGGAAGCGGCTCGCGCTCGGCTTCGACGATCTCGTCGCCGGTGGAAATCAACACGACGCGCGGTTTTTTGTAAACCGGCAGGACGGAGAGTCCGATGCCGGTGAGCGCGCCGAGATCGTGCGCCTTCAAGCGCCGGCCGCGGGGAAAAACCGGCGCGCCTTTTTGAATGTCGTCGCCGATCTGGATGACGTTCTGCCACGGCGAAACCGCGCGATGGACCTCCACCGTCTCCGCGCCGGCCTCCTCGGTGTATTCGACCATCACGACGCCGTCGCTTCCCGGCGGCAACATGCCGCCGGTCGAGATGCGCATCGCCTCGCCTTTGTTGAGTTGCCGCGTCGCCTCTTTGCCCATTTCGACGGTTCCGGCGAGCTTTAAATAGGCCGGCTGGCTCGCGCTCGCGCCGAACGTGTCTTTGGCGATCACGGCGTAGCCGTCCATCGCCGCACGATGAAAATGCGGCAGATCGACCTGTGAAGAGAGATCTTCGGCCAGAACACGGCCGCGGGCGCGGACCGTTTCGACCGTTTCGGCTCCGACCGGCGCGACCCTGAGAAGAATTTCCCGCGCCTCACGCGGCGTTACGACTTTGAAAAAGGTTTTGCTCATTCCTTTCTGCTCCAAGGGTGGAGTATAGTAAGAGCGACCGTTCAGGGCAAGGTTGAGTATCGTTCTAGACTGGGTAAACTGCCAAGTAAAGAATTCGGAGAGATTCTTCGCGGAGTTTATCCTGAGCGCAGTCGAAGGGCTCAGAATGACATTCGAGAACCTGTCATAGTCTGTCATCCTGAACGAAGTGAAGGATCTCTCCCCACAAGTTTTGCTTGCTCTTGACGGCAACCTCTGGTTCTCTTATTTTCTCCTCGCGTGCCATGAATAGTCTCTTTCCCCAAACGCGCAAGACTCCCCTCCCCGGCGGCTACATGGGGAAGATTCTCCGCGTCGATCTCACGTCCGGCGCGCTCAGCGACGAAAATCTTCCCGAATCCGATCTGCTCGAGAAGCTCGTCGGCGGCCAGGCGCTCGCCACCTATATATTGCTCAAAGAGCTGCCGCTCGACGCCAAGCCGTTCGGTCCGGAGAATCGCGTCGTCATCATGACCGGCCCGCTCACCGGCAACGGTTTCACGCCGGGCGGCACCAAGATGACTGCGGTCTATTTAAGCCCGCTGACAAATTATTCGCTGGGGCGCGGCGCAACCAGCGGCTTTTGGGGAACGTATCTGAAAGCCGCAGGATACGACGGCATCATTATAAGCGGCGCGGCGGCGCGTCCCACCTATTTATATATCCGCGAAGGCGGGGCGGAGCTGCGCGATGCGAGCCGCGTCTGGGGATTGGGAACGCGCGCGACCGAAGACCGGCTGCGCGAAGAAGTCGGCGTCAGAGACGCAAAGATTCTCTGCATCGGTCCCGCCGGCGAGAATTTAAATCACGCGGCGATGCTCGCGAACGATTACAACCATTTCGCCGCGCACAGCGGCGGCGCCGTCTTCGGCTCGAAAAAGCTGAAAGCGATCGTCGTCAGCGGCACGGCGCGTCCGACGGTCCGCGACAAGGCGAAGCTCGTCGAGGCAGGCATGCGCTGGCGCGCGATTCTGCAAGTGCACGACGTAAAGAAAAAGAAAACCAAGTACGGCCACGGCGAGTCGTGGGGCGCGCTGAATAATTTAAACTGGCGCAGCACGGAACTCGTTCCCGAGCATATCGCCGGCTTCGACAAGAACGATGTTACTTTGCGCCCGTGCTTTCAATGCCAGCGGCTCTGCCCATGGGACGCGACGCTCGGCGACGGTCCGTATAAAGGGACCGCGGTACGCTTCAACGCCGGTGGCGAATGGCTCGACGCGTTTTTCAACCTCGGCGTCAAAGGCAACGCGGCTTTGTATCTGTCTGAGAAGATCAACGATCTCGGCATCGAGTGCAGCCATTTCTCCTGCGGCGCCGGCGTGGCGTTCGAAGCGTGGGAGAAAGGCTTGCTCGGTCCGGACCGGACGAACGGCCTCCGATTGGAATGGGGCAACGTCGAGGCGATCGAGAAGTTATTGAACATGGCGGCGCGGCGCGAAGGATGGCTCGGGAATCTGCTCGCCGACGGTCCGAAGCAATTGGCCGAGGCGCTCGGCGGCGACGCGCCCAAGTGGGCGGTGCACACCAAAGGCGGCACGCCGGCGATGCACGAGTGGCGGCCGAAGTTGGGTGATATGCTCCGCGAGCTTACCGCCAG
>JBGPTS010000230.1:0-4480 GCA_041490745.1 Binatia bacterium | reverse complement strand
TTCGAAAAGGCGCTCGCCTACTACGAAAAGAATGTCCCGAAGCCGAAAGAGAAGAGCATGGAAGCGATCCGTCTCGGCTTTGCCGAATGCACCGATCAATCGGCGAAGAAGCCGAAGCGGGAGACGAAGCTCGCCGTCACGCAGGAGTTTCTCGACTGGCGCCCCGAGGAGCACTTCCAAACCGCCTGGCCATCGGAGCTGGAGGAGGTGCGCTGATGTTTCGCGTTCTCTTCAACCGTGAGATCGGCACGACTCCTTATAGTTTCCTCCTGCCGGAGCCCGTGCGGGAGATCGCGGACTACGGCGCGATCCCGACGACCGGCCTCACTTCCGGTCATCAGGGCTGTACCGGCTGCGGCATGGTCGTGGGAACGAATCAGGTCTTGCGCGCATTGAAGCTCATGGGCAAGCACGTCGTCGCGAGCATCGGCACCGGCTGCAACGAAGTCATCACGACGCAGAATACTTCCTGCTGGGGCGACGTCTCGGTCGATCACAATAATTTTCCGAATACCGGCGCGACGCTCTCCGGCAACATCGCGGTGCTGAACGCGCTCGGCCGCGCCGGAGCGGTTTCGCCGGAGGCGTTCACCAACGTCGGCATCGCGGGCGACGGCGGAACCTACGATATCGGATTGCAGGCGCTGCTCGCGTGGATCGCGCGCGGCGAGAACGGCGTTTACATCTGCCTCAACAATCAGGCCTACATGAACACCGGCGTGCAAGGCTCCGGCGCGACGCCGTACGGAACGGCCACTTCGACGACGCCGTTCGGCAAGGAGATCCGCGGCAACCAGCGCACGCCGCAGTTCCTTCCCGATCTCGCGCTCGCCGCGGGCGTGTCGTACGTCGCTACCGCCACGCCGCTCTACCACCGCGACTTGATGCTGAAAGTTCAGAAAGCCGCGGCCATCGAAGGGCCGTCGGTCGTGGAGATTTTCTCCGTCTGCCCGGAAGGCTGGAAGAGCGAGACCGATGTTTTTCACGAGATCACCCAGCTCGCGCTCGCAAGCCGCGCGTGGATTCTTTACGAAGCCGAGCGCGAGCGCGGCACCAACACCGTGCTATTCACGCTGAATCACGTGCCGAAAAAAATCGCTCCGGTGTCCGACTATCTCGAGCTCCAGGAGCGGTTCGCCGGTATGCGGCGATTTCCCGAGATGGTCGCTCGCGTGCAGAATCTGCTCGACGCGCGCTGGTCGTTCTGGAAGCCGGTGCTGGAGGCCAATGGCATCGACGGCGAGGAGAGCATCGGCCATGCATGATTTCACCTTGCGGATCGCCGGCGAGTCGGGCGAAGGCGTGATCACGATCGGCGAGACGGTCGCGCGCATTGCGGCGCGCGAAGGGCTCCACCTGGTGACGTTTAGAACTTTTCCCGCCGAGATCAAAGGCGGCCCGTGCATGATGCAGCTGAGACTCAGCGACGAACAAATTTCCTACCACGGCGAAAAGGTCGATTGCCTGGTGGCCCTGAACCAGTATGCGCTGGAAGAGAATTTACCGGACCTGAAAAACAACGGCACCCTCCTCTGTGAAGCGGAGTGCGATCTGCCCGAGAGCGATTTGGCCCCGACGATCCACAAAGTCCCCTTCGAGCGGATCGCCGTGCGCGAGATCGGCAGCCGCATCAGCAAAAACATCGTCGTGCTGGGAGTGCTGTCGCATCTGCTGGGTATTCCGCGCAAGAGCGTCGAGGACTTTCTCGCCGAGAAGTTCGCCAAGAAGAGCAAGGCCATTCTCGAACACAATCTCCGCGCCCTGGAAAACGGAATCGGATTCGCCGAGGCGCATATCGAGAAGCGAAGCGGTTTCGGTTTTCCCGCAGGAGACAAGGAGCGCCGCTTGCTCATGACGGGAAACGAGGCGATCGCTCTCGGCGCCGCCGCGGCCGGACTCAAGTGCTTCTTCGGCTACCCGATCACGCCCGCGTCCGAAATCATGGAATGGCTCGCCGTGCATCTGCCGAAACTCGGCGGAAAAGTTCTCCAGACCGAGGATGAGATTTCGGCGATCTCCGCCGTCGCCGGCGCCTCGTGGGCCGGCGAGAAAGCGATGACGGCGACTTCCGGGCCCGGAGTTTCTCTGATGTCGGAGGCGCTGGGCCTCTTATCGATCGCCGAGATTCCCGCGGTTATCGTCGATTCGCAGAGAGGCGGGCCGAGCACCGGCATGCCGACCAAGACCGAGCAATCGGATCTTTTGCTCGCGGTCTACGGCTCGCACGGCGACGCGCCGCGCATCGTCATCGCGCCGACCTCGGTCGCGGACTGTATCACCATGACCGGCCTCGCGTTTTATCTGGCGGAAAAATATCAGATGCCCGTCATCGTTCTGGTCGATCAGGCGCTCTCTGCGCGCGTGGAGACGGTCAATCCCGGCCTCGTGAAAAATATTCCGCTCGCCGCCGCCCGCCTCTCGAGCGGCGGCGAGCGCGACGTCGCCTTCGCCCGCTACCGGCTCGCCGATAATCCGGTCTCCCCGGCCGCGATTCCCGGAACCGAGGGCTGCGAGCACATGGTCACCGGCATGGAGCACGACGAGTTCGGCAATTTCGCTTGCGACGAAGAAACTCATACGGTGATGACGGTAAAAAGATTTCGCAAGCTCGCCGCGATCGAGGACGACCCCGCGCTGGAGGATTCGTGCCTCTATATCGGCCAAGGCCCGGCCGACGTGGGCGTCGTAACGTGGGGCTCTTCATCGGGACCCGTCGAAGAGGCGATCCGCGAAGCGCGGCGTCTCGGCATATCGGCGCGCGCCATCGCGCCCAAAATATTGAATCCGCTGCCGCACGGGAAGCTGAAAAAGTTTTTCGCCGAGGTTAAATGTGTAGTCGTGCCCGAGCTCAATTTCGTCGGTCAGCTCGCCGCTCTGCTGCGGTCCACGTACCGCATTCCGACTATCGGTCTCACGAAGATCAAAGGAGTGCCGCTGGAGCCCGCCGAAATCGTCGAAAAAATTATCGAGGCCGCAAACGGTCTCCATGCGAGGAGCGAACAGCGTAATGGAACAGCAGGATAGATTCTGCGACTATTTGAGCGGCGTCAATCCCGTGTGGTGCCCGGGCTGCGGTTACTACGGGATTCTCGGCGCGCTCGTCGAGGCGTTCGCCGATCTCAATCTGCCGACGAAAGAGCTGGCTTTGATCTCCGGGATCGGCTGCTCGAGCCGGCTCCCCTATTTTGTCAAGGCATACGGCTTCCACGGCATCCACGGGCGCGCGCTGCCGATCGCCCAGGGCGTCAAGACCGCGCGTCCCGATCTCACCGTGGTGGCGGTCGGCGGCGACGGCGACGGCCTCGCCATCGGCGGCGGACATTTTCCCCACGTCGCCCGCAACAACGTCGATCTCACCTACATCATGTTCAACAACGCGATCTACGGCATGACCAAGGGCCAGTTTTCTCCGACGACGACGCTCTTCTCTTCGACGAAGACCTCCCCTTTCGGCCTTCCGGGGGACGCGCTCAATCCATCGGCGCTCGCGATTATTTACGGCGCGAGCTTCGTCGCGCGCGGATTTTCCGTCAAGAAGGAGCACCTGAAAGATCTGATCACGCAGGGCATACGGCATCCGGGCTTTGCCTTTATCGAAATCCTCACGAGCTGTTCTGCCTTCAACACGACGGACATGAATGTCGCGCGCATCCTCCATGCGCTCGATTACGTGCCCGCCGGCCATGATGCGGAAGATCCGATCGCGGCGCTCCGGCTGGCCGGCGACGACTCGAAGATTCATCTCGGCGTCCTGCGCCGTAAGCCGCGCCCGACTTTGGAAGAAAGCTTTCAGAACATCCGCGAAAAAGCGACGCACGGGAAACCTGCGACGATCGAAACGCTGGCGCGACAATTCGCATGAGGCAAGGCGATAGCGTGCCGACGATGAAGCCATCCTCCGAAAACCATCAGAGGTGCCGATGAACGCAAAAGTTACACGACTCGATTCGCGGCGAGACACGGAGGCGATCGGCTGGACGAAAGAGTTGCGCGAAACCGAGGCGTGGTTTCAGAGCGCGCGCTTCCGCCAGATCACCCGCCTGCACACGCCCTACGAAGTCGTCGCTCTGCGCGGCAACGCACAGGAAGACTTTACGGTGGCGAAACAAGGCGCAGTGAAGATGCACGATTATCTGCAGCGTCTCTTCAAAGAAAAAAAACAGGAAATCACCTACGGGCCTTTTTCGCCGACCGGCGCGGTCCGCGCCGTGATGGAAGGGATCAAAGTTCTTTATCTGGGCGGATGGGCGACCTCGGCGCGCGGCTCCGATTCGGAAGATCCGGGAGCGGATCTGGCGAATTATGCTTTGGACCGCGTGCCCAAGGAGGGCGCGTCGTGGGTACGCGCGCTCCTGCATCAGGACGAAGCGCAACGGTCGAACCGGATCAGAATGTCGTCCGCGCAACGAAAGAAAACCCGGCCGATCGAGTTTACGCCGCCGATGATCATTCCCGACGGCGACACGGGCCACGGCGGAGA
>JBGPTS010000229.1:0-4529 GCA_041490745.1 Binatia bacterium | reverse complement strand
GCTCAGGCCGATGCCCAGCGGCGCAAAGATTTCAGCGAACTTGAACAGAAAAAAAAGCAGGGCGATTTTGGATATCGAAACGCCGACCGAAGCAAAATAGACGGGCAGAATCACTCTCAACGAACCGTTGGTGAGCGCCGCCGCCCAGTACCCGAAGGCGACGAAGGCGAACGTCCGGTTTTGGTTTTTCATCGGGATCGCGTTTTATCTCAACGGTTGGGTGTCGGCCATGTAGGCGTCGATCATCGGAAGAAAGGACTTTGCGTTTTTATGCTCTTTGAGCGGTCCGTGAAATAGAAATCCCATGCCCTCGACGGGTTTCAAATAGTCTTTTTCCCAAATCGGATATCTGTTCTGCAAATCCTCGAACCACGTCGGGACCTTCCCTTCGAGGTACTTCAACTCCAGAATAATCTTATCCGCCCTACCGGCCGCCGCCTCGACCGGATATTTCCAGGAGTTGTCGTTATAGAGTCCCTTGCTCATGTGGTAATATTGAACATCCCAATCGATCGATAGGCGCTCGACCTCGCTTTGAAAAGCGATTCTTTTATAGATCACCAAAAGAATCGGCTTGAGGCCCATGGTAAAAACCGTTTCCTGAGCTTCCTGATACAGATCGTGGACGAGGTTCGGCTCGGCGCCGTCACGATTGAAGTCGAATACGCTGCATCCCGCGGCTCTGCCCTCCAGGAAATCGACCAGCATGCCTTTCGTAAGGCGAAATCTTTTTTTGGTCCTGCGCTCGTCCTTCGACGTTTTCACCTCCACCCAATATTCCGTGATCGGCTCCGGGTGGCGGCCGTACGTTTCGTACGTCCTTAAGCGAAAAATTTTCAGCCTGCCGAGAAGGCTGTAACGCAACAGATCGCAGTCGCCATTATCGAAATACACACTGCCGACGGAGGTAATTTCTTGAAGCGCCTCGAGACCGTGTCGAGGCAGGCAATCCTTCAGCTCGCTCCACAGGCGCGCCACGCCGTCATCGCGTATGCCGACCTGAAATTTTTTTTCGATGCGATTTATGTAGAGCGGGCCCTTCATGCACTTCCCGACGGGACAAATTTAAGCCCAACGTTGTTCTAACCCCGGCTCACTGCAAGCGAGAAGCCGGTGAGGCTGAAAACAGGCTATTGCACCTTATCACATATTATGGCAGTATCTGTCAACTTTGGACAAATCTATACACGAGATAACTATTTTAGTCAAACAAGACTTCTTCCCCTATGACCGGCGAAATTAGGTCAGGCTCCGCGATCGTTTTGCTGGGCGTTCTTCTCTGCGGAACGCCGGGAGCTTTTGCGGGTGGGTACCTTCTTCCCCATCAGACGGCGCGAGGCGTCGCTCTTTCCAGTGCCCTAACCGCCGGCGTGGACGACGCATCGGCGGTCTATTACAATCCAGCTGCGCTGAGCGAAGTCAAAGAGAACCAGCTTCTTCTCACCGGGAGCTATATCAATGTGATCAGCAGCGTCGAGAATAGCGGTCACAAAACTTCCAATCACCACCCACACAACGTCACAGGCAGCTTCTTCGGCAATTATCGTCTCCCGGCCGGCGATATCACTCTCGGCCTCGGCGTCTATACGCCGTTCGGCCTCGTAACCTCCTACTCCGGCGGCTTCACGCGGTTTGCGGCGCGGGACACACAACTCAAGACTCTCTATGTCACGCCGGCGCTCGCGTGGAATCCCTCTAAGTTTTTTTCCGTAGGCGCCGGAGTCAGCTTCGTGCATTCCTCCGCTCTGTTATCCCGCTCTCTTTGCTTCGCGAGCGTTCCCGGCGGCTGCGGCGCCGAAGAGAAACTCCGGATCGCCGACACGGCCAATGCGTATAGCTACAATGCCGGAATCCTCATCAAACCCGTCGAAACGGTAAAATTCGGCTTCAGCTACCGCGGCCGAGCCGATCTGCATTTCGACAACGCCGATACGAAAGTCAACGGCGTTTTCGGCACGGCGCACGCCAAAGCCAACGTGCGTCCCATCCCGCTGCCTCCGGTCATCGACGCGGGGCTCTTCTGGCAAATCGATCCGCTGTGGGGCGCCGAGTTCGTTTATGAATTCCAACAATGGAGCGAGTTCAACGCCACCAGGGCGTCGTTTTCCCAGCCTCTGCCGCCGGGATTTTCCACCTTTACTCTGCCGCGAAACTGGAAAAATACGAACGCCGTTCGTTTCGGCGGTTTTTACCGCGCGCTTCCCGAATGGGAATTTCGCGGAGGCTTCGCTTTCAGCGAAAGTCCGATCCCCAACCGGACGCTAAACCCGTCGATCCCCGGAGCGGACACGCTGACGCTCAACGCCGGGTTCGGCTACAAATGGGAGAAAGCATTTATGGATTTCGGCTATCAGGCGGTTTTTTATAAGACGCGAAAGGTCAGAAACTCCGAGCTGGAAGGCGCCGCCGCGCCATTCCTGGGCGCGCCCGGCAAGGACAAACACGCAACCTTCAATAACTTCGTTTCTCTATCTTTGGGCTATCGCTTCTGAGTGAAATTTTTTTCTTCGGCATTCGAACTCTCCCGCTCGATTTGGCACAACCTGCGCGACTTGCCGTTGCTTCTCTTCCGCCTCCTTGTTAGCGTGGACCCATGACGGTACGCACCCGCTTCGCTCCCAGTCCGACCGGATTTCTTCACATCGGCGGCGCGCGCACGGCGCTTTTCAATTATCTTTTTGCGCGCCGCCACGGCGGCAAATTCATTCTACGCATCGAGGACACCGACCGCGAGCGATCGACGCCGGAGGCGATCGAAGCGATCATTCAGGCGCTCACCTGGCTCGAGCTCGACTGGGACGAGGGACCTTTTTTCCAGACCGCGCGCTATGACGCTTACAAAGAAAATATCCAAAAACTTTTGGCGGCAGGAAAAGCTTATCCCTGCGTCTGCGCGCCCGAAGAGCTGGACGCCAAGCGCCAACTCGCGCTCAAAGAAAAAAGAAAGCCGGCTTATGACGGCACGTGCCGGCCGAAGGACGGAAAAATCGCGTCCATCCCGCAAGGGAAACCTTACACCATCCGATTTCTCTCGCCGCGAGACGGCACGACCGTAGTCGATGACACGGTAAAAGGGCGCGTCGTATTCGACAACCGCGAGCTCGACGATCTCATCCTCGCCCGCTCCGACGGCACGCCGACGTATAATTTCTGCGTCGTCGTCGATGACATCGACATGAAAATCACGCATATCATTCGCGGCGACGATCATCTGTCGAACACTCCAAGACAAATTCTGCTATATCAGGCGCTCGGCCATACGCCGCCCGAGTTCGCTCACGTGCCGCTGATTCTCGGCCTGGACAAGGCCCGGCTCAGCAAACGGCACGGCGCGACTTCGGCGACCGCATACCGGGACATGGGATATTTTCCCGAAGCTCTCGCCAACTACCTCGTCCGTCTCGGCTGGGCGCACGGCGATCAGGAGATTTTTTCCCGCGCCGAGTTGATCGAAAAATTTTCTCTGGAAGCTGTCGGCAAGTCGGCCGGCGTTTTCAATCCGGAAAAACTTCTCTGGCTCAATTCCCACTACCTGAAAACACGCCCGCTTTCGCGACTTGCCGATGAAATCGTTCCGTTCATCAAAGCCAAAGGTTACCCGGCGCCGAAAGACAAAGCCTGGCTCGAGCGCATGGCAGCGACGCTCAGGGAGCGGGCGAAAACTCTGACGGAACTGGTCGAGCAGGCCCACTTCTATTTATCGGATGAGATCTCTCTGGACGAGAAAGCGGCGAAGAAATTTCTCACGCCGGATATCCGCGAGCCGCTGGCCGAACTCGCCGACGGCTTGGCGGCGCTATCGGAATTCAGCGAGGGCGGCGTCGAACAGGCGTTTACGGCGATTCTCCAGCGGCGCGAGCTCCCGCTGGGAAAACTCGCGCAGCCGGTCCGCGTCGCGCTCACCGGCTCGACCACGAGTCCCGGCATCTACGAAGTCATCGCCGTGCTGGGAAAAGAGCGCACGCTCCGGCGCCTCAAGAGCGCCTTGGAGCGTATCCAAACCAGTCAAGTTTAATGCAAAATGCATAGTGCATAATGTAAAATGAGCAATGAAAGGGAGAATCTGTCAGAACGCCTGCTGGATTAGTGAAGATCTTCACTAAGTCGATCGTAACCGCTAAGGGCCTCAGACGTTAATTTTGCAATCTGCATTCTGCAATCTTCATTGTGAATTGTGTACCAATTCCGGGTAGTGGGTCATTTTCAGCTTGCGAGCAACATAATCCAGAACCGAGTTTCTTCGCGGAGCCCTGAGCGGAAAAGAGAGATGCTTCGCTTCGCTCAGCATGACAGAAAGCTAAGGGCTCAGAATAACGTGGGTTGGATTGTCATCCTGAACGAAGTGAAGGATCTCTCCCAAAATAACCCACTACCCAATTCCGCGAGCGCCTTGACTCTCCGCAGTGATTCTTTTAATTTGAATGCTTGCGATTGAGGAGTCGGCTAATTGGTAAGCCACCTGACTCTGGATCAGGCGATTGTAGGTTCGAGTCCTACCTCCTCAGCCAAGGTCCCATCGTCTAGCGGCT
>JBGPTS010000228.1:0-4595 GCA_041490745.1 Binatia bacterium | reverse complement strand
GGCGGCATGCAGTACCGCCGCTTCGTCGCTTACAACGTCGGCGGCGGCATCTTCTGGGTGTTGACCACGACGCTCGCCGGTTATTTTCTCGGCCTCATGATTCCCAATATCGGCGAGCGGATTCACACAGTGATCGCGATCGTAATTTTTCTTTCGCTGCTTCCCGCGATCGTCAAGTTTGCCGTCGAGAAATGGAAGGCGCGCCGCGCGCTCGGGTAAAGCCGGGAGCCGCCAAGCCGCCGCCGGGAGATTTTTTTGGCAAGCTCGATCATCGCCGCCGTGATGGGCATCGTCGAGGGACTGACGGAATTCATTCCGGTCTCTTCCACGGGGCATCTCATCATCGTCGGCAATTTGCTCGGCTTCGTCGGCGAGAAGGCCTCGACGTTCGAGGTCGCGATCCAGCTCGGCGCGATTCTCGCCGTGGTGGCGCTTTACAGCGAGCGATTCGTCCGGTTGATCCCCAGCAAGAGCGACCCGTTTTCCCCGAGCGGCTCGGCGCTCGACGGCTGGTCGGGGTTGCAACGGATCGGTCTTGCGACTTTGCCGGCGCTTGTCGCGGGCTTTCTCTTGCGCCGGGTCATCAACCGGTATCTTTTCAATCCGCCCGCGGTCGCCCTGGCGCTCGCCGTCGGCGGCATCGGCATTCTGTTCACGGAGCGTTACGTCCGCCGCCGTCCGGCGGCGATCATCGATACGCTTTCGCTCAGCCAGGCGCTCGGCATCGGCCTCTTCCAAGTGCTCGCGCTCTGGCCCGGCACGTCGCGCTCGGCCGCGACCATTATCGGCGGCATGCTGATGGGACTCGACCGCAAGGGCGCCGCCGAGTTTTCGTTTTTGATCGCGGTCCCGGTGATGGCGATCGCGACGGCCTACGACCTCGCCGAAATGGGCGGACGGTGGAGCCGCGAGGAAACCGCGCAACTCGCGCTCGGCTTTTTTGTCGCGTTCCTCGTCGCGCTGCTGACGATCCGCTGGTTTCTCCGCGCGCTCAATCGTTGGACCCTGGCGCCCTTCGCCTGGTACCGAATCGTCGTCGCGCCGATTTTTTATTTCATAACGCGCAGCCCGCATCCCTGATTCGCGATGACGTTCGACGGCGAAATTTATTCTTACATCGCCCGCGAGTGGCAACTTCCCGCGCTCAAAATGGCCGGCCGGTTCGCCGCTAATCTGGAAGTCGGCGATCAGCTCGCCTCGTTTTGCATTCTGTTCATCATGGCCGGTTATCTGTGGCAAAAACCGCGCGTGGTGAAAACGTTCGTCGGGGCGCTCGTCGCGCTGGCCGCCGGCGGCACTGCGGTGCAGATGATTAAGTACCTGGTCGGCCGCGCGCGGCCGGGCATGAATCTCGGCGCGTTCGCCTTCATCGGCCCGCATTTCTCGCCCGGCGGTTACGATTCTTTTCCGTCCGGCCACACGACGGCGATGTTCGCCCTGCTGGCTTTTCTCTGCCGCTACTATCCCGGCCGGGCCGCGCCCGCGTATATTTTTGGATTTCTGCTTTCGTTTTTAGCACGCGTGATCACCGGCCAGCATTTTCTCACCGACGTCATCGGCGGCGCGATTCTGGGCTCGGCCGTCGGCCTCGTCGTTGCCGGGCGTTTGGGCCGCTTCGTCGAAGCGCCGCTTGCGGCGCCGGAGCCCGCCGCCGCGCGCGAGAGCGGCGATGGCGGCGCGCGCCGGACGCGAGGGATTGCCGCGATCGGGCAGATTTCCGTGGTGATCGCCTTTTCGATTTTAACCTTGCTGATCGGTTCCGGCGGCGATCTCTCGACGCAAATGCATTCGGCGTTCTTGGGATTGTTGACTGCACTTTCGGTTTATTTCTTGGCGCGGCGGCTTTGCGGTGAGGCGACCGCGGTCTATGCGGCGCTGATTCTTTCGAGCTCGTTTCTTTTCGTCAACATCTGCCGCCTGGCGCCGTCGGATGCCGCGTGGCTTTGTTTCAGCACCGTCGCCGTCACTTATTACGCATACTCGGCGCAACGAGAACGACGCTCCAATCTTTTGCTGGCTCTCGCGTACGCGTCGGTCGGTCTCGGATGGCTGGCGAAGGGATGGCCGGCGCTGTTTCCGGTCGCGGTTTTTTTGCTGCACGAATACCTCGCCGAAAAGCCGGCCCTGAGGTCCTTCGTTCTCGTTAACGCGCGGCGTCACGCGCTGTTCCTGCTCCTGGCCGCTCTGGCCGTTGCTCCGTGGAGGGGACAAGAAATTTTCGCCGACGATCCGATGCCCGACGTTTTCTTCGACCAGATCATCGCGCGCACGGGCCTCACGCGCCACGCCGGCCGGGTGATTTACTATTTGCCCGCGCTCGCGGCAGCCGCCTTTCCCTGGACCTTCTTTGCGATCGCCTATTACGTGCAGGAAGGAAAAAGGTGGGCTAAGGGCCGAGTGCTGGACGCCGGCGCTTCTCTGTTGCTCGTCTGGACCGCGTTCGTCGTCGGCCTCGTCCCCTTCATCGCCGCGCAGTTTCCCCATTATCTCGTCGTCGCCCTGCCGCCGCTTGCGTGCCTTCTGGCCCGCTGCATAACGGAGGAAATCGTAGCGGCTTCCCGCGCGCTCAAGTTTTCACTGCTCGCCACCTTCACCCTCGCAGTCGGCCTGGCCGTCGCCGCCTTGTTCGTCCCCGCGCAGGGGCAATTTTCCGCGCTCAAGTTCGCCGCGCCGTTCCTTCTGCTCGCGTTTTTTCTCGCGCTCGCCTGGCTGGCGCGCAACCGACGCTCGGCGCCGGCGTTTTTCGCCGCGATGTGTCTCGGCGCGCTGGGCTTCTACGTGAGTGCGATCATGATCGCAATGCAAAATTGACTTCTCCCGAGCGGCGCGCGCGTCAGCGTTTTGAATTTTCTTGACATTGCGTAAAAATAGGGCTTCAATGGTCGTCAGTCGGGGCTTGTGAAGTTTTCATCCTGCGCTTCGTCGAACCCACTGAGCCCTGAATTGACCGGGACCTTAGGGGAAGGAGGTCGCGTGCGGGCCCTCAAGAGATTCTGGTTGATGTTCGGTCCGGATCCGCCTCCGTTTTTTCCGTCCGCTTCCTCCGTCGATCGCTCCGTCCCGGAAACCGAGCCGTTGGACTCCCATGGATAAGAGGACGATTGCACGCCCCGCCGGAACGCGTCCGCGCTTCACTCGACAGCTAAAATTCTTTACCTTTTCACATCGGATCCATTCCGAAAGGAGGAACTATCGGAATGAACCAGGAATTTGAAACGCTTATCCGCAAAGACCGCGACCTGGCCAAGGCCAAAGCCTGGAAAGGCAACCTCCTCGGCTATCTCGAAAAGCTCAAGGAGAATCCGGGCGTCACCAAGCTCGCCCACGCCCGTCTCTACGACATCATGATGAAGCCGGGAGTGCGCGACATCCAGGACACGGAAGATCCGCGCATCAAGCGGCTTTACAAAGACGAATCGGTCAAGGTCTTTAATTTTTTCGCCGAGGAATTTTTCGGCATCGAGAAAACCATCGCGCAGATCGTGCGCTATTTTCACGCCGCCTCGCTGAAGGGCGAAGAGAGCCGGCAGGTGCTTTACCTCATGGGGCCGGTCGGCTCGGGCAAAAGCTCGCTGGTCGAAAAACTGCACCGTGGCCTGGAGGAAAGCGATCCGATTTACATGATCGAAGGCTGCCCGATGTTCGAGGAGCCGCTACACTTGATCCCGCGCCACCTGCGCAAAGAGTTCGAAAAGATGCTCGGCGTTCACATCGAGGGCGATCTCTGCCCGGTGTGCCGCTTCCGCCTGAAGGAAGAGTTCAACGGCCGCTACGAAGAATTTCCAATCGCCACCGTGGAGTTCTCCAAGCGCGCGCGCGTCGGCATCGGCGTCGTGCCGCCGGTCGATCCCAACAACCAGGACACATCCGTGCTCATCGGCAGCGAAGACATCTCCAAGCTCGACCTCTACTCTGAAGGCGACCCGCGCGTGCTCGAGCTCAACGGCGCGCTCAACATCGGCAACCGCGGCATCGTCGAATTCATCGAGGTATTTAAAAACGAGATCGAGTACCTCCACTGCATGATCACTGCGACACAGGAGAAAGTCATTCCGGCGCCGGGCCGGCACGGCCTCGTCTATGTGGACGCGGTGATCGTCGCCCACTCGAACGAGGCCGAGTGGCAAAAGTTCAAAGCCGACCACACCAATGAGGCGATTCTCGACCGCATCGTGGTGGTCAAGATGCCCTACAATCTTCGCCTTTCCGAAGAGGTCAAGATTTATCAGAAAATCATCCGCCACTCCGATTTCCACGCCCACGTCGCGCCTCATACTCTGGACATCGCGTCGATGTTCGCGATTCTCTCGCGCCTCGAGCCGACGAACAAATGCGACCTGATGACCAAGCTGAAGCTTTACAACGGCGAAGAGGTCGTGGAAAAAGGTCGGACGAAAAAAGTCGACGTCGAGGAGTTGCGCGAGGCGGCCAAGCGCGAAGGGATGAGCGGCATCTCGACCCGCTTCATCATGAAGGCGCTCGACAACGCGCTCTCGGACAACACCGCCGGCAACTGCATCAATCCGATCAACGTCCGCGAGGCGCTCATCAACATGGTCAAGGAGGCCGATCTCCCCGACGACACGCGCAAGCAG
>JBGPTS010000227.1:0-4622 GCA_041490745.1 Binatia bacterium | reverse complement strand
TCACGACGATCTGATCGCCCTTGACGTTGACGACGTATTCATCGAGCGGCTTGGGAGGAGGCCCCGCGATGTTTTTCCCGTTGAGATCGTAGTGGCCGTTGTGGCAAGCGCACCAGATGTGGCTCACGTCCGAGCGGTACTGCACGATGCACGAGAGATGCGTGCAAACCGCCGTGAAGGCTTTCAGCTCGTTCGCCGGAGTCCGAACCAAAATCGCCGGCTGATTGCCGAATCTGAAGATCTCTCCGGCGTTAAGTTTCACGTCGCCCGGCTTGATCGACAGCGTCACGGTCCTCGCGGTCGATTCTTCGACCTTGGGCGGAATCAGATAGCGGCTGACCGGATATAGAACCGCGACGAGAAAAGCTCCCAGCGTCGTGCTGAGAAACCAGTTTAAAAAGTTTCTGCGGTCCATTTCGTGATGAATCGTTTCCTCGGGCATCGTGTCTCTCCAGTCGTCATTCTCCCACAGCGAGGCCTCACTGCGCGAGTCTTCGCTTCGGGACTTTGATTGTTCAAGCCGGCACCCGCTCTCCGAGCCCGCGCGATGGGTCGGTGCTTATTCCCACCGGCGGCGTCAGACGCGCAGGCTCTCCGACCGGGCGCCGGCTTTCACTCCGCACCGGCGCCGGGTTTTCAGGATAGCTGGCGTCGGCGGAGGCCGAGGGGTGCGAGGAAAAGGGCGCGGACGTCCGACTGCGATGTTTCGACTCATGGTACCGACCTATCGGCCGCGCCCGAAGACTCGCGCCGCGAGGCCTCGCCTTTGGTTCTATTTCGGCTTCTCCATGTTCCTTATCTTCAAAACCAGCCCGATGATCAACGCCGCGATAATGAGAACCGAAACCGCCAGCCCCTTGCGCCGGAATTGCAGCTCGTCGAGCGCTTTTAATCCCCGCGCGTAAGTCTTGCCGCTGATCGCGAGTCCCGGCTCGGTTTCCTTTTTCACTCCGTCCACGTTAAACGCGTGAATGGCGGCGCGCGCCTTGATCAGCGCGGTCTTCGCGCCGCCGAGCTCGAACTGCGGCTGGCTCACTTCCATGCCGGCGCCCTCGGCCTTGAGCAAGACCGCGTGGGCTTTTTCGTAATCGATTCTGAGCTGATCGATCAGGCGGCGCATTTCGACCGCCGTTCCCCCGCCCTTGTCTTGGTCCGTGTGGCAGCCCGCGCACGCGGCGTTCGCGCCGACTCCCAGCATCTCGTCGCTGGTCGGCACGATTTCATGATTGGAATGGCAGGTCGCGCAGCCCGGTATTCCCATTTTGACAAAGACCTTGGCGTGAACGCTTTTTGCGAACAGCTCTTCGTTCTGCACGTGGCACTGGCCGCAGACATTCCCGACCCATGAGACTCCCGGGGGCGCGGCGCCGTGGTTGCCGTGGCAATCGTTGCACGTCGGCGCCGAGAGATCGCCGCCGACCGAGAGCATTTTCCAGTGAACGCTCTTTTTGTATTTTTCAAGCTGATCGGTGGCGATCTTGTAAGTCGCCATGTATTTCGCGTCGGCGTGGCAGCGGCCGCAGGTCTCTGCGACTTTCACCGGGTGCACCGACGAGCGCGGGTCCGACGGCGGCCGGATCGAATGCGCGGGATGACAGCTCACGCAGACCGCGACTTTCGGGTCGGCGTTGCGCGCCAGGCGCTGGCCGTGGACCGAAGTATAGTACTCGGCCACCTGATCCACGCGTAGCGAAGGATTGTATTGCCTCATGAAACGCGCGTCGGAGTGGCAGTGGCCGCAGACCTGCGGAATGTCTTTCCGCGCGGGCGTGCCGATGAACCCCTTGGCGCGGTCCATTGCGCTCATCCCCGGGTCTTTAGCGTCGCCGCCGTGACACGCGACGCAGCCGAAGCCTTTGACGGCATGAATATCCTGGGGAAAATCTTTGACCGGCTGCGTGAGCTTCTCCGTTCCGATCGCCTGATGACACGTGACGCAACTCTCGGATTCTGGTTCGGCCGCCGAAACGGATAGGGCGGCGCCGACGCAGAAGAGCGATAAAAAGAACAGGCCCACACGTACGCGCGTCGCGCTCATGTCTTCCCCCGGCCGAGTGTCTGGAGAAACGCCGCAAGATGCGCCATCTCTTCGGGACGGAATTGCGGCCACAAAACTTTTTGTCCCGCGAGCGGGCGCTCGGTCAGAAAAGCATGATTCCACATCGCGGCGATCACGGTAGCGGGAGAGTCCAGGCCTTTCACCCGCGCGAGTGCCGGTGCCGCTTTTTCGCCGTCGACCGAGTGGCAGGCGAGACAACCCTTCTCGTTCGCCAGCTCGCGGCCTTTTTGGACATCCCCCGGACGAGCGAAGTACCGAACGGAATAGAGATACGCCACGAGATCGGCCATGTCCTCTGCCTCGAGCCGCGGCACGGCGATCTTTCGAGTCTTCATCGCCGAAATCATTGCCGGCGCCTTGTTCCACATCGCCTCCGCGAACTGCGTCATGCTGCGGTGGAGCGCCTTGTCCGCGAGATCGGGACCCACTTTGCCGCCCTGCCCCGCCACGCTGTGACACTCGACGCAGCGCCGATCTACGAACAGCCGGCGGCCGCGCTCCGGCGCGCCGGGCAGAAGGTAGAGCGCGCCCTCGGTTCTGTCCGGCGCGGCCGATTTGAGATACGCGATCAGATCCATCAGCTCGGTCCCGCTGAACGTCGGGCGCGCGATTCCTTTCGCTCGCATCGCCTCCGCCATGTTGGGCCCGTGGTTCCACATAGCGGCGGCGACGAAGATCGCCGAGCTCGACTGCTTGAGCGAGTCGAGATTAGGCCCGACGACTCCGCCGCTTCCGTTCATCTGATGACAAACGATGCATTTTTTATCGGCGAACAGAGCCTTGCCGGCGCCCGCGTTGCCCGGAGGATCGAAGTAGTTGAGCGTGTACAGGAACGCGATGAGATTTCCCGCTTCCTCGGCGCTCAGCGAAGGGCGCTGAATCTTCAGCTCGCGCATCCGCTCCGCCATGCCCGGCAAGTGATTCCACATGGCGCCCGCAAGATCATAAAACGATCGCGCGCGCGGAATCCGCGCGAGGTCGGGCCCCGTCTTACCGCCCAGACCGTCGATGCTATGGCACTTCGAGCAGCCCTTGGACCCGAAGACGCGCGAGCCCGCGACCGGGTCCTGCGCGGTGTTAAACAGCGGTTGCGCAAATGCGGGCCCCTGCGCCCAGAGAAGCGCAGCGACTGCGACGCCGACCCAATTGATCCATTGACCCATCCGATCAAAGGCCTCGCTGCTCCTTCGGCTGTTAAGAGGCTGATTGAAATCTACTTCGCCAGCGATCGTACGTGCTCGACAACCGCCTTCTGGTCCGACTTACTCAACGTCTTGCCGGAGGCGGGCATCTTCCCTTTGCCTTCCGTGATAACCTTGAGCAACTCGTCATCCTTTTTCCCGGCGACCTCTTTAGTGGCGATGTTTAATTCCTTCTCGCCGAAGACTTTCGTCATGGCCGGGTTGCCTTTGCCGTCCTGGCCGTGGCAGGAAGCGCAGGTTTTGTCGAAAGACGCTTTGCCCGCATCGGCGGCCCAGGAAACAGGACTCAAACCCAAAGCCGCGGACAAACCAAAAATCACCGCTGTTACCCTCGTCATGGACCCCTCCTTCTACCTTTTTGATTCATGCGTCTGCAAATTTCCGCTGCTATAGCCGACCGTGTTCGCTTTCTTCCTTATCAATTCCCGGCTCTCCCGCCAAGTCCCTTTCTCTACGGCTATCGGCTCGACCCCAGCGTCTGGATAAACGCGACGAGGTCCGCCATCTCATCCCCTTTGAGAAGCGGCCATTTCAACGACATTTTCGTCATCTGCTGCTCCATCGTGGCAGCATGATTCCACATTGCCGAAATAATGGTCGCCGGCTGATCGAGCCCCGCGATTTTTTTGAAATCAGGGCCTACATTGCCGCCTTTACCGCCTATCGCGTGGCAGTTGAGACACGTTTTAGCCCTTGCAAGCCCTTCCCCTCTGCCGGGATTTCCCGGTCTGGCAAAATATTGAACGGAATAGAGATAGGCGACGATATCGGCCATATCTTCCGCTTGAAGTTGCGGAACGGGGACATTTCTTTCTTTCATTTCTTTTGTCATCATGGGGGATTTATTCCACATGGCCGCCGCGAAGTCGACGAGGGCCAGCTGAACCCGACGTTCAGCGAGATCCCCTCCGACCTTTCCGCCTCGTCCTTTGATGCTGTGGCATTCATTGCAGCGTCTTCTGATAAAAAGCTCTTGTCCCTCGTTCGGTCTGCCGGGTAAGAGATACATTCGCTCCGCTCCCTTCCCTGCGTTGGCGGATTTGAGATAGGAAACCAGGTCGCGCAATTCCGATCCACTGAAGTTCGGACGCTGGATGCCTCGCGCACGCATGGCCTCGGCCATGGAGGGGCCGTGGTTCCACATCGCGGCGGCGACAAAGATAGGAGAATCCTGTTGCGCAAAGCTATCAAGATTCGGCCCGACCACGCCGCCGGCTCCGGCGACCTGATGACAGGCGATGCATTGTTTTTTGGCAAATACTTCTCGCCCTGCTTTCGGATCGCCGGGCCGGTCGAAATAATTAAGCGTGTAGAGGAAGGCGATCAAATCGCCGGTCTCAGCCGGATTCAGTTGCGGGCGG
>JBGPTS010000226.1:0-4663 GCA_041490745.1 Binatia bacterium | reverse complement strand
GCATCACATTCGGAATCTGGTAAAAAAATTCGTCGAGAGCAAAATCGGCGCGGTGCATCTGGAGGATCAGAGGCCGGGCTGCAAGGTCTGCGGCCATCAGGGACAGAAAGTTTTGGTCTCGACGGCGGAAATGGTCTCGCGCTTGAACGCGGCGCGGCTGCAATTCGACGTCATGGGCGTGCCGGGCATCGTCGTCGCGCGGACCGATTCCAACGACGCGACCGCGCTCGACAGCGTGGACGACGAGCGCGACCATCCGTTCGTTTACGGCGCGACGAATTCGCGCATCGTGCCGTTCAAGAGCGTGAACCTGGCGGTGATCCGGAAATTTTACAAGGGAGGGTTCAAGGAGATCAACGGCCACCTGCTGCACAAAATTTCCGAGAAAGCCTACCGGGAAGCCGAGCAGTGGCTCAAGCAAGAGCGCCTCGCCGGTCGCATCCAGCAAGGCATAGAGAAAATGCACGAAGAGGCTGCGCTCTTGAAAAAATACCGCCGGCAGGCGCGGCGCGTGGGCAAGAGCGCCAAAGCCGCGCGCGAAGATCTTGCCGCGCGCGAGATCTGGATCAAAAAAATTGCCGAGGATACGCTCGATACCGTTCTGGACGATGTCCGCCGGGTCTGGGCGGAGAAGGCGGGGCTCAAGACTTATGCCGAGGCGGTCGCGGAGGCGATCGAGACGCGCGCAGAGCAAAAAATAAAATCGCCGATGTCGGTCGAGCGCTGGAAAACTTTCGCCGCCGGCGTCTCGCACGACGAAGCATTGAAGCAGGCTCGGGCGATGGGCATCGATATTTTCTGGAGCTGGGAGCTGCCGCGAACCCCGGATGGTTTTTATCTGATTACCGGCGGGCGCGACATGGCGGTGGCGCGCGGACTGGCGACCGCACCCTTCGCCGATCTGGTCTGGCGCGAGACGACGAAGCCCGATCTCGTGGACGACAAAGCCTGGGCCGACGCGATTCACGCCGTGTTTCCGGAAAAAATGCTGGCCTACAACCTTTCGCCGTCGTGGAACTGGGACGCCTGGGGATTTACCGACGACCAGATCCGCAGCTTCGCCAACGAGCTGGGGAAATTCGGCTACGTCTTCAACTTCATCACCTACGCCGGCCACCAGGGCGAGGCGCTGACCAACGGGCGGCTTGCGCGCGCTCTCGGCGAAGAGGGCGTACTCGGTTTCGTGAGACTTATTCAGCGGGCGCTCAGGCTCGCCAACGATCCGGCACAATACCCGCAGACCTTCGTCGGCGGCGCGTGGGCGGACCGCTTCCGCCGCGCGGCCCGCGGCCCCTCGCTCACGACTTCGTCGATGGGAGGCAAGTCCACCGAAGCGCAGCATCGCAAGGCGACCGAAGTGCCCACGAGCGTGCTGGAACGCTGGCTCCGCATGTGGGCGGAGTATTGGCACGGTCGGGGCGTTTACAAGCAGGGCGAATTGAGCGTCGAGCTGAAAGAGAGATGGGCGGGGTCGGAAGAGATGATGCTCAACGTGTTCGATGAAGCGCGCGACAAAATCGCCGAGATCACGTTTCGCGTGGACAAGGACCGCGAAGGGAGAAAATTCCTCGCGATCAAAGATCAGAATACGGTCAAGCCCTATCGCTCGCGCCGCTTGATGACGTTGATGCACTTCTTCCTCCTCCACCGCTACAAAACCGATCTCGTGCATTACGTGGCGCCGACGAGCGACAACCGTTTGTCGGTCCATCGCATGATCCAAAACGGCGTCTTCAGAGAAGCGCGGACCGATGACCCGAATATCATCGCCCTCGAGGTCAACACCGCGCGCGCGCAAAGAAGCTTTGCCAACGACGAGTCCTTGAAGCGGTTTATCGCCAGATCGTCCGGCGCGTTGAACGCGCGGGCTTCCGACGGTCAGGCGAGAGCCGCGGCGGGATAAATAAAAGGCGGTAGGTGCGCGACGGAGGAGATACGTATGTATCAAAATTTGATTGTCACCCGGGAAGGCGGCGTTACGGTTTTACAGTTGAACCGGCCGCAGAAGAAAAACGCGTTCAACGGGATGCTCCGACAGGAAATGGAAGCGGCGCTCAAAAAGATTGCCGACGATTCCACGCAACGCGCGGTCGTCATCACCGGCGGCGAGGAGTTTTTCTGCGCCGGCGCCGATATCGGCGAGATTCTGGAAGCGAACACCGCCGAGGCGACGTATAGGCACGCGCGGGAATTTCAGCTTCTTTTCGACCGGATCGAGGCGCTGCCGCAGCCGGTCGTCGCCGCAGTCGCGGGCTACGCGCTTGGCGGCGGCTGCGAATTGGCGCTTGCGTGCGATTTCCGCATCGCATCGGAAGGAACGAAGTTCGGCCTGCCGGAGATCAAGATCGGCGCGTTTCCCGGCGGCGGCGGAACTCAGCGGCTGCCGCGGCTCATCGGCGCAGCCAGAGCGAAAGAGGCTATTCTCACCGGCGATCCGATCACCGCCGAACAGGCTCTTTCCATCGGTCTGGTCATGAAGGTCGTGGCGAAAGATAAGCTCTTACAGGAAGCGAAAAGCTTTGCCGCCAAACTCGCCGCCCTCCCCCGCCTCGCCCTGGAGGCGTCGAAGATGCTCATCAACCGGGGACTGGAAGTGGACCTCGCTTCCGGCCTGGAGATGGAAGCGCGCTGCTTCGGCAATCTCGCGACGAGCCACGATTTGCGCGAGGGCACGGCGGCCTTTCTGGAAAAAAGAAAACCGAATTTCACCGGCAATTGAGCGTCGGAGATAGGGCGCGGCAATATGCGCAAAGGATATGTTTAGATGACCAAGATCGCCTCGTTCGACGACTGGATCGATCTTTTCCAGCGCTGGCAACGGGAGATCGGCTTTGACCGGCGGCTCATCGAAGGCTACCCTTTCGAGGCGATTTACAAATCACCCGAGAACGACGAGATCGAGTTCGGCGAATTCGCCGGCCGGAAAAAATGGGGGCTGGCGCTGGAGATTCCCACGCCGGAAATGCGTGAATCCCTCATCCGGCTGATCGTGACGCAGGGCGACACGGAGTTCGCATCCTCCGAGCAGCAGCGCCGACTGCTCCACAGCGCGCCGACGCCGTACGATCTCAACTGCCTCGTGCGCATCATGCGCGAGGAAATGCGCCACGGCTTGCAAATGTGCCACATACTCGTCTCGCACTTCGGCTACACGGGAAAACAGGAAGCGATCAAGACGCTCGAGCGCAGATCGTACAGAGGCGACCGGCTGCTCGGCGCGTTCAACGAGCAGGTCAATCACTGGCTTGAGTTCTTCGTTTACACCGCCTTTATCGACCGCGACGGCAAATATCAGCTCACGATGCTTAAGCGCTCGGCATTCGCGCCGCTTGCGGCGAGCATGGGACCGATGCTAAAGGAGGAGTCGTTTCATCTCTTCACCGGCCAGAGCGGCCTCGCGCGCGTGCTCAGAGCCGGCCGGGTTCCGACTGCGATCGTGCAAAAATATCTCAACAAATGGATTCCGGCCGCCTACGATCTTTTCGGCAAAGACTCTTCCACGTCGGCGTCGAACTGGTACCGCTGGGGATTTAAAGGAAGATTCGATGAAACCCAAATGAGGACGCCGCGAAATCCCAAGCGGCTGAACGAAGAGTCGAGAAGTCTCTACATGGCGGAAATCCGCCGGTTGATCGACAACCTCAATCAGCTCGTCTCCGCCGACGCGGCCAAGCTCTACGTGCCGGACGTGAAGTTCAATCGGAAAGTCGGCGACTCGGCCGGCAAACCTTACAGCGTAAAAGGCCGGCTGCTCGGAGTCGGGAGATACGACGCCCATCTCGACGAGGTTCTTCCCGGGCCGGACGATCTCGAAACTCTGGAAGCGATTTTTCAGGACGGAAATTGGATCACGACGCAAACCGAACGCGATAGTATGACGGCACATTAATCCAAGGGGAGGCATGCAAATGTTTAAAGACAAAGTAGGAGTCAAAGATTTCGACAAAATGGACCCCGAGTATCAGGATCTGCTCCGCAAGGTTCTCACGATCCAGTCGGACTGCGAGATCGGCGGGCCGCATCTCTACGTCGAGAAGATGCTGCCGGGCGCGCCGACCAAGCTCGATCAGTTGCTCGTTGCGCGCACCGCGGCCGAAGAAGTCGACCACTTTCGGAAGTTCGCCCGGCTCACGGGCGAGATCGGACTCGACGTCTCCTTCTTGCTGAGCACGCCGAACCAGAAGCGTTACGTCGAAACCTTCCGCGGCCAGATCTCGACCTGGGAGGATTTCGCCGTGTTCGGTTGCCTGATCGACCGCATCGGCCGCTACCAGCTCGAAGAGTTTATCGGCTGCAGCTACGCGCCGATCGAGCCGCTGCTGCCCGACATCATCACGGAGGAACTGGGACACATCGACTACGGCGAAACCCAGACCCGCGAGCTGGCGGCCAAGGGCGGCGAGTCGAAAGAAAAAATCCAGAAGGCGTTCGATCACTGGTACGTCAAGGCGCTCGACATGTTCGGACATTCGCAATCCACGCGCTCGGAACGCTATTGCTACTGGGGCATCAAGCGGCGGACCAACGCGCAGGCGCGAGAAGAGTACATCAAAGAGGTCAATCCGCTGATCGAATCGATGGGCCTGAAAGTTCCCGATCCGCTGAAGGGAAGACATTACCTATAGGAGACCTGTAGGGGCGCGGCGATGTCAGCCGTAGGCTG
>JBGPTS010000225.1:0-4711 GCA_041490745.1 Binatia bacterium | reverse complement strand
TTTTTGCGCGAACCGAAGGAAGAGATTCGCCTCCATCCCGGCGAAACTTATTCGATACGTCCGCGCCGCCCACATCTCGTGACAAACGGCGGCGCGACCTCCGCGACTTTCCTCGTGCTTCAGGGCATCGGCGAGTACGACGACGTGCCGCTCGTGTGATTTAGTTGCGGTAAGCTTGCAGACGATTCCGGCTTCAAACCAGCGCGCTACAACCCCATCTTCTTCAGCACGTCTTTTCCCGAAGTCCTTCCCGCGGGAGCGTCTTCGGGCAAATACAGCATGACGCCGCCCTTCACGGGCCGGATCACGATCACGCCGTCGTTGGCGAGCTGGTTGGTGCACTTGATCGGGTCTTCGTTCTCGAAGTAGGCGCGGAAGGCGTCGTTGAAGCCGGAGTAGATGGTGTGGATGCCTTTGTAAGGTTCTTTTCTTAAGGTGACGATCGCCTTCTTGACGAATTCCGCCTGCGTGAGTTTTTCCTCAGCCATTTGCCACCTCCGGGGTCAGGCCGTTGAAAAAGGCCCGTCTACTTCGTTGCGCTTGATCTGTCTCGCTCGACCTACTGAAAAGAGTACGCCTGCGCTCGCCAGATCGGCGCGCGCCTTGAATCTGGGACCTTTTTGACCGGCCTGAGCGTAGATTATTTCAACCCTCTGGACACAATCCTAACTTCCCTTGGCGGTGAGTTTCCGCAACAGGCGCGCCAGCGGATCGTAAAACTCATCGACGACGCGCTCTTTGAGCGGAATAATCGCGTTGTCGGTGATCTTGATGTGCTCGGGGCAGACCTCGCTGCAGCATTTGGTGATGTTGCAAAAGCCGAGCCCCATTTTTTCTTTGAGCAATTCCTTCCGGTCGTTGGTGTCGAGCGGATGCATCTCCAGCGCGGCGTATCTCACGAACAGCCGCGGCCCGGCGAAATGCTGCTTGTTCTCGGCGTGATCGCGGATAACGTGGCAGACGTTCTGGCAGAGGAAGCACTCGATGCACTTGTGAAATTCCTGGACTCGGTCGATGTCTTCCTGCTGCATCCGGTAGGTCCCGTCCGCTTCTTTCGGACGCGGCTTGAACGCCGGCACGCGCTTGGCCATCTCGAAGTTGAAGCTCACGTCGGTGACGAGATCGCGAATCAGCGGAAAGGTTTTCATCGGCGCGATGGTGATCGGCTTGGTCGTATCCAGGCTGTTCATCCGCGTCATGCACATGAGCCTCGGCTTGCCGTTGATCTCCGCGCTGCACGAGCCGCACTTTCCCGCCTTGCAATTCCAGCGCACGGCGAGATCGCCCGCGTGAATCGCCTGAATGGCGTGGACGACGTCCAGCACTACCATGCCTTCGCCTGCCGGCACGCGGTACTCTTTGAAGGCGCCGCCGCTCCCGTCGCCGCGCCACACCTGCATGACAAATTCCCCGCCCGCCATTATTGCTGCTCCTCGACTAGTTTCTTGAGGTCTTCGGGCATCTCCGGCAGCGGCTCCTGAGTGATGCCGACCGCGCCGTTCCTTTTTTTCGTCACCATGTTGACCTTGGCGAGTTTCGCGTCGGTTTTGGGATAGTCGTCGCGCGTGTGGCCGCCACGACTCTCTTTACGCTCGATCGCCGACAGCGTGCAGGCTTCCGAGACCGCGAGCATCGTCCTGAGATCGAGCGCCAGATGCCAACCGGGATTGTACTGCCGGTTGCCTTCGACGCTGACGCGCGCGAGCCTCTCTCTAAACCGCGCGATCTCGCCGAGCGCTTTCTTGAGCTCGCTCTCGGTTCGAATAATACCCACGAGGTTCTGCATGCAGTCTTGCAGCTCCATGTGAATCGAATACGGATTTTCTCCGCCCTTGCCGCTAAACGGAGCGAGCAGATCGTTCGTTATGGCGCCGATCTGATCTTCGCCGGCGGATATGCGGCCGCTGAATTTTTTCGCGTACTCGGCGGCGTACTGGCCCGCCCGGCGCCCGAAGACCAAAAGATCCGATAGCGAATTGCCGCCCAGACGGTTCGCGCCATGCAGCCCTGCGGCGACTTCTCCGGCGGCGAAAAGGCCCGGCACGGTCGTGGCCGTCGTCTCGCCGTCGACGCGCACGCCGCCCATAAAATAGTGGCAGGTCGGGCCGACCTCCATCGCCTCCTTGGTGATGTCCACGCCGGCCAGCTCTTTGAACTGGTGATACATCGACGGCAGCCGCTTCTCGATATATTCCGCGCTGCGGCGCGACGCGATGTCCAAGAAGACGCCGCCGTGCAGGGTGCCGCGCCCGGCCTTCACTTCAGCGTTGATCGCGCGCGCGACTTCGTCGCGCGGCAAGAGATCCGGCGTGCGCCGGTTTTTTTTATCCTCGTACCAAGCGTCCGCTTCTTTTTCCGTGTCGGCGGTTTCGGCCTTGAAGAAGTCCGGGATGTAATTGAACATGAATCGCTTTCCCTCGGAATTCTTCAGCGTGCCGCCGTCGCCGCGCACGCCTTCGGTGACGAGAATGCCGCGCACGCTCGGCGGCCAGACCATTCCCGTCGGATGAAATTGGATCATCTCCATGTCGATCAAATCCGCGCCGGCATCCATCGCCATCGTGATGCCGTCGCCGGTGTATTCCCAGGAGTTCGACGTGATCTTCCACGCCTTGCCGCCGCCGCCGGTGGCCAGCACCACGGCCTTGGACTTGAACGAGATGAATTTTCCGCTTTCCCGCCAGTAGCCGAACGCGCCGCAAACCTTGTCGCCGTCTTTCAGCAGGCGCGCCATGGTGCATTCCATGTAAACGTCGATGCCCTTGTGCACCGCGTGCTGCTGCAACGTGCGGATCATTTCCAGTCCCGTGCGGTCGCCTACATGCGCCAATCGCGCGTAGCGGTGGCCGCCGAAGTCGCGCTGCAAGATACGCCCGTCCTTGGTGCGGTCGAACAGCGCGCCCCATTCTTCCAACTCGAGCACGCGCGCGGGCGCTTCCTGCGCGTGGATCTGCGCCATGCGCCAGTTGTTCAAGAGCTTCCCGCCGCGCATCGTGTCGCGGAAGTGAACCTTCCAGTTGTCCTCGGAGTAAACGTTGCCCATCGCCGCGGCGATGCCGCCTTCGGCCATGACCGTGTGCGCTTTGCCGAGGAGCGATTTGCAGATGAGGGCGGTCTTTACGCCCTGGGCCGACGCCTCGATGGCGGCGCGCAGTCCGGCGCCGCCGGCACCGATGACGATGACGTCGTATTCGTGAGTTTCGTGTTGCTCGGGCATGCTAAAAAATCCTCAAATCGGTGATGGTCCCCATCGACAGCAGCCGCACGTAGAGGTCCGTCAGCATGACGCCGACGAGACTGATCCAGGCGTACAGCATGTGATTTTCGTTGAGCCGGGTGAATGCCCGCCACAGTTTGTACCGGAGCGGCGCCTTGGAAAGCACGTCCAGTCCGCCGCCGCACAGGTGGCGGCACGAATGGCAGGAAAACGAATAGAGCGACAACAGCGCCGCGTTGGACAGCAGCACGAGCGTGCCGACGCCGACGCCGAATTCGTAACGTCCCGGACCCGTCGGAAAGCGAAACGCCAACAACGCGTCCCACCATAGGAAGACGACGACCAGCGTGGCGATGTAAAAGAAATAACGATGCAGGTTTTGAATCAACAGCGGAAAGCGCGTCTCGCCGGTGTAACTCGCGTGGCCGTCGCGCACGGCGCACGCCGGCGGGGAAAACCAGAACGAGCGGTAATAAGCTTTGCGGTAGTAGTAGCACGTGAGCCGGAAGCCGGCCGGCGCCCAGAGAATCAACATAGCCGGCGATAACGGCCAGTCGAACAGCGCCGCCGTCGCGTGCTTGCAATACGTGCTCAAGCACGGCGAATAAAATGGCGACAGATAAGGAGCGATATAATAATGTTCGTTGACCAGCGCGGCCCAGGTCGTATAGACGATAAAAATCGTAAGCCCGGCTACGGTCAGCGCCGGCTCAACCCACCACGCGTCGCGCCTGAGAGTTTTGACGTTTTGCAAAGCCAGAGATCCGTTGCTCACTTCCAGGCTCCTGATGTTGAAAGATTAGGCATGCGTTGCGAGAGCGGCGGCGCAAGCGGACTGCCGCCGCCGGTATCTAATACTTCGACTACTTTCCCGGGGACGCGGACGCGGCGGCTTGATTTTTATCTTGCGCTTCGAGCTTGAGGAAATTATCGACGATCTCAGGAATGTCTTCTTTGGTCACCTTCATGAACCAGATACCTTCCGGCCAGATCATGATATTGGGACCGAAAGCGCAGAGGTCCATGCAGCCGCTCTTGGCCGCGCGGATTTTGCCCTTGAGATTTCGTTCCTTGCAGACTTTTTTCAGCTCCTCGATCATTTCCTCGGATCCGCTGTAACCACAGGAGACGCTTTCTCCGTGGCGATTGTTGATGCAAACATACATCTGTCTAACGTAAGGCTGATCGCGTTTGATCATTTTTCCCCCTCAACAAAGGATAGTTTTTCATAGCATAGGTAAGGACGATTTGCACGCGCCGGGCGGGATTAAGGCAGGGCGCGATTAATCGCGCCCCTACAAAATCTATTCTTTTTCCGGGATTCCCGGCTCGGTCATGCGCCAGGGATCGAGAATCTTGTCGAGCTTGTCGTCGGGCAACACTTTGTGCGCCCGCGCGACTTCGCGCACGGTCTTGCCGGTGGTGAACGATTCTTTCGCAATCTTCGCCGCCGCGTCGTAGCCGATCACCGGCGCGAGCGCGGTCACCATCGCC
>JBGPTS010000224.1:0-4848 GCA_041490745.1 Binatia bacterium | reverse complement strand
GCGGGTAGGTGCGCCGCCGCGCCCGCCGGAATCGTCGCCGTAACTTCGTGGTTCGCCGTGTCGATCACCGAGACGTTATCCGACAGCGTATTGGCGACGTATGCGCGGCGGCCGTCGGGACTAAACGCGATGTGACCCGGTCCCAATCCCACGGCGATTTCTCCCGTGACTGAATGGCTGCGAGTATCGATCACGCTCACGGTGTGGGAGCCGGAATTCGGCTGGTAAACCCAGCGACCATCCGGTGAAGCGGCAGCATCGTGAGGCGCTTCGCCTACCGTGAGAGTGGCGATCGGTTTACCATTCGCCACCACCGTCAATGTTCTGTCCGGGCCGCTCGGCAAATAGACCACGTCACGGTCCGGCGCGACGCAGGGCAGCAGCGGGCGTTTTCCCGCCGGCGCCGTGCCTATGACTTCATTCGTTGTCGTGTCGATGATCGTGACATCGTTCGAGCCGCTATTAGCGACGTAGAGACGCCGCTGGTCGTGCGACAATTCCAGATGCGATGGGTCGTCGCCCGTGGCAATGTGCTTTGTGAGCTTGCGTGTGGACGCGTCGAGCACCGCGACGCGGTTTTCGGTCGTGTTCGCGTAAATACGGCCGTCGCGGTGAGCGACGACGGAATGCGCGCCGCGGCGTCCGAGTCGCGGCATCGAGCCGTCGGGCCAAAGGTAGAGAAACGTCGCTCCGTCTTCCTGTTTCAATGCCACGCGATATCCGCTCTCCAACATCGAGATGTAGAGCCGCGCCGGACTCGCTTCGACCCGCGCGCGCACCAGGGCGCTTCGCCCTCGAAGCGCGGCGTACTGCCCGCGCAGGGCGGCCGACTGCTTGTCGGCGGGCATGCCTCGCAAATCCAACTGAACGGCGTCCATCGGCATCGCTGATGCGCCGACTATTCCAGCGTGTACGGAATCTGGATCGGGCCGTAGCCCTGCCAGTATTTTTTGTTGACCGGGTCGTAGCGTCCCTGGAGAAAACCGCCGGGCTTTTCGGCGCGCACGATAATCGCCACCGTCCGCTCCTCGCCGCTGGCCTCGGCGTGAATCTCGTACGGGCGAACCAGGTCCACTTCGCCGGGACCGGCGCGGAGCTTGCTCGCGCCGCGAATCTCGGCGTAGTCGGGCTTCGATCCGTCGTCCACGCGCTCGTAACGCATGATGGTCTCCGTGCCGTCGAGAACTCCGTAAAGCGTCCAATTGTGCGCGTGATCGTGAATTTGCGTGCGCGTGTGCGGCGCTTTGGTGAGCCCGTTGACGACGAAGCCGAAGTCGGGATCTTCGTAAAAAAGAAGATTTTCCGCGCGCTCCTTGTGCGCGCACTCGGGCCAGCGCCTGGAAGATTCCTGGATGCCCGCATCAGCCAGAAGCTCGCGGAGAAGCGGCGCCAGTTTATCCCAACGGCGGTCCGGATCTTTTTCTTCGCTGAATAATTCGCGCGCCGACGCGATGAAGCGGCTGAAGGCGGAAATGGCCATAGAACCTCCTCGCGGCCTAAATGAACTCTGGTTATTTCTAGACCGCCCGTGATGCTCGCGTCAAGACGCGAAAAGTTCAAGGGTTGCAGGGTTTGGCGGGATCTCGAAAGACAATCTGAGATCTGTCATCTGAGATCTGAGATTCCGAGCGAAGCGAGGACTAAGTGCCCACGTTCCACGAGGACAGATAAGTTTCTTGCTCGGCGCTGAGCTTATCGATGCGGATTCCCATGCTGGAAAGCTTCAAGCTCGCGACCCAATCTTCGATCGATTTCGGCACGTCATAGACTTGCGGCGTAAGCTCGCTGCGGTTTTTCACCGCCCACTCCGACGCCAATGCTTGCGTCGCGAAGCTCATGTCCATCACCGAAGCCGGGTGGCCCTCGGCCGCGGCGAGATTGACAAGCCTGCCTTCACCGAGGAGAAAAATCTTTTTTCCGCCCGGCAGCGTGTAGGCGTCCACGCAGTTGCGCACGTTTTTTTCTTCTTTAGTCGCCATCTGCTTCAATGCCTTCAAATCGATCTCGATGTCGAAGTGGCCCGAGTTGCAGACCACCGCGCCGTTCTTCATGAGCTTGAGATGCTCTTTCCCGATCACGTGCATGTCGCCGGTGAGCGTGATGAAGAGATCGCCCGTCTTCGCCGCCTCTTTCATCGACATCACTTCGAATCCGTCCATCGCCGCTTCCAGCGCGCGAATCGGTTCCACTTCCGTCACGATCACCTTCGACCCCATGCCGCGGGCGCGAGAAGCGACCCCTTTGCCGCACCAGCCGTAGCCTGCCACCACGACGCGTTTGCCGGCAAGCAACATATCGGTCGCGCGGATGACTCCGTCGATCGTCGATTGTCCCGTGCCGTAGCGGTTGTCGAAGAGGTGCTTCGTGCTCGCGTCGTTGACCGCGATGACCGGAATGCGCAGCTTTTTCTCGGCGGCCATGGCGCGCAGCCGGATGACGCCGGTCGTGGTCTCTTCCATGCTGGCGATCAATTTTGAAGCCAGGTGAGAATAATCTTTATGAAGCATGGAGACGAGATCGGCGCCGTCGTCCATCGTGATGACCGGCGCGTGATCGAGCGCCGTCCTTAGATGGCGATAATAAGTTTTATGATCCTCTCCTTTGACGGCAAAGGTCGGAATGCGGTCGTGCTGGACCAGGCTCGCGGCAACGTCGTCCTGAGTGGACAGCGGATTGGACGCGCAGAGAACAACTTGAGCGCCGCCGGCTTTTAATGTCTGAACGAGGTTGGCGGTTTCCGCCGTGACGTGAAGACACGCCGAGAAGCGGAGTCCTTGAAACGGCTTCTCTTTGAGAAACCGCTCGCGCACCCTGCCGAGGACCGGCATGTCCTGGGCGGCCCAGAGAATGCGCTTTTTCCCCTGCGGGGCTAAAGCAAAACTCTTGACGTCATATTTCTTTTTTCCTGCCATGATGACGGCCTTCCTCCCCACCGAACGGCGCTTATGCCTTCGCGGCGGCTTTTTTCAGCGCCTCGACCTTGTCGGTCCTCTCCCACGTAAAGTAGCCGTTCTCGGGAACGCGGCCGAAGTGGCCGTAAGCGGCGGTAGAGCGATAGATGGGTCGCTTCAAGTCCAGAGTCTGGATGATGCCTTTGGGCGTGAGATTGAAAACTTCTCGGATGATCCGGGCGAGATCTTTTTCCGCAATCGCTCCGGTGTCGAACGTGTCGACCGCGATCGAAACCGGCTCGGCGACGCCGATCACGTAGGCCAACTGGACTTCACACCTGCGCGCGAGCTTGGCCGCGACGATGTTCTTGGCGATGTAGCGGGCCCTGTAAGCGGCGCTGCGATCGACTTTGGACGGGTCCTTGCCGGAAAATGCGCCGCCGCCGTGGCGTCCCATGCCGCCGTAAGTATCGACGATGATCTTTCGCCCGGTCAGCCCGCAATCTCCCTGCGGCCCGCCGACGACGAACCGGCCGGTCGGATTGACGTGATAGACGGTATTCTTGTCGAGATAATCCGCCGGAACGACGGCGCGGATCACGCCGTCGATGACCGTCTCTCTCAGCTTCGCGTACTCGACTTCGGGAGTGTGCTGCGTCGAGACGACGACGCTCGTCACGCGCGCCGGTCTGCCGTCGCGATATTCCACCGTCACCTGCGATTTGCTGTCGGGCCGGAGGAACGGCGCTTCGCCGCCTTTTCGAATCTTGGCGAGATATTTGACCAGGCTGTGCGCCATCTGAATCGGCAACGGCATCAGCTCGGGCGTTTCGTCGCAGGCGTAGCCGAACATCATTCCCTGATCGCCGGCGCCCTGCTCTTTATGCAGCCCCTCTCCCTCGGTGACTCCTTGAGAAATGTCCGGCGATTGCCGTTCGACCGCGGTGATGATCGCGCACGTATCGCCGTCGAAACCCATCGCCGAGTCGGTGTAGCCGATCTCCTTGACGACTTCGCGGACGATTTCGTTGTAGCTGACCTTCGCTTTGCTCGTGATCTCGCCGGCGACGACGACCATGCCGGTCTTCGTCAGGGCCTCGCAGGCGACGCGGCTGTCGGGATCTGCGCTCAAATGGGCGTCGAGTATCGCATCGGAGATCTGATCGCACATCTTGTCGGGATGACCTTCGGAGACCGACTCCGAAGTGAAAAGAAAATCTTTAGCTGCCATTTAGCGCGCCTCCTGCGACATCGCGGGAACGAAATCGAATCTAATTCGTATAGCGGAGAAGAAGGCGGGAATCAAGTTCACTCGTTCTCGAAGAATTTCTTATCAATGAGCTTTTCAACCGCCCGTAGCGCTTCCTCCGCCTGTTGCCCCTTCGCCCCGACCTCGATCTTGCTCCCATGCGTGGCGGCCAGCGTGAGCACGCCCATAATGCTCCTGCCGTCCACGGTCTGGCCGTCTTTGGAGATCGTGACTTCGGCTTCAAACTTGTTGATCGTCTGGACCAAAAGCGCCGCCGCCCGGGCGTGCAGCCCGAGCTTATTCTTGATCTCGAGTTTTTTTACCACCTTGTCCATGATCTCATTTGTCGATGTCGCGATGCTTTACGTGCAGGCGAAACTCGCCGCCGTCGAGTTTTCTCTTCAATTCCTCCACCAGGACCACGGAGCGGTGCTTGCCGCCGGTGCAGCCGAGCGCCAGCGTCAAGCTGCTCTTTCCCTCCTCGACGTACCGGGGCAGAGTAAATTCCAACAACGCGTAAAGGCGATCGAGAAAGACATGTGTCTCTTCGCGCTTGAGGACGAAATCTTCGACCTCGGAATCCAGCCCCTTCCTCTCTCTCAGCGCATGGACGAAAAACGGATTGGGAAGGAACCGAACGTCGAAAATAATATCGGCGCCGGCCGGCGCGCCGTATTTATAGCCGAAGGAGGTGAGAAAGACGTTCAT
>JBGPTS010000223.1:0-4906 GCA_041490745.1 Binatia bacterium | reverse complement strand
GTGTACAGCTTCACCAATTACATCTACGTCGTCGCGATCAAGCAGCGCTACGCTGGCCACGCCAAGCAGGCGGGCATGGCCGCGGTCGCGGCTTCGGCCTCGGCGCGCCACGGCCGCTACGTCGTCGTCGTGGACGACGACATCGATCCGACAAATTTAAAAGAAGTCCTCTGGGCGATGATGACGCGCGTCGATCCGGCGACGAATATCGACATCGTGGACGGCTGCTGGAGCACGCCGCTCGACCCGCGCATGCCGCCGGACAAGCGCGCCGCGCGCGACTACACCAACAGCCGGGCGATTTTTTACGCCGTGAGGCCGTTCGAGTGGCGCGATAAATTTCCCAAGACGAGCCGCGTCGGGCGCGAGCTGCGCGAGAAAGTCATGCGCGACTTTCAGAATGTTATCCCATTCCCCAAGGTTTGAGAACGCGCCCGCTTCGCGCGACTTCTTCGTGCCGCTATGCTGTTCGACCCAACGACCGTCGCCGTAGCCGGCGCGCTTCTTCTTGCCGCCTTCGTCAAGGGAACCACCGGGTTTGGCTTTCCGCTGATCGCCACGCCGATGGTCGCGCTGCTTCTCGACATCCGCACCGCGATCACGATTCTCATCGTCCCCAACATCGTCATGGACGCGGCGCAGATCTTTCGCGGCGGTTTCCCGGCCGCGATCATGCGCCGCTTCAAATTTCTGCTGATTCTGACCGTGCTCGGCGTATTCCTCGGCACCAAAGTTCTCGTCATGCTGCCGCTCTGGGCGCTCAATCTGGCGCTCGGCATCATGATACTGGCGTTTGTCGTCTCCAACGTTTTTCGTTTCGAGCCGAAAGTTCCTCCCGACTTCGAGCGGCTGTTCTCCCCGGTCGTCGGTTTAGCCGGAGGGTTTCTCAACGGCATGACCAATGCCGCGGGACCCGTGCTGGCGAGTTATCTCTACAGCCTCAAGCTGCCGAAGACGGAATTCGTCCGATCGATCGCAACCATCTTCATGATCACCAAGCTCGCCCAGCTCGTCGCCGTCTCGACCTGGAATCTCTTCGCTCCGGCGACGGTCATGCTGTCGCTCGAAGTCACGCTCTTCGTCCTCGCCGGATTTTATCTCGGCCTCAAGACGCAGGATCGGGTGAATCAGAAAACTTTCAATCGCGCGCTGCTGTTGATTCTGTTTACGATCGGCGCGGCGCTGGTGTGGCGGGCGTTGGGATAGCGACAGAGAATGTCAAAGTCTGGCGGTGGTCTCGATCTCGATCAGCTTGCCCTCGGCGGAATATCCGTCCACGAAAGCATATTCCATCTCGGGAATGTCGGCGGCGACGGTTTTGCGGAACAAGGTCCGGAGAGTTTCGATCTTCCGGCTGCGATGGAGATAAAAAGATACTTTCACCACTTGATTCCACGAGCAGCCGGCGTCGGCGAGAGAAGCGGCGATGCGCGGCAGAATGTCCGCCATCTGCGCTTCGAGCGTCGGGAGAACGGCGGTGACTCCGGAGAGAAAAACCCCCGAATCATAGATCAGGTAGCGCAACGGGACGATCGGCGGATCGTATTCCTTGAGAATTTTTTCCGTGTGCGCTCGCGGCGGTCTCATCGCGAGCAGGTCCAAGGCCACGGACGCTTCGGAATCGAAACGGGCCGGCGCGATATAGCTGGAGCTCGCCGAACGCGCCTTGCGCGAGAGAATTCTTACTCTTTCGTTGCTGCCTAAATTGCGGCTCTCTCGGTCTCTGCCCCACAGCCGGCTCCGCACCGTGTTGTCCAATGAGAGCCCCATCGTATTCAGCTCTTTGTCGAAGCGCTGAAAAATTTCCCGCGTTTGCCCGGTCGCCGTCGCGCCCGATTTCCCTTCGGCGGAAAGCGCGACAAACTCTTTGTCGAGCCAGGAGAAGATTGTTTTCGTCATGCAAGCCTACAACTGCGGCGCGTAGAGCGTCGGCGGCAATCTTTCGATATACTCCAGCGTCTCTTTGAGCGAGACGACGTCCGCGTACTTCATGTTCATGTCGAATAAATTGATTTTGTGCGAGGCCTGGCCGCGGTCGAACACGCACTCCTCGACGACGGAGACTTTGAAATTGTACGAGAAGGCGTCGATCACGCTCGCGCGCACGCAGCCGCTCGTGGTGCAGCCGGTGACGAGCACCGCGTCGGCGCGGACTTCGTTCAGCATGCTCATGAGCGGGGTGCCGAAAAAGGCGCTGGGCTTTTGCTTGCGCACCAGCACGTCCCCGGCCTGCGGCGTGATCTCGGCGACGATCTCGTTTCCCTTCGCCCACTTGCTGCCGATGTCTTCGCCGCCGCGGCTGTTCTTCCCGTGCCAGCGGCCGTAGGCGAGCGGGCTGCCGCCTTCGTGTCCGGTCGTATAAAAAGTCGGCAGATGCTTTTTTCGCGCCGCTTCGAGCAGCTCGCGAATACGATAAACGCCGTCCCACCCTTCTTCGCCGCAGCTGTTGCGGAAGCGCTCGATCGATTTTACTATCGGCTCGGGCTTGTCGCCGACGAAATTGTAGTTCATGTCGATGACCAGCACTGCCGGGCGCGCGCCGAAGCCGGCCCGCTTGCCGTAACCCGACTTGGCGAAAACTTCCCTGTCGCGCTCGGTTAAAATATCATCCCAGATTGCCATGATTTCTCCTCAAACGTCACAGCCGGTAGAGACGGGAAGGATTGTTCTCCAGAATTTTTGTTTTCACCGATTCGCCGATGTCTTTTCGCTCGATCAGCATGCGCGCGGCAAAGCGCTCGCGGTCGCCGTGCGGCATGTCGGAGCCGAAGACGATTTGTTTCTCCCCTACGAGTTCTAACACTTGTGGCAAAAGCGCGTCTTCGACCTCGGCGCTGAAGTAGAGATTTCCCCGCTTGACGTATTCCATCGGCGGCAAAGCCTCTTTCGGCGCGGTCTCCGAGACGACGTGGGCGAGATTTTTCGTCGAATGCTTGAAGCGGTGATCCAACCGGTCGAGCATGAAGTGAATCCACAAACAGCCCGCTTCGAGAAAGACGATGCGCAGATTCGGCAAGCGATCGAGCACGCCGCCGCTGATGAGCGAGACGAAACCCATCAGCACCGGCATGAGAAAAGCGATCACGCCGGACGGATAGATATGCGTGAAGAGATTATTGATCGACGGGCAGGCCCAGCCGACGTGCACGGCCAACGTTAAGTTCTCCTCGGCGACCGCTTCGTAAAACGGCAGTAGGCTCGCATGATCCAGCAGTTTATCTCCCACAGTGCCGAGAACCATCATGCCCACCGCGCCCAGACGCTTCGCCTCGCGCGTCTCAGCGACGGCCGCGGCGACGTCGTCGAGGTTGACGACGGCGACCCATTTGAGCCGCTCGTGACCGGAGAGCCGGTCGCCAAGCCAGCGGTTGTACGACGAGCACATCGCCGTGACGAGAGCGGGATTAGAGCTCAACGGGTAGGCGAGAAAAAGCGTCGGGTAGAGAACCTGGACCGCGAGGTCTTCTTCGTCCATGATCTTGAGGCGCGCGCCGAGATCGCTGAGCTCCATGCTCTCCAGGCTGTCGGGTTTCCGCGCCGCGTGTTTGGTCGGCTTGCCGTCGTAGCTCACCGGCGTGCCGAGGTTATGGCAGCCGCGGCCGACGCGCCTCGGATAGAGCTGTTCGTCGATCATCCAGTAAGCGAGCCCGTCCATGCCGATGACGCGTGGCCGCTGCGCGCGAAAGGCCGGGTCGAAATATTGATCGCTGAACGTCGCGGGATTTTCTTCCACGTGGCCGTCGGCGTCGATGATGCGCATAAAAACAGCTCCGGCGAAAATTATTTGTACAGGCCGTCGATGAAGCCGCTCGACTGCAACTGGCGGACGAAACTATCGTTGAAAAATTTCTTCGGATCTTCGCTCGACGCCTTGGGATTTCGCGGCGCCAGCTCGTCGAGCACCGCTCGAACCGCGTCCGGATTCGGCAGCGGCGTCTTCATCAAATACTTCTGCACGTAAATCTCGTAGGCTTCGGAGAGGAGCTCTTGATCGGTCAAGCGCAGATACTTGCCCATCACGCTCACGGCGTAGGGCTTGTCGTTCTTCATCCGCGCGATCGCCTCGACCTGAGCCGTCAAGTAGCGCCTGACCACATCGGGTTGCTCGCGGATCATTTTGCCCGTGGTCGAGATGCCGGTCGAAGCGTAAGGCAGGCCCAGGCTCGCGATGTCGAGCAGCACGCGATGGCCGAGCTTTTTCGCCCGGCTGATCGAGGGATAAGAAAGGATGCCCGCTTGCACGCGGTTTCCTTGCATCGCGGCGACGATCGATTCGACCGAGCCGATCTGGACGATCGCGACGTCTTTTTCCGGGACGAGACCGAAATGGCGCAGCGCGACCCGCGCGCCCGTATCGAGCGATGTTCCGAAGCGGCTGATGCCGAGCGCCTTGCCGCGGAGCTGCTCGGCGGTCTCGATCTCCGGCCGGACCACGAGATTCTGCACGAACGTCCCGATCGTCGTCGCGACGATCATCACGTCGGCGCCGCCCACCGCGGCGCTTACCGTCGTGCCGCCGGCTATTTGCAAAAATTGCACTTCGCCGGCGATCAGCGCGTTCATCCCCTCCACGCCGCTCGGCGTGGCGATGACTTCCACCTCCAGGCCGTACTTCGCAAACAGCCCCGCCTCCCTCGCCGCCCACGGCGGCGCCATGGAGCCGGAAAGAGAAGTGAACGCCATGCGGATTTTGCGCGGCGGCTCCGCCGATAGAACGGGCGCGGCGGCAAGAAGGATGAGCGCCGCGAAGAACCAAAACGCGCGCGGGGTTTTCATCACTCGCTCCAGCCGTAAAATCGGATCGCGTTCTGTCCCAGGATTTTTTCCTTGGCGGCGTCCGAAATGTCTTTCCGCCCGCGGATGGTCGAGACGACGCGGGGAAACATGCCGTCCCAATGCGGATAAT
>JBGPTS010000222.1:0-4922 GCA_041490745.1 Binatia bacterium | reverse complement strand
TATTATGGGATCGAAGAACGGCTTGGAGACCCAGATGCGTCCCTCCGGGCTGTGCGGTGAGCGCGCCGCCGGATCGCCGTTGGCCGGATGATCGAAGCGCGCGATCTCATAGCCGTTCATGCGCGTGACGAAAATATAATTGCGCGGATAATCGGCGGGAAAGCCGGAGCGGTATCTCACTTCATCGGCGAGGCCCCAGCGGCGCAGGTGCTCGCACGTGCGTGTGTTGACGAGGTTGGTGGTGGGGAAATCTACGGCGCCGTCGCTCTGCTCGACGACGAGACAACGAACGCCGCGCCAACCCAGCTCGGCCGCGAGCGCGAGACCGGTCGGCCCGCCGCCGGCAATGAGCACAGGATATCGATTCCGGTCGGTCACCGCGATTCTCTAGTCTGGATTATTCACCGCTGAGGCGCGTCCCTCGACAGGCTCGGGACGTGGTGAGCCCGTCGAACCACGGAGGACGCCGAGAGGGAGTTGACATTAACTCTGCGTCTCCGCGGTGAGTACGAATCCGACAGTCGGTGGTGATTTTTCCGCGTACCATGAATAAACAGGGCTACTGCGCTGCTTTTTGCGCGAAGCTGAAGTCGAAAACCTGACTCGGCCGGACTTCTTTCACCTCGCCGCCGAGACTCTTCTGCGTGAAATCGATCGCGCCCCTCATCCAGGCTTCGTCCGCCGAGCCGCCCGCCGACAGCCGATTCAAATAAAGCTCGAAGATCTGCTCGTTCAACGCGGCGTCCTTGACGCCCAGATAGTCTCCGATGATTTTCGTCGCCTCGGCGCGGTTCTGCCGGGCGAATTGCAGGCCTTTCAAGCTGGCCCTGACGAATGCCTGGACTTCCGCCGGATTGGATTTGATTTTTTCGTCGGTCGCGCCGATGCCGCCGGTCGGATACGTCGCCATGTAGTCGCCCGAATAGGCGATCCGATTGTAGCCTTCCCGCTGCAGGATCAACGGCCGCGGCGGCGTCAGGAGCGCGGCGGCGATCCTTCCGGCCCTCAGCGCCAGCACCGTTTCTTCCTGGCCGCCGACGACGATGCTGGTGGCGTCCTTGTTCGGCGCCAGGCCGTTTTTCTGCAAAATGATTTGCGTGAGCAAATCGATCGAGCCGCCGCGCGACGAGATGCCGACGAGCTTGCCTTTCAAATCCTGCACGGAGCGAATCTGCGGCAGCGCGATCATATCGAACTGCGGCTTGGCTGCGCAGATAAACACGAGCTTGACGGGAATGCCGCGCACCGCCGCCGCGATCGTCGAGCCGGAGGCGGAAGTATAATCGACCGAGCCGCCGAGCAGAGCCTGGAACCCGACGTTGCCGCGGATCAGAATCACCTCGACGTTCAAGCCCTCCTCGCGGTAGAACCCTTTGACCTGGGCGATCTTGAATGGGATCTCCGAGATGGAGATCGAGCTCACGGAGAAGCGGACTTTTTTAGTTTGCGCGAAGAGCGGCGACGCTGCCAGGGTGAGCGCGAAAAAAATCAGCAGAGAGAAGGACCGGGATCGCATGCGATGATCTCTCAGCGGCAGTAACACAGGCCAATCGCCAGTGTCAATCGTTTGCGGACAATTTAACTAGAGATCCTTCACTGCGTTCAGGATGACAATTTTCAGAGGTGGCCTTCACTTTCTGTCATGCTGAGCGAAGCGAAGCATCTCTCTTTTCCGGTCAGGGCAGGCTCCGGGAAGAATCTCAGTTAAGTGCGTATATTTGCCTTGACGGAGAAACACGGCTGGCATAAGAGCAACTCAGACGCATGAAGCTATTTCGGACCGCGCTGCTTGGCGCGCTGCTAAGTTTTTCTTTTTGGCAACCCGCCGAAGCTCAACCGCTTACTAAAATCAGAATCGGCTATCCGTCCATCAGCTCCCGGCAGGCGCAGCTCTGGATCGCCAAGGATGAGGGACTGTTTCGCAAGCACGGCCTCGAGGTCGAGCTCATTTTTCTCCGCGGCGGCCAGGTGGCGGTGCAAGCGCTCGCCTCCGGCGATCCGCCGCTCGTGACGGTGGGCAACGTCATCATCGCCAACCTGCAAGGCTACGACAACGTGCTCGTCGCCTCGGTCGAAAACTCCTACGACCAGATCGTCTTCGTCCGGCCCGGCGCGGCGGCGCGAGTCGAACAACTCAAAGGCAAAAAATTCGGCATCAGCGGATTCGGCACGGCGACGCACAACGCGGCGGTGATTCTCTTCAAACGCTACAATCTCGATCCGACAAAGGACGTTGCGCTGATCGCCACCGGGCCGGCGCCCGACCGGCTCGCCGCCATGACTACGGGAAAAGTCGATGCGACTTTTTTCAATCCTTCCGAGGCGCCGCTGGCGACGAAAGCCGGGTTTGTCGAGATCATTCAGATGGCCGACCTCGGCGTCGAAGTCCAGGGCAGCGGTCTCGCCACCTCCCGCGCATTCATCAAGACGCGCCGCGAAGTCGTCAAGTCCGCCGTGAAAGCGTACGTCGAAGGCATCTATTTTATTTTTGCCAACCAGCAGCCGACCGAGAAGAGTCTCGCCAAATACATGCGGACGAACGATCCCGACGTGCTCGACTATTCGTACCGGCACTATCTCAAGCGGACGCCGAAAAAACCCTACCCGACGATGAAAGGCATTCAGTACATGATCGAGATGGCCGCGCCGCAAATCCCGCAGGCTAAAAATGCGAAGCCGGAACAGTTCGTCGATTTGAGCTTTTTGCAGGAGCTCGAAGCGGAAGGTTTCTTCGGCGAGATGGAAAAAAGATACCGGTAGGAAATCTATGATTATCGACACGCACTTTCACGCCTTTCCGGGAAAATATCTGGAGTTGGTGCCGGAGCAGTCGAGAAACGACCCGAGGGGAACGGGCTTTCACGCCTTCGACCACCGGGAATATTTGAACGTCATGGACAAATACGGCATCGACATCGGCGTTCTCTCCAACACCGGCGGGAGGATCGAGCAGGGCGGCGACAAAGCGAGAGCGCTGGAGCTGTGCAAAATTCTCAACGACTCGTTTGCCGAGGCCCACGCCAAGCATCCGCGCCGCTTCAAAGCCTTCGCCCGGTTGCCCATGATCGACATGGAAGACGCTCTGCGGGAATTAAAGAGATGCTACGGAGAGCTGGGCATGCATGGAGTCATGCTGCCGACCAACCTTGCCGGAAAATATCTCGACGAGCCCGATTTCAAGCCGTTCTGGGACGCGCTCTACGAAGCGGAGAAGCCTCTGTTTCTCCATCCGGCCAACGCGCCGTGCCAGGCGAACTGGAGCAAATATTCGCTGCACCAGAAAATTCTCTGGCCGACCGACTCGACGCTCGCGATCGCGCGGATCGTCTATAGCGGAGTCTTCGACCGCTATCCGAATTTGAAGCTGATCGCGTCGCATCTCGGCGGCATGATCCTGCTTTACCTCGACCGGCTCAGCTGGTGCGAGGGCAAAGTCGAGTGCAAGCTCGAACCGGAAAATTATTTTAAGAAAATTTACTACGATACCGCCGGGCCGATCCGCGCCTCGTTCATCAAGCTCGCGTGCGACACCGTCGGAGCCGGGCAGGTTCTTTTCGGCTGCGACTACCCGCACGGCCGGGGCGGGCGCGACGATCAATTCTACCCGATGACGCTGAAGGCGATGGACGAATTGGACGTTTCGAAAGAAGACAAAGAAAAAATCTGCTGGCAGAACGCCAAGCGGTTGTTTGGATTCGAAGAAGGCTGATCGACCGTCAAAGCTTCAACAGACGCTTGGCGGTCCCCGTGAGGATCGCCTCTTTCTCCGCTTGAGTGGAGTCCAGCGCCTCGACTTTTTCCACGCCCATCCAATCGCCCAGAGTATAAGGATAGTCGGTGCCGACCATCAGGCGCTCGTTGCCGACTTTGTTTCTCAGATAGTCGAGCGTGTCCACGTCGTAAACCAACGTGTCGAAGTAGAGGTTTTTGAGATAGGCGCTCGGCGGCGACGCGCAATCGGCGGGACGCGCGCCGCGGCCGGTCGAGAATTCCCGATCGAAGCGGCCAAGGTGATACGGAAAAAATCCGCCGCCGTGGAGCGCGCAGAGCTTCAGGCGGGGAAATCTGTCGAAGACGCCGCTGTAGATGAGAAATCCGAGCGAGAGCGTGGAATCGGCCGGGTTGCCGCACACCGCGTTGAGTCCGTACGACCCCATCCGCTCGGCGCCGGCGATGTGCTCGGGGTGCATGACGACGAGCACGTCCAGCTCCTCCGCCTTCGCCCAGAACGGATCGAAGGCTTTGCTGTTGTAGTACCGGCCGTTGACGTTGGTGCCGATAAACGCGGCGCAAAATTTAAGCTCGCCCACGGCGTGCTGCAAAACCTTCGCGGCGCGCGCCGGTTCCTGCAGCGGCACGATCGCCGTGGCGACGAAGCGCTCCGGGTGTTTTCTTGCCAGTTCCTCAACGCCTTCGTTATAAATCCGGCACCAGTTTTCTCCCTGCTCGCCCGTGAGCCGATAGCCGAGACTGTTGGTGTTGGCTTCGAGAGCGGCGATGGCGATTTTTCCTTTTGCCATCATCTCAAGCCTGCGCTCGACATCCATCAAAGCCGGCTGCAGCATATGCGGCGCGCTCCCCGCGAAAGAGAGACGGAAGCGCCCTTCTTTCTCCGATAGCTCGACGCCGAGCGCCTGGCCGTGGCGCTTCGCCTCGTCCAGGATCTGCGGGGGAACATAATGATGATGGATGTCGATGGCTTTATTCATTGAGCTTTCAGGTTTTTATGCGCGAGAAAAGTTTCCTCACGTTGCCTTCGGTGATTTTTTTCCGGTCTTCGGCCGACAGCCACTCGATCGATTGGAAGATCGGCACGATGTCCTCGAAGTTGCGTCCGGTCTTGGGATCGATCGCGTTGACCGCGCCGAACATCTCGGTGGCGAAAAGCACGCGGTCGGCGCCGACGCGCTTGATGAGCATCT
>JBGPTS010000221.1:0-5104 GCA_041490745.1 Binatia bacterium | reverse complement strand
TCGGCTCGGTGCTTTCCGCGACGGTGGCGAACCGGTGGTTCGTCGAGCGGCGGGGACTCGCGTTGGGAATTCTCAACAGCGCCAGCTCTACCGGACAGCTCATCTTCATTCCGCTGTTCATGGTTTTGATCGTGTACGGCGGCTGGCGCACCGGCTCGTGGACTTTGGTTTGCGTCGCGCTCGCGTTGCTTCCGGTGATTTTTCTTTTCATGCGCGACGATCCGTCGGAAATGGGGCTGGAGCCGTACGGCGCGAACTCGGCGCAGCCGCTCGCCTCGGCGCGCGCGGCTGCCAGCGCGGACATGCCGCTCTCTCAAGTTTTCCGGACTTCCACTTTTTGGCTCTTGGCGGGGAGCTTTTTTGTTTGCGGCGGAACGGCGAACGGGCTCATTGGGACTCACCTGATTCCCCACTCGATCGATCATGGAATCCCGCAAGTCAATGCCGGCGCCATCGTGGGGATCATGGGCGGGCTCAATTTCGTCGGCACGGTGTTTTCCGGCTGGATGATCGACCGTGTCCAGCCGCGTAAATGGCTGGCGCTGGTCTATGCGCTGCGCGGCGTATCGCTTTTTATTTTGCCCTTTGTCACCCACTTTTCCGGCTTCTTTCTTTTTGCCGTGGTGTACGGCCTCGACTGGTTTGCCAGCGTGCCGCCGACGGTGGCGATTACGTCCGACACGTTCGGCAAGCGCGCGGTCGGCCGGGTATACGGCTGGATTTTCCTTTCTCATCAGGTCGGCGCGTCGTTGATGGCGGCCGGCGGCGGTTTGGTTCACGACTGGTTGGGAAGCTACCAGGCCGCGTTTCTCACCGGCGGCGTGATGGCGCTGATCGCGGCCGGGCTGGCGTGGCAGATTCGCCCGCTCCGGAGCGAAGCGGCGGTGGGCGCGGTCGCCAGCGAAGTCCCGAGCGCTTAAGTAGCTTTCAGCCGTCGGCTTTCAGCATTCACCCAAATATTTTCAAACCGGCTCGAAAATCCATCCCGGGCTGACGACTGATAGCTGAGCGCCAAAGGTCGTCACGACCGAGCAGTTAAATGCGCTGCCGGGCGATTGAGAAAGCCCGTTTGACAACCTATCGCTCGCTTTCATAAGATCGCCCGACTATGGACAATCACGCCTTCGTTGACTCCGTCATTCGGGAAATTATTCAGCCGGGCGTTGCTGCGCTCATGGAGAGCCGCTACTTCGGCGAGCTGCGAGAGGGAAAATTATCGACGCGCCGGCTCCAGGGCTTCGCGGTGCAACACTATTTGCACAACGTCGCCCTCTGCAAAGGTTTGGTCCTCTGCATGGCGAAGAACGCGGCGAATCCCGACCTGTACGAGCACTTTCGCGAGCAGTTCAACGAAGAGCAATATCATCCCGAGCTGGCAAAAAAATTCGGCCTGGCGCTCGGACTCACGGAAGCAGACTTTGCCGACGCCACGCCGGTTTTCGAATGTCTCGCGCACACGAGCGCGGTGATCCGCGGCATGTTTCTCGGCACGCCGGCCGAGACGCGGACGGGCGCGCTCGTCAACGAGAGCATGGTCTGCCGCTACTCGGAAGAATTCGACACACAGCTCCGGCGCCACTATCGTCTCGGCGACAAGGAGTGCCAGTTTTTTACCGTCCATAGAGTCGCCGACGTGGAGCACACGAAAGCAGCGGCGGAAGTCGTCGCGCGCTACGCGACTTCGCCGCAGCAACAGAAAGCCGTGCGCGAGGCGGCGCGCAATATGGTCGCCTTCAAGCTCGCCAAATTCGACGGCCTCTATCGGGCGTATGGCTGATGTAACGAGTCCCCGCTAGGAATCAGCAAGGGTCCAGAACCAGCGGTCAGCTATCGGCATTCAGCCAAGTACATTCACCATGCCTTGGAAGTTGAGTTCTTAACTGAAAGCCGAACGGTGACTGCTTTCTATCAATCGTATTCGGTGAAATTGGAAATCCGCCACGCGCCGCCTTCTTTGCGCGCCACGACGAGCCAGCGCCGGGTAAATTCCGGCGCGTCCTCGGCCTGAATGGTTCCCTGATATAAAAACGAGACGCGCCCTTCGCCTTCCTCTTTTTTTAACAATCGGTAGTGAACTTTGGGCTTGCGCGTCGAGGCGTCGATCGCCTGGCCGGCGGTGAGACGGATCTCATCGTCGATCTTGTCCAGCGCCACGCTGACCGCGTACTCTTTCGCCTTCGGCAAATCGATCTGGACGTAATGCTGATCGACGAACTCTTCCGCGACGCCTTGCGCGCTGCCGAGATCGCGGCCGCAGCTCGGAAGGAGATTCGAGAATAAAATCAGCGGCGCGATGATGCGCGCAAAGTCTCTCATCGTTTTTGTCATCGCAGGTATTCCGTCAGCCAACTGATAGACTCTGCAATCGCCGTTTGCAACTCGGTCGGCTCAGTCAGCCGGTGATTCGCGCCTCCTAGAATACACAACTTTTTTGCGCCGCCGAGCGCAGCGTAAAGCTCGCGGCCTTCTTCGACGGGCACCGTGTCGTCCCGATCACCGTGAATGACGAGCGCGGGGCAAGCGGCCTTCCGCGCCGCTACCGGAACGTCGATTCTTTCCATATCGTCGAGGAGCGAAACGTTGAGCCGTTGTCCGTGATAGACGATGTAGCCCTTCGTCCGCCATTCGCGCGCCTCGTCCGGCGTCAGAAAGCGCTCGGTAAATCTCTCCGGATGAGCCGGCGCCGCGATGGTCACCAGTGCAGACACATTCTTTTGCTCCGCAGCGAACAACAGCGCAACCGTCCCGCCCATGCTCGATCCAAGGACGCCCACTTTTTTTGGCCGATATTTCAAGACGAGATCATACGCCGCGCGCAAATCTTCCACCTCGCAGCTGTAAGTTGTGTCCTCGAATTTTCCCTCCGACTCGCCCGAGCCGGCGAAGTCGAAACGCAGCGCGAGAATGCCGCGCGCCGACAATTCGCGGCCGAGCATGACAAGCTTCTCGCTTTCTTTACGCGACTCCATACCGTGGCAGAGAATTACGGCGGCGTGTGGCTGGGTGGCGGGATGATGCAGAATCCCGAGAAGTCTCTGGCCGCGAGGGTTAGGGAACGTGATTCTCTCTTCGCGTGGCATGGCAATTCCCTAGCAGGTTCGCTCCGGCGAGGAAAGATGAGCCGGATACGAGGCCATGCCATCCGACGACGGAATTTCGTTTTTAATCCCGCCGTGCTATGCTAACATTACTTCAGTTTCCCGGAGCCCAAAAGGTTGGACGATTGGATAGATGAATATGCGAATTACCTCAAGTTGGAGAAGAACGTCTCGCCGCACACGCTGCGCAACTACTTGAGCGACCTCCGGCAGTTCGGGGAATTTCTCGACCGAAGAGCGAAAGAAAACGATGAGAAGAAAATCGCCATTGAGGACGTAACCGTCCACGTCGTCCGCGCCTATCTCGCGTCGCTGTCGAAAGATCACCGCAAAAGCTCCATCGGCCGAAAGCTCGCCGCGCTCAAAGGATTCTTTCGCTACCTTATAAGAGAGAAGCGCATCGAGCGCGACCCGCTCGCGCTCGTCTCGACGCCGAAGCAGGAGAAGCCGCTGCCGGTTTTTTTGTCCGTGGACGACGTCTTTCGTTTGCTCGGCGGCATTCAGGGCGCGGGCATACTGACGGCGCGCGACCGCGCGATTCTCGAAGCGCTTTACTCGACCGGCGTTCGGGTGAGCGAGCTCACCGGTCTCGATTGGAACGACGTTGACTTTCAGTTGGGCATCGTTAGAGTGTTGGGAAAAGGCTCGAAGGAGAGAATTGTGCCGATCGGAGAAATCGCGCTCGACGCGCTGAAAGCTTACGGCGCGGAGCAGACGCTCAAATGGAAGCGGGCGGCAAAAGGCGAGACGCCGGTGTTTTTGAATCATCGCGGCCGGCGCATCACGACGCGCAGCGTCGCGCGGATCGTGGAGAAATATCTCAAAGCGGCGGATATCCCGGTGCGCATGGGGCCGCACGGGCTGCGCCACACGTTCGCCACGCATCTCTTGAACGGCGGCGCCGACCTCCGCGTCATCCAGGAACTGTTGGGCCACGCGAGCCTATCGACGACCCAACGCTACACGCACGTGAATCTGGATCAGCTCACGGCGGTTTACGACCGCGCGCATCCGAGAGCGTAAAAGCAAGTTAGAAGGATGAAGGCGAAAGGATGAAGGTCCGGAAAAATTTCATCCTTCATCCCTCATCCTTCATCCTTTAGAAATTATGTTTCACGCGACAACGATATTAGCGGTCCGTCACAACGGAAAAGTCGTCATGGTCGGCGACGGGCAGGTCAGCCTCGGCCAGACCGTGATGAAGCACACGGCGCGCAAAGTGCGCAAGCTTTATCACGACAAGGTCATCGCCGGATTCGCCGGCGCTACGGCCGACGCCTTTACGCTGTTCGAGAAATTCGAGGCCAAGCTCGAGCAGTTCAACGGCAATCTCAAGCGCGCCGCCGTCGAGCTGGCGAAAGACTGGCGCACCGACCGCGTGCTGCGCCGGCTCGACGCGCTTTTAATCGTTGCGGACCCGGAGATTTCCCTGGTAGTGTCGGGGGCCGGAGACGTGGTCGAGCCGGACGACGGCGCGATCGCGATCGGCTCGGGCGGAAATTACGCTCTGGCCGCCGCGCGCGTTTTGCTCAAGCACACAGCTCTCGACGCGCGCGCGATCGCCGAAGAAGCTATGAAGCAGGCGGCGGAAATCTGTGTCTATACGAATTCTCAGCTGAGTTTCGAAGAGTTGCCGTAGTTATGAAAGATTTGCGCACAGAACGCTTGATTGAAACTGCGCCTCCCGGCTCGCCCGCGCCGATGATGACGCCGCGCGAGATCGTATCGGAGCTCGACCGCTACATCGTCGGCCAGAAAGACGCCAAGCGCGCCGTGGCGATCGCGCTGCGCAACCGCTGGCGCCGCCAGCTCGTGCCGGAGGATCTCCGCGAGGAGATCGCGCCGAAAAATATCATCATGATCGGCCCGACCGGCGTGGGTAAGACCGAGATCTCGCGCCGGCTTGCCAAGCTGGCGCAGGCGCCGTTCATCAAAGTCGAAGCTTCCAAATTCACCGAGGTGGGCTACGTCGGGCGCGACGTGGAGTCGATCATCCGCGATTTGAC
>JBGPTS010000220.1:0-5216 GCA_041490745.1 Binatia bacterium | reverse complement strand
ATCACTCTGAGGCCGGGCGCGGGGGGGGGGCGTGTTGAACGCCCCGGGGCGGGCCTGCCCCCTGGCTTGGTGGCCAACGGGCCCCGTCTCCAAAAACCCCCCCCGCCGGCCCCCCCGCGGGCCCCCCCGACGCCCGACTCACGTCGTCAGGACCGTCGGCGGCAAGCGCACGATAGTCCGCCGGGGTTTTGCCTGCCCTGGCGCTTAACGTCGTCTCGGGATCGCCCGGACCGGGCCGCAGCGTCTACGTGATGTAAGAAAGCGGCCGGGCTGCCGGACGCGAAGCGGGCTCGCGCGCCGGTGAAAGCTAACGAAGATTGTAGCCGATGCGGCGGATGACGCGCCGTCCGGCCGCGTCGGTGTGAAGCTCGTGCGTGGGCCGGCCGGATAGAGGACGGCGCGACCGGTCGGAGAGACCCCGGACCGATCCCTGTTCGATCAAATCGCGGGCGAACGTCCGCGCCTCCTGAAGCTCACCGCGCCCCGGCTCGGCCATTGACGAAGCGGCAACCGAACCGTCCCCGTGAAGTTCGATCCAGCCGGCCACCGGAAGGGGAACCGACACGTCGCGCAGCGCCGGATCTTCCGGATCCACGGAGACAAGCCGGCAGGCGGTCACCTCGCAACGGATCGCGTCCGCGCCGCGGCGCGATACGGAGAGCACCTTGAACGGCCCGGTCAGCTCCGGGCCTAGCGGTTCCGCGGGCTGTGAGAGAAGGGCTTCCAGTTCATCCGGCCGCGCGTCGAGCACTCCCATCTTATTTCGACACCTCCACTTGCTTGTTTTTTCGGCTGCGCGTCAATATGTATACTTTTGACCGCGATTGTAAAGCACGCATTTTGGATTTGAGACCTAACGGCGGATCGCGATGGCTAAATGGGTTTTTGAGCCGGGGCATACGGCGGCGGAGTTTTGCGCGCGCCACATGATGGTGACCTGGGTCCGCGGGCACTTCAAGAACGTGCGCGGCACGATTGTTTTCGATCCGGCGAACCCGCGCGCCGCTTCAGCCGAAGTAACGATCGACGCGGCCGGGATCTGGACGGGAGATCCGGACCGGGACGCCCACCTCCGAAGCGCGGACTTTCTCGACGTCGAGCACCATCCCAAAATAACCTTTCGCGGCGATCGGGTCGAGCTCAAAGGCGAAAATGAAGCCGTTCTCACCGGCGAGCTGACGATTCGGGGAGTTACCCGCAAAGCGGCGCTCGACGTTCGGTACCTGGGCCAGTGGAAAACCCCCTGGTGGGAAGGCGGCGTCGACAAGGGTCCCAAGACGAGGGCCGGCTTCGTGACCACGACGACGATCGACCGGCTCGACTTCGGCGTGAGCTGGAACTCGCCCCTGGAGAAAGACGGCCTCGTCGTCGGCAACACGGTCGAGATCACGATCGACGCCGAGGCGATTCTGGAAAAACCTTGAATCGTCCAAGCATAGCGGGTTGTTAAGCCTTCCGGCGCCGGAGATTGGCAAACCGATGAACCAGAGCGGACGAAGCGCCATCCTGCTTTTAGTCTTTTCGATAGTCCTGCTCGCCGCGGGGGAGAGCGCGCTTTCCGCAGACGCTTCGCCAAAACCCGTTCCCGTCCGTATCGGCGTCGTTTCCAGAAGCACGCTGGACATCCCTTTTTACGTGGCGCGGGACCGGGGGTTCTTCCGCGAGGAGGGGCTGGAAGCCGAGATTATTCTGATGCGGTCGAGCCTCTCGGTGGTCGCGATGCTGGCGAACAGCATCGATTTCGGCACCGCGACCGGGACCGCGGTCGGCGCCATCGTGAACGGCGCCGACGTGAGGGTGGTGTTCGCGATGACCGACAAGCCGTTGTTCGATTTGATCGCCCACCCGAGCATCGCGACCATCCAGCAGTTGAGAGGCAAAAAAATCGGCTTCGGCGGGATCGGCGGCCTTTCGGAAATCATCGTGCGCCAGATCCTCGCCGCGAACCAGATCCCGCCGGATCAGGTAAAGTTCCTGCCGATGGGCCAGAACAGCCTGACGTACGCCTCGCTCAAGGCCGGCATGATCGACGCCACGATGCTTCAGTTCCCGCAGAACTTTCTCGCGCAGGACGAGGGATTTCGGAAGCTCGCTTCGGGCGCGGACTTCTACCGGGTCGTCCAGGGCGGGCTCACGACGACGCAAGCCACCATCTCGGCGCGGCCCGAGCTTGTGACCAAAGCGATTCGCGCGACGCTGCGCGCGGCTCGATTGATTAAAGCCGACAAGAAGTACGCCCTCGAATTCATGAGGGGACCCTACCTCGATCTCGGCGGCGACCGCGAGCGCTTTACCGAGCGCGCGTATGACGCCGCCGTCCAGGGATACCTGCCGTCCGGCGTGGTGGACGAAAAAGTTCAGCGCGAGATGATCGCCGCCGCCGCTCAGCGCATCAAACCGGCAGAGCCGCTGCCGCCCGAGCGGGTCTTCGATTTCAGCTTCGCGCGCAAGGCGGGCGAGAGCCTACGATAAAAAGTTTCGGCGCCGAAAGATTTGCAGGCACAGGCCTTTGTGGTATGAGGCAGGCTGAACGGAGGGTAATGCCATGGCGTACGATCTGGTCATTAAAAACGGTCTTGTCATCGACGGTACGGGGCGCGCGGGGTTCGAGGCCGACGTGGCGGTCGAAAGCGGGAAGATCGCCGCGATCGGAAAAAATCTCGCGTCCGGAAAAAAGGAGATCGACGCCAGGGGCAAGGCCGTGGCGCCGGGATTCATCGATCCGCACACCCACATGGATCTCTTTCTCGTGCTCTATCCTCACGGCAATCCGGTAGTCAACTTCGGCGTGACCACGGTCGTGATCGGCGACTGCGGCGCTTCGTGCGCGCCGGTGCCGGCCCAGAGCGAGCCGCTGAAGGTCCTGGTCGCCTATCTCCGCCGGGTGCTCGACAAATATGTGGACGAGAAGGATTGGAAGTGGAAGACGTTTCCGGAGTATCTCGGCTATCTCAAGGGACGGGTCGGCATCAACGTCGCCGCCCTGGTGCCGCACTCTCCGGTCAGACTCACGGTGATGGGCGAAGCCGCTTATCAACGCGAAGCAAACGCCGAGGAGCTGGAGGCGATGAAGCGGATGGTGCGCGAGGCGCTCGAGGCCGGCGCAGTCGGCTTTTCTTCGAGCCCGCGCGGCGGGCCGGCGGTCCACGCCGGTACTCCGAGCACGTTCGCGACCGAGGAGGAGCTGGTCGGGCTGGCCAACGTCGCCGCGGAATACGGCGGCTGCTTTCAATTCAACGGTTTCCAGAATCTGCTCAAGCCCGCAAGCGGCTTCCCTGCGCTGGTGGAGAAGATCAGCTCGAACATGATCGGCAACGAGTTCCGGGTCCGTCCGGGAGAAAAAGACGACGCGGGTAGGTCAATCGCTTTCATGGAGGAGGCGAAAAAGCGCGGCAAGGACATCAATGGCGTCGTCATTCCCTATCAGCATATAAGGCGCTTTGGCATCGCCGATTGCTTCATCTTCGCAGGTCTGCCGGCGTGGGAAGCGATCAAAGGGCCTGCCGGCGAGCTGCGGCAAAAGCTGCAAAACCGGGATCTCCGCGTCAGGCTGGAGCGGGAGAGGATAGACGGCGCGGGGAAGCCGGAATTCCCCGAGTGGCTCGGTTGGGATCGGATCGTGTTCGAGCGGATGCAAAAGGAAAGCTTGAAGTCTCTGGAAGGAAAGAGCGTGGAGGAGATCGCGCGCGCGAGCGGCAAGGCGCCGGTCGACGCTTTCTTCGACACCTGGCTCGAAGACGATCTCGCGTCGCGCTTGATCTTCCACGGCTGGGCGAACGGCCACATGGACCGGCTCGCCGAGATGATCAAGAGCCCGCAGGGTCTGATCGGCACCGACGCCGGCGCGCACCTCGACCGCTTTTTCTGGCACGGCTCCCCGGCGCGGATTCTCGGGTACTGGACGCGCGAGAAGAAGCTCTTCAGCCTGGAAGAGGCGGTGAGGAAAATCACCGCGCTGCCGGCGGAAAAGCTCAGGCTCAACCGCGGTTATCTCAAGACCGGGCTGCCGGCGGACATCACGGTTTTCGATGCGGACAAGATCGACGATCTGGCGAGCAAGCGGCTGCCGGAGAAGGTGGACGCGAATGAGGTGCGCCGCCATCCGCCGGGAATCGGGGCGGTTGTGGTGAACGGGAAGGTGGTCGTAGAAGCCGGCGCTTGCCTCGACGTGTTTCCCGGCAAAGTCACGCGGCAGGAACTCTGTATTCCGGCGCTGTAAGGAGGGACGGTTATGGAAAGCACAGCGACCCCTGCAACCGAAGGCGGAGTTTCGCCCGCAAGACAGCCTCGATTTTCCGGATTTAGCCACGCCAGCCTTCCCTGCCGCGATCTGGCCGCGTCGAAGCGCTTTTTCACCGAGGTGCTTGGCGCGGAGCTCTTTCACGATATCCGCGGATTCGCCGAGGTCAGGCTTGCCGGCGCGATCATCGGTCTGTCGGAGGAGTCCGCGGGCTGGACGGGGCGCGATGCCGAATATCCTCATTACGCCTTTTTTATCGACGGGAAGGATTATTGGCCGATGAAAGAGCGGCTGGAAAGCTGCGGCGTGCCCACCCATCCCTGGACGCGCGACCACAAGAGGGCGCTCCTCTATTTCCGAGATCCGTCGGGGAACCTCTTTGAGATTTACTGTGAAAAGGGCTACGACGGCGTCGCCTCGTTGCCGGTCGGTCCCAAGCAGGGAGGGCGGGCGATCGACTTTGCCGCGCTCAATTACGAGTGGAACGGCAAGAACCCCCCGGTCTCAGGCCGCACGGAGGGCCGACGGCCGCGCTTTACGGCCTTTAGCCACATGAGCCTTCCGTGCCGCGATCTCGAACAGTCGAAGCGCTTTTTCACCCGGGTGATGGGTGGAGAGTTGGTGCACGATGTCGAGGGGTTTGCCGAAGTCCGCGTCGCCGGCATCATCATCGGGCTGTCGCAACAAAAAGGCGGCTGGACCGGTTGGGACGCTGAGTTCCCGCACTACGCCTTCTTCGCCGAGGCGGAGGATTTCCTGCCGATGGTCGAATGGCTTCGAAAAAACGGCGTCAAGACGACCGAGCCATGGACCCGAGACGGCGTCAAGGGCCTCGCCTACTTCCGAGACTCTTCAGGCAACCTGTTCGAGATCTATTGCCCGAAGATCCAGGCGGCGGCCTCTTTTGTGCGCGGCGCCAAACAAGGAGGGAGCTACGAGATCGATTACGCGGCCTTGAACTACGATTGGAAAGGCT
>JBGPTS010000219.1:0-5253 GCA_041490745.1 Binatia bacterium | reverse complement strand
GCGACTTCGACCCGATTGCCGTCCGGGTCCAAAAAACTCACCGAGCGGTTGCGCGCGACCTCGAGGATCTCCGGCCCGCTGACAACCGGTATCCGTCGGCGCACGAGGACCGGATAAAGATCGTCAACTTCTTCGTTGCTGCCAACGTAGATGCAAAAGTGGTGCAAGCCGGGAACAGCGTCGCCGGCGACCCGCTTCGCCTTCGCCGGCAACTCCATTAGAGCGATGTCATGATGCTCGGCGCCGAAGCTCAGAAAGGACATCCTGGTTCTGAGATTTCTGCCGGAGACCGCCATGCCGAGAATCTCGCGGTAGAAGCGCTCGGACTTCTTTAAGTCTCTGACGTTCAGCACTACGTGCCCAAGCGCCCCGCGTTTAACTCCCATGGCGATGTAACTTTTAGTCGGTAAGAACGATGCTGTCAAGGAATGGCCGAGCGCGCGATCCTCTCGTATTCGGCAAATCCGCTTGCAAGCACCGCATCGTTGTCATAAGAGTTGCTCCATGAAGATCGGCGTCTTCGACCACCTGCAGAAAAACGATCGCCCGGAATTGTCGTACCAGGACCTCTACGCGCGGCATCTCGACATGGTGGAGTTCCTGGACGACGCGGGCATGGACTATTACTTCGTCGCCGAGCATCACTTCGATCTCGGGTTTGCCGAGTGCTCCAGCCCCGGCGCGTGGATGGCGGCGGCGTCGCAGCGGACCAAAAGAATCCGCCTCGGCCCGCTGGTCTATGTCTTGCCGCTATGGCATCCGGTGCGCGTCGCCGAGGAAGTCGCGATGCTCGACAACATCACGCGCGGGAGGTTCGAGTGCGGCATCGGCAGCGGCATCGGCAAATATGCCTTCGGCGCGTACAACGCGGCGTGGGACAACAAGAACGACGTGATGTGGGAAGCGTACAAAATCATCAAGGGCATGTGGGCGAATCCGCGCTTCAGTTATGAGGGAAAATTTTTCAAAGTCGAGAACGCCGAGCTGAACGTTCCGCTCGTGCAAAAACCGCATCCGCCGCTGTGGATGCCGACGCGCAGTCCGGAATCGGTCGCCGCGGCGGCCGCCGAGGGGATCAGCACGGTTCAGTGGTGCCCGCCCAAGATGGACGTGGTCCGGGAGATCTTCGATTATTTCCGGGAAGTCTATCGCAAGACGAAACCCGCCGGGCCGGCGCCGCGAATCGCGCTCATGCGCGAAATCTACGTCGGCGAGACGGACAAGCAAGCCTACGACGACGCCAAGGAGCACTGGGTTTATTTCTGGCAGCGCGTCGGCGGCGGGAGGGCCTACGGAGGCTACGGCAACGAGAACCTCGCCAACATCACGCGCGAGGAGAGAAAAAAAGAGCTGTTGGACGTCGATCAGGCGATTCGCGAGAACTCGTTCATCTGCGGCTCGCCGGAAAAAGTCGCGGCGCAGATCAAGGAGATCGCGCGTCAGGCCGGCGCCGATTGTTTTCTCGGCGAGTTCACGTTCGGCGCGCTGGAACACGACAAAGTGATGAAATCCTTGCGGCTGTTCGCGGATCGCGTGCTGCCGGAGCTGAAAAGCTTCGAGATCGACGCCGTGAACTATCCGAGCAACGGCTACCGCGTCTGGCTCAAGCCCTCCCCGACCAACTGATATTTTCCCTCGGCGTCCTGACCGATCTTTCCTTCCCGGCTGAGCCGCCCGATTGCGCGCGCGATCGCGCCGAACTCTTCGGCGCCGAGCAGATCGAGAATCTCGGCGAAGAATCGGTGCGCCTTCGAAAGCGCCTGGAGAATTTTTCCGGCCAGCGCCGCGCCGTCGCTCTCTTCTCCACGTCGGGCTTTTTTCTCATCCGTCTTCGCCGCCGGCCCAATGTAATCGTCGAGCCGTGCCTTTCCTTCGTTGACGTAAACAATGCGCTGATAACGCGCGCGCGGCACGTTCTCCGGAATAGTCGCGTCGATGCCCATTTTCGCCGTTGTCGGAATTCCGCTGGTCGGAGGAAGCGACGGGTCGAGCGGCTTCGAGCGCGCGTTGGAGACGATGACGACGTCGCGATCGGCCTGAACGCGCGTGGCGATGGCCCACTCGAGATCGACGGGATCAAATATATTGATATCGTCGTCCGTCACAACTACGTGCTTGATGTCCGCGATCGAAAGCAGCGCCAGGATCGCATTCTTCCCGTCACCCGGCATTTTCTTGATCGCCGCCGCGATGTGCCAGTGACAGCAGCCGCCCGGCGTCACGTTGACCGCCGTCGCGACGACGCCCGCCTCGCGCAGAACGCGATACGCCGCCGCTTCGTAGATCGGCGCGCTCATCCAGATATTCTCCCACGGCATGTGCAGCGCGTAGTAGATCGGATCGTTGCGGTGCATGACGGCCTTGATCTTCACGCGGGGATTCAGATGCAGGCCGCCCATCAAACGGTTGAACTCGGAGAACGGCCCTTCCGGATGGATCCAGCCCTCGGGAGGAATCTCCCCTTCGAGAACGATTTCCGCGTCGGCGATGCACGGCACGGGAACCGTTTCGCCGGGCGCAAGCTTGAGCGCCGCGCCGCGCAGCCCGCCCGCATAGCCCAACTCGTTCGTCCCGAGCGCGGCTTTGAACGTCGAGGCGATCATTTCGTACGGATGGACGCCGATCGACATCGAGATCGGAAGCGGCTTCTTTTTTTGCAGCGCGCGTTCGGCGAAGCGCCTGAGATTGTTCGGCGTGACGATCTCGATGCCGGTGACGTTTTTTTCTTTTAGCATTAGCCGGTACATCCCGGCGTTCATCCCGTATTCGGGATCTTCCGCGATCACGACCGCGCCGGTGATCATCGGGCCGCCGTCCATCACGCCGAAAACGGGTACGGGGAGACGGTAGAGATCGACTTTGTCTCCGGTCAAAACAACGTCTTTCACCGGAGCGTTTTTGACGATGCGCGGTTTAATCGGATGGTCCATCGCCGCGCGGAGCTTCTGCTCGATCGCGCCGTAGTCGGCGCCCATCGCTAAAGCGAGACGCTTCCTCGACTGCAACAGCCCGGAAACAAGCGGCATCGAGTAACCGCGGAGGTTTTTGAACAGCACGGCTTTTTCGGATTGCGTCACGAGCGCGGCGACGTTGCGAAGATCGACCGGCTTGAAAATTTCCAGAAGCTCGTCGTTTTTTCGCAGCGTGTGCAGATATTCCCGGAAGCTGGTCTCCATGACAGTCCTCCTACGGGTTGCACCTTAGTCCTTGACCCGCTCCCTTGCAACTTATTTCAACTTCGAGTACGCAAAGAAACATGCGCGCTTCCTTCGGCCTCACGCTCGCCAATCGCGGCGTCATCATCGGCGCGGTGAAGGCGAGCGATCTGATTCGCATGACCGAGCTGGCGGAGACCTCCGGCGCGTTCGACGCCGTATGGGTCGGCGACAGCCTGCTGGCCAAGCCGCGGCTCGAATCCGTCGCGCTGCTTTCCGCGCTCGCGGCAGTAACGAGCAAAATTCGTCTCGCGGTCGGCTGCATGGCCACGTTCGTCCACCGTCATCCCGTGCTGTTCGCGCAACAGTGGGCGAGCCTCGATGTCATCTCCAACGGTCGGAGCTGGCTCGTCGTCTGCATGGGCGGCCCGAACGAGCAGAGCGCGGCTCAGGCGCTCGAGCACACCGTGATGGGCATTCAGGCGAAAGAGCGCCCGGCGCGCATGACGGAAGGCATCACCATCCTGCGGAAATTATTCGCGGAAAAAAACGTCTCGCACCACGGCCGTTTCTATCAATTCGACAACGTCACCGTGGAGCCGCGGCCGGTGCAGCAGCCCTGCCCGATCTGGATCGCCAGCAATCCCACCGGCCTCACCTGGAAAGACGGCGCGAGCGCGCCCGCCGATATTATCGAGCGCAGCTTCCGGCGCGTCGCGCGCTACGCCGACGGCTGGATGACGAACAAGGTCGGGCCGGCGGAGTTTAGCCGGCAATGGGCGCGGATTCTCGAGATGGCGCGCGAGGAAGGTCGCGATCCGGCTCAGCTCGGCAACGCGCTCTACCACAACATCAACATCCAAACGGACCGCAAGGCCGCACTCGAAGAGAGCAAGGGCTTCCTCGACAAGTATTACACTTCCAACTTCAGCGCCGCGTTCGTCGAAGGCTTTACGACCGCCGGAACGCCGCGCGAGTGCGTCGCCGAGCTAAAGAATTACTTTAACTCGGGCTTGCAGCACATCACGCTCCGGCTCACTTCTTGGGATCAGGAGACGCAGCTCAAACGTTTTCTCGAAGAAGTCGTGCCGGCGTTCGCTTAAATCTTCATGCTTCTCGGCATCGATCACATCGTGATCGCCGTCGCCGATCTGGAGACGGCCATGAACGATTATCGCCGACTGGGCTTCACCGTCGTTCCGGGCGGCAGGCATCCCGTCGGTACGTACAACGGACTCATCGCTTTCGCCGACGGCTCTTACATCGAGCTGATTTCATTTTATCGCGACAATCCCGGCCATCGCTGGTGGGCGGCGCTCAAGCGCGGCGAAGGCCTCGTGGATTTTTGTATGCAGACGGACGATCTCGTCGGAGATACCGTAAAGCTCAGGCAGGCCGGTGTTCGCATCGATGATCCGGTGCCCTGGTCGCGCACGCGGCCGGACGGCTATCAACTCAAGTGGCTGCTATCGCTGGCGCTGGAGGAAGACCGCGGTGTGGCACCTTTTTTAATCCAGGACGAAACGCCGAGAGAAGAACGCGTCCCGCGCGAAGTGAGCCACAAAAACGGCGCGAACGGAATCGGCGTGGTGACCATCGCCGTGGGGCATTTAACCCCGGCAAAGATTTGGTTTGAAGCCGTTATAGGTAATGAAGGCGCGGCGGTGGAACGTCGAGAGATCGGCGCCGCGGGCTTCTCTTTCAACGCCGGACCGCATCGACTCGAACTGCTCGAGCCCGCCGCCCCGAGCAGCCCGCTTGTCGCTTGGCTCAATAAGCGCGGCGCCTCTCCCTTCGCGGCAACACTGCGAGGAAAAAAGAAAGCGCCCCCCATGGATTTGTCGTTCACCCATGGCGCAGCGCTTTCCTTCGAATAGGGGAACGGCCCACGCCAACAAAAAGGGGCCGTGCTACACACGGCCCCTTCTAACTTACGCCTGAGATGACAACCTGAGCGATGCCGCCGGGCGCGTCAGCAAGAAACGCCGACGGCAACCAAGGCTCTTAAATGCACCTCACATGGCCTTTGCGACACGAGTCATGGCCGTTCGAACTCACTTCGGCGCCGCTTCCCGGCCCTTCGAAGTTCGGCTCCAGG
>JBGPTS010000218.1:0-5294 GCA_041490745.1 Binatia bacterium | reverse complement strand
GCTCTGTTCGTCAACGAGCCGAAGGAAAAAATTCGCGAAGTCCTCCGCTGCGGCGCGCTCGCGGACCCTTCGACAAAGCTCAGGACAGGCGGCCGGCAGGCTTTTTCCGGCGTGCAATTTCACGGTGAAGAGAGCGCGGAGTATTGCGCCGGCTGGGAACTCAAGGTGATCAAGGCGTTTCGCGTCCGCACTCGCGAATCGCTCGCCAGCATGGAAAATTTTCCGGCCGATTACTATCTGGTGGATTCCTGGGCGCCGGGCTACGGCGGCTCGGGCGCGCCGTTTCCGTGGAGCTGGCTCGCCGGATTGAAGGCCGACAAGTTGATTCTTGCCGGCGGCCTCGACGCCGCAAACGTCGCCGAAGCGATTCGCCTGGTTCATCCCTACGGCGTCGACGTGTGCACCGGAGTCGAAAAGAAGCCTGGAATCAAAGACCATGAGAAACTCAAAGAATTCATTCTCACCGCGAAAAGCGCCTGACCGGCGCGGCCACTTCGGCGTCTTCGGCGGACGTTACGTCTCGGAGACGCTGATGCCGGCGCTGATCGAGCTGGAGCGGGCTTACGCCGCGGCGCGGCGCGATCCCGCTTTTCGCCGCGAGTTTCACCGCCATCTGCGGGAATACGCGGGCCGGGAGACGCCGCTATACTTTGCCGAGCGGCTGACCAAAAAACTCGGCGGCGCGCGCATCTATCTCAAGCGCGAAGACCTCTGCCACACCGGCGCGCACAAGATCAACAACACGCTGGGCCAGGTTTTGCTCGCGCTCCGAATGGGCAAACGCAGAATCATCGCCGAGACCGGCGCCGGCCAGCATGGCGTGGCGACGGCGACGGTGGCGGCGCGCTTCGGCCTTACGTGCGAGATTTTCATGGGCAAGGAGGACGTCGCGCGCCAATCGCTCAACGTGCTCCGCATGAAGCTTCTCGGCGCCAAAGTGCGAGTCGTGGAATCGGGCAGCAATACGCTGAAAGACGCGATGAACGAGGCGCTGCGCGATTGGGTGACCAACGTGCGCACGACTTATTATCTGATCGGCTCGGTGGCCGGGCCGCATCCCTATCCGATGATGGTGCGCGATTTTCAGTCGGTGATCGGCCGCGAAGCGCGGCGCCAGATTCGCGCCGTCGCGGGGCGATTGCCGGATTATCTCGTCGCCTGCGTCGGCGGCGGCAGCAACTCAATGGGCCTCTTCTATCCTTTTCTGCGCGATCGGCGGGTCAAAATGGTCGGCGTGGAAGCTGCAGGCGCGGGTCTGAACAGTGGACGCCACGCGGCGACGATCCTCGGCGGCGAAATCGGCGTGCTCCACGGCAGCAAGAGTTATCTGCTGCAAGACCGCAACGGGCAGGTGCGCCACGCTCATTCGATCGCCGCCGGGCTCGACTACCCGGGCGTCGGCCCGGAGCTGAGTTATTTGCGCGATCAGGGGAGGATTCGCTTCACATCCGCCACCGACCGCGAGGCGATCGTGGCGCTCAAAGAATTGGCCGAGGTCGAGGGCATCATCCCGGCGCTGGAAAGCGCGCACGCCATCGCCGAAGTGCTCAGGCTCGCGCCGCGGCTCAAAAAAAATCAGATCATCGTTGTCAACCTTTCCGGCCGCGGCGACAAGGACATGGGGACGGTCGGTGAATACCTCGGAGTCAAACTCTGAACTCGCGTTTTGCGCGCTCGTCGCTCGTGTTCGTCACGAGCGCGAACCACGAACACGAGTAACGAATTGAAGATGAATCGCATCGACCAAAAATTCGCCGAGCTCAAGCGTCGCGGCGCGGCGGCGTTGATTCCGTTCGTCACCGCCGGCGATCCGGCGATCGCGACCACGCTCAAAATTCTCCGCGCGCTGGAGGCGGCGGGCGCGGATTTGATCGAGCTCGGCGTGCCGTTTTCCGATCCGATGGCGGACGGCGCGACGATCCAGCGCGCCTCGGAGCGCGCCCTGCGCGGCGGGACGACCCTCGTCGATGTCCTCAAGCTCGTCCGGGAATTTCGCCGCGGCTCGGAGCTGCCGGTGATCCTGTTCGGCTACTACAATCCCTTTTTTCACTACGGCCTCGCGCGCTTCGCCCGCGCCGCCGGGGCGGCGGGCGTCGACGGCGTGCTGTGCGTCGATCTGCCGCCGGAAGAGAGCGGCGAGCTGAGACGGCAGGCGGAGAAATACAGGCTGCATACCATTTTTTTACTGGCGCCGACCAGCGACCGAGAGCGGATCGAGCTGGTCGCGCGGCTCGGGCGCGGATTTATTTATTACGTCTCGGTCACGGGCGTCACCGGCGCGCGCCGGGCGCTCGAAAGCGAACTGCAAGCCCAAGTCGCGCGCATCCGGCGCCGCGCTTCGCTGCCGATCGGCGTCGGCTTCGGCATTTCAACGCCGGCGCAGGCGGCGCGCATCGCGTCGTTCGCCGACGCCGTCGTGGTCGGCAGCGCGCTGATCGACGTGATGGAGCGCGCCGGGCGGAACGGCCGGACGGTCAAAGCCGCCGGCGCCTTCGTCGCGCGGCTGAAAAAGGCCATGCGGCGCGCCTCACGCCTAACCTCTCGCCCCTCACGTAAGGGGTAAGGGGTTAGGGGCTGAAGAAATGCCTTCCTACCAGGAAACCCTCGACTACATTTTCAATCTCCGCGGCGGCGAGATCGACCTGCGGCTCGATCGCGTGGAGCGCGCGCTCGCGCTCTTCGGCCATCCCGAGCGGCGCTATCCCGCGTTTCACATCGCCGGGACCAATGGCAAAGGCTCCACGGCGGCGATGCTCCATCGCATTCTCACGGCGGCCGGATACCGCGCCGCGCTTTACACCTCCCCGCACGTGGTCTCGTTCACCGAGCGCATCCGCGTCGGCGACGAGGAAATTTCGCAAAACGAGGTGGTCGAACTGGCGGGGATCATCAAGCTGCGCACGGCGGAAGAGGGCGTGCGCCTCACGTTCTTCGAGTTCGTTACGGTGATGGGGTTGATCTATTTTGCCCGCAACGCGGTCGATGTAGCAGTGGTCGAAGTCGGGCTCGGCGGGCGCTTGGACGCGACCAACGTAGTGACGCCGCTGGTCTCGCTCATCACGACGATCTCCAAGGATCACGAGGCTTACCTGGGATCGGATTTGCTCTCGATCGCCGGGGAAAAAGGCGGCATCATCAAAGCCGGCGTGCCGCTCGTGGCCGGGCGGTTCGAGCCGGAGATCACCGAGCTGTTTCAAGCAACGGCGCGAGCCAAAGGATCGCCGGCCTATTTTTTGGGCCGCGATTTTTCCGTCGCGCCGGGAGCGGGCGCCGGGTTCGACTATTCCGGCTTGAGCTGGCGATTGAAGAATCTCGCGCTCGCGCTCCGCGGAATCCATCAACGCAACAACGCGGCCGTGGCGCTGGGCGCGCTGGAAATCACCCGGACGCATTTTCCCGTGAGCGAGGCGGCGGTGCGGGAGGGTTTGAGCAAGGTTTTCTGGCCCGGCCGTTTCGAGGTCATCCTCGATCGTCCCGTCGTCATTCTCGACGGCACGCACAACGGCGATGGCGTCAAAACGCTCGCCGCCGAGGTCCGAAACTTTCTCGGGGCGCGAAAGGCGAAGGTACTTTTTGCCGCGATGGCGGATAAGGACTGGCCGCTCATGCTCGGCGAGCTATCGACGGTAGCCAGCGAGATCGTGTTGACGCGCGTCGCCATGGAGCGGAGCGCCGATCCGGTCAAGATGGCCGGCGCAGTCCACGGCATTCCCGTCGCCGTCGCGCCGAACGCGCCGGAGGCGGCGCGGCGCTTGATCGAAGCGTCCGGTCCCGACGACGCGATTCTGGTTGCCGGCTCGCTCTATCTCCTGGGCGAGGTGAGGCCGGTCTTGTTGCAGATCGCGTCCCAGCGGTTTCCCGGCCCGAACCGCCCCGATGCCCCCGATTCCCGCTGATTTTTTCCGCCTGTTTTTGACCAAAAAAAAGCTTGCCTAATCGCCTCGTCCTTTATATAAGGGAGTCCGGTCGGCTTTTCGCCTGAGCCGATCGTTTTGACATCTCATGTTCACGCACGCTCGAAAAGCATTCGCCTCGTTTTGTCTGACTCTCGCCCTCGTTCTGTTCGCGGCCGGGCCGTTGTTCGCTCAAGCGGCCAGAGCCAGTACGCCCAAACCCCCGGAGCAAATCGATTTCACCGCCGACAATATGTCGGTGACGGAGAAGGGCTCGACAGTTGAAGGCCAGGGGCACGTCGAGTTCAAGCGGCAGGAAATGATTCTCCACGCCGATCAGCTCCGGTTCAATCGGGAAACCCAGGATATGGAGGCGACGGGCAACGTTGCGATAGAAGACCCCGAATGGAAGATCAAACAAGCGGACCGGGTCAGGTTCAATCTCAACGAGGAGACCGGCACGATCGAGAAGGGAGACCTGTTTCTCGAAAAAGGTCATCTGACCATGACCGGCGACCGGCTCCAGAAATTGTCCGGGCAGTCGTATCACATCGATGAGGGAGTCTTCACGACTTGCCTTTGCGACGACGGCCCGCCCACCTGGAAAATAGCGGCCAAAGAGATCGATATCGAGCGCGAGGGAACAGGAGTCATCAAGCGCGGCATGTTCTACATCATGGACGTGCCGGTCTTGTACATTCCGTATGCGATTTTTCCGGTAAGAACCGAGCGCGAGACCGGGTTTCTCTTTCCCGAGTTCGGCTCGTCGGGCAAAAACGGATTTCGCTTCGTGCAGCCCTTTTACTGGGCGATCTCAAAAAGCAGCGATGCCACCGTCAGCTTCGATATCGAAACCAAAGCCCGAATCGGGGCCATTGGGCAATACCGGACTATGTTCAGCAAGGATTTCTCGGCTGAGCTCGACGGCTCGTATTTCAACGAGCTCTTCCGGACCAACCCGAACGGCGACGTTGGAGATAAAACCATCGCCGATTGCAATAGAAAGCCAACCGCCGCGCCTCCTCCTCTTCCGGCTAACGATTACTCGAATAATTGCGACGTGATTCCCCGAAACCGCTGGAGCGCCGTCGCCAATCACCGCCAGACCGCGGCTTCGGGATGGACGACTTACAGCGACATCGCGCTATTCAGCGACGATTTTTTCGTCCGGGAGTTGACCCACAATTTACATTTCAATTACGACCAGGAGCGGGACATCAAGACCAGCCGCTACACCCAAGCGCGGGTGGGCTTTCTGCAGGGCTGGGGCGACATGACCCTACAAGGCGAAGGGACTTACTACCAGGATTTTATTCAAGCCGACAAGGTGACGCTGCAACGGACGCCTCAGATCGCCTTCACCGGCCGCAAGGTCTTGTGGAACACGCCGCTGGAGCTGCG
>JBGPTS010000217.1:0-5320 GCA_041490745.1 Binatia bacterium | reverse complement strand
TTCGAGTTCGAAGAGACGCCCGACCAGGAAAAGGCGATCGAAGACACGCTCGCGGACATGAGCGCGAAAAAACCGATGGACCGCTTGATTTGCGGCGACGTGGGCTACGGCAAGACGGAAGTTGCGCTCCGCGCCGCGTTCGTCGCCGTGATGAGCGGCAAGCAAGTCGCGGTGCTGGCGCCGACGACGATCCTCGTCGAGCAGCACGTCGAGACCTTCCGGCGCCGCTTGCGCAATTATCCCATCCGGATCGAAACGCTCTCGCGCTTCAGCACCTCGAAAGAGAGCCGGCAGGCGGTGCAGGACTTGGCCAAAGGACTCGTGGATATCGTGATCGGCACGCACCGGTTGCTGCAGAAAGACATCGTCTTCCGCGATCTCGGCCTCATCGTTATCGACGAGGAGCACCGCTTCGGCGTGGCGCAAAAAGAGCGGCTGAAGAAACTCCGCGCCATGGTCGATGTGATGAGCTTGACGGCGACGCCGATCCCGCGCACGCTGCACATGTCGCTCGTCGGCATCCGCGATTTAAGCATCATCGAGACGCCGCCGCTCGACCGGCTGGCGATTCAGACCCAGATCTGCCGCTACGACGAAGGGGTCATCCGCGACGCGATTTTGCGCGAGATCGAGCGCGGCGGCCAGGTCTTCTTTCTCCACAATCGCGTCGAGACCATCGACCGCATGGCGCGAAAGATCGCCGAGCTCGCGCCCGAGGCCAAGGTCGCGCTCGCCCACGGCCAGATGCCTGCGCGCGAATTGGAAAAAGTGATGCGCGATTTTATGGAAAACCGCGCCCAGGTGCTGGTCTGCTCGGCCATCATCGAGTCGGGTCTCGATTTCACCAACGCCAACACGATCATCATCAACCGCGCCGACAAATTCGGCCTGGCGCAGCTCTATCAATTGCGCGGCCGCGTCGGCCGCTCGCACCGCCGCGCCTACGCGTACCTTCTCATTCCCGGCGAGCAGATCATCACGCGCGACGCCGAACGGCGGCTGAAGGCGCTCAAAGAGCTGGACGATCTCGGCGCGGGTTTCAAGCTCGCGCTGGAGGATTTGGAAATCCGCGGCGCGGGCAATCTCCTCGGCCGCGAGCAGTCCGGGCAGATCGCCGCCGTCGGCTTCGAGCTTTACACCGAGATGATGCAAAAGGCGGTGAGCGAGCTGAAAGGCCAGCCAGCCAAGCCGGAGGTCGAGCCGGAAATCCGTCTCGGCATCCCGGCGTATTTCCCCGACGATTATGTTCCCGACGCCAACCAGCGGCTGCTTTTTTACAAGCGGCTGGCGAGCCTCCGCGACGCGGCGGAGCTGGCCGAGGTCAAAGACGAGATGCGGGACCGCTTCGGCGCGTTTCCGCCGGCGGTGGAAAATCTTTTCCGGGTGATGGATTTAAGGCGCACGCTGAAGGAATTTCTCGTCGAGCAGATCACCTACAACGACGGCCGGGTCTCGCTGCTCTTTCATCCCGAGTCGCCGGTCAACGTCGAGCGTTTGGTTCAACTGGTCGGAAAAAATGGCGGCGGGCTGCGCCTCTCGCCCGAAGGCCGGCTATCGTTCAGCACCAAAAGCGAAGCATGGGAGGAAATGATTCAGGAAGTGATCGAGTTTATTCAGGGCATCGTACAGGTCGAATCCGGACGGGGCGCTGTATAACACTTCACGCTTTCACTTTCCGCTTCGCCAGCGCGCGCGCCCATGTCTTTTCGGGCTCGCCGCCGAAGATGAGCGATACTTCCGCCGGGATCACAAACCAGGCGTTGTCTTTTAGTTCCGCTTCGAGCTGGCCGGGACCCCAGCCGGCGTAGCCGAAGATTAGAAGTTTTTGCCGCGGCCCTTGGCCGCGCGCGACGGCGCGGAGAATTTCCGGGCCCGAGGTCACGCCGAGGCCGTTGCCGACGAACCGGGTGGCTTTGCTGACGTAGTCGTTGCTGTGGAGAACGGAGAGATGGTCCGGCTCGACCGGGCCGCCGTAGTGAATCGTGACGTTCCCGTTGGCGTCCTCGCCTTCGCTGCCGAGCGCTTTGAGCAAATCGGAGAGCGGCCCTTCGGCGACCGGACGATTAATCACCAAACCGATGGCGCCGTCCTGCCCGTACCCGACCATATAGATGACGCTTTCCTGAAATCGCGGGTCGCCCATCTCCGGCGCTGCGACAAGAAAAGCGCCGACGTAATTGTGTTCCTCCTCGGCCGCAACGCGTCGCGGCGGCTCGACGCCGACGCCGGCCAGGAGCAGCGCGGCAGCCGCCAGACGCCAAAGATAGTTCATCGTGGGCTTCTCATCCTCTTCGATCCAAGAGGTGTATATCGGGGTATATCAGCCAGCCCGCCCGGCGTCCAGTTCATGCGCAGTCCCGCGGTTGACGCAACGGCTCCGCGGTGGCAGAATGAGCTTCGATTCAGCGAACGGAGGGATTTTTTTAATGGCCGCAGTGCTGCCGCCTTTGGTCATGATACTGCTCGTGTGGGGAATCTGTTACCTCGCGTGGCGCGAGTCGAATAAGGAAAAATAGCCGAATTCCTCGGCGGCGAGTTTTGCCTTTTCCGGCCGGCTATGATAGCTAACGTTACTTCCGGTCAAGCCTCAATGAAAGTTGACCCTTCTATGCAGAGGCGAAAGTTATACAGCCTCGTTATTCTTCTCGCGTGCCTGATCGTCTTACGTGTTTCACCGGCCGTCGGCGACGTTATCGAGCAAATCATCGCGGTCGTCGATGGCGAGCCTTATACGCTTACCAATTTCAGGGAATATGCCAAGAGCCAAATGAGCCGGGATTTTCCCGTCGGGGATCTGAACCGCTTGGGCAAAGAAGATCAGGAAGTGGTCGAGCAATTTATCACGGACAAGCTCATGGCGGCGGAGGTGAAGCAGGCGGGCATCAAAGTGAGCGACGACGACGTGGAGAACTACATCGGTCAGATCAAGGAAAAGAACCGAATCGACGACGAACAATTGCGCGAGGCGCTCAAGCGCGAAGGAGTCTCATGGGATAAATACCGCGCCTCGATTCGCGCCGAGATCGAAAAAAGCGACATCGTCGATAGCCAGGTGCGCAAGCGCGTCAACATCACGCCCGAGGACGTCGAGCGGTATTACAGCCTGAACCAGAAGAAATATATCGCCGAAGAAAAAGTGCTCTTGCGCCACATCCTGCTGATGGTCGACGAGGACGCTCCGGGCAAAAGTGAAAAGGCGGTCATGGAAAAGGCGGCCGATATCCGCCGCCGCGCGCTTGGCGGAGAGAGCTTCGCCAAGCTGGCCGAAACCTATTCTGAAGGCGGCGCCGCCGACGAGGGAGGCGACATCGGCTGGGTGACGCGCGGCAGCTTGATGAAGGAGATCGACCAGCTTGCCTTCGGCAAATTAGCCGTCGGCGAGGTGAGCGAGCCGGTGCGCACAAGCGCGGGGATAAACCTGATCAAGCTGGAGGCGCGCGAAGGCGGCAAGCAACTGCCGTTTGCCGAGGTTAAAGAAAAAGTCAGAGATGAGGTATTCGCCAAGGCTTTGGACGAGCGCTTTCAAAAATGGCTGAAGGGGGATCTGAGAAAGAAACACCGCGTCGATGTCAAGCTCCCCGGCGTCGTCTTTCGCGCGGAAGACAACAAAGAAGGGACACTCGATTCTCTGGTAGCGTCCGATTCGCGCCGGAGAAACGAAGGATCGAGCTTCTGGGATGTTTTCAACCCGTTCAAATCGACTCCGGCGGACGACGTGGATCCGACCGGCAAGTCGACGCCGCAAGCCGGCCAGGACGTGATCAGCTTGTTCGGCACGCCGCTCTTCCGAAGCGAGTCGGCCGACAACCCGGACTCGATCGCAGACGTCATGGCGCCGATCGAAGATCCCAAAGGCGCCGAGAAACCCAAAGACTCGGGCGGTTTCTGGAGCAGTCTCAATCCCTTCTCAAAGAGTCAATAATTCCTTGAGTCTCCGCCGATCCGGCGGAAAAAGTCATCCGCATCCATCCGCGCGACATCCGGAAACTAAAATGGCCAAACCCATCGTGGCGGTGACCCTGGGGGATCCGGCCGGGGTCGGGCCGGAAGTCACGCTCAAGGCTCTCGCGCATCCGTCGGTCGGACGGGCCTGCCGGGTTCTCGTCCTCGGCGATTGGGGAGTGCTCCAGCGCGCGAAAAAAAAACTTCGCTCGGCCGTCAAGCTAACGCTCGAAAAGCCGGGATCTCCGTCGTGGCCGAAAAAGGGGGCGCTGATCCGTTCCCTGTCTTCTCTTTCTCCCGCCGAGTCGAAGCCCGGCCGGCCGTCGCGCGCTTGCGGCGAAGCGGTCTATCGTTACGTGACCGAAGCTGCCCGCCTGGCTCTCGCCGGCTCGGTCGATGCGATCGCGACGGCGCCGCTCAATAAAAAAGTTCTCCAGATGGCCGGGCACCTCTATCCCGGCCACACGGAGTTGCTCGCCGAGCTTGCCGGCGCGCGCGAATGCCGCATGATGCTCATAGGCGGCAAGCTGAAAGTCGTTCTCGTGACGGTGCATCTGCCGCTGATGCGCGTCGCGCGCGCGTTGACGAGCGAGAAAATACGCGCCACTCTGGAATTGACCGACCGGGCGCTGCGGCGCTTTTTCGGCCGCCGCCGTCCCAGGCTCGCGGTTGCGGCGCTCAACCCGCACGCGGGCGAGGAAGAAATCTTCGGCGACGAGGAGAAAAAGATCATTCTGCCGGCGGTCACGGCGGCGCAGAAGCGCGGCATTCGCGCGTTCGGGCCGTTTCCGGCCGACAGCCTTTTCCATCAGGCCGCCGAGGGAAAGTACGACGCGGTCGTCTGCATGTATCACGACCAGGGATTGATCCCGCTCAAGCTGCTTCATTTTATCGGCGGTGTGGCGTTGACGTTGGGGCTCCCGTTCGTTAGGACATCTGTGGATCACGGCACCGCGTACGATATCGCGGGCAAGAACCAGGCGGATGCGACGAGCATGAAAGAGGCGATTCTCTTGGCGGCGCGGTTGGGCAGGGAAACGAAACGGCGGAGCAGAGGATGAACCCGGCGATCTTTCGCGAGTACGATATCCGCGGGCTGGCGGAAAAAGATTTCGACGCGGACTTCGCCCGTTTGCTCGGCAAAGTTCACGGCAGCGCCGTCTACGCCAACGGCGGGCGGCGCGTCTCGGTCGGGCGCGACTGCCGCGCGACCTCCGATCTCTACGCCGAAGCGGTCATCGAAGGACTGTTTTCGGCCGGGCTGCAAGTTTACGACGTGGGAGTTTGCCCGACGCCGCTGCTCTATTTTTCTCTCTTCCATCTCGATCTCGACGGCGGGGTGATGATCACCGCGAGCCACAATCCTTCCGAATACAAC
>JBGPTS010000216.1:0-5380 GCA_041490745.1 Binatia bacterium | reverse complement strand
GGCATCACGAAAAAATTTCCGGCGCTGCTCGTGCGTGAGATGGTGCAGCGCGCGCGCCGAAACCACCGCGTCGAAAGGGCCCGCAAGCACGCTCGACCAATCCGGCGCCTCCAGCGCGCCGCGGACAAACTCTATCCGCGCGCCGAGCTCTGCGTTCCGCTCGCGGCCGAGCTTGACCATCTCCTCCGATCCGTCGAGGCAAACCGCGCTCGCGTTCGGCCGGTCGGCGAGAATCGCCGCGGCGAGCGCGCCGTATCCCGCGCCGACGTCGAGCACGCGGATCGCCTGATCGCGCGGATGCGGGATCATGAAAACGACGGTTTTCATCTGCATCTCGCGGATCGAGCGCTCTCTATCCGACTCCGCGTCCCAACTCTCGATGAAGCCGCGGTTCTCCCACGCTTGCTCCGGGGCCGCCGATGGCGCTTGTCGTTTTTGTTCCATTCCTCCTCCGCCGTCTGTTTTATTTTTCGTAGAGTTTCTTGATGAAACCGCTTTTGTCGAGCTCCTCGACGAAGCTCCGGTCGGTAAACTCCTCCGGTTTATGATTCATGATCTCGGGACGCGTGGCGGCGACGTACTCGAAGCTCGCCTTCATCCCCGCCGTATTCGGATAGGGCGCGGGGAGAAATGCCTTGGCGAAAAGGTCGTACGACTCGTTGACCAGCTCCTCGTTGTCCACGCGCAGCGTTTTCTTGATCACCTTTTTGCCGAACTCGCGGTCTTTCTTGAACAGCGCGGTGCCTTCGAGGTGCGCCTTCATGTAGCTCATCACCATGTCGCGGTCCTTCTGAACAATCGCGCGCCGGGTCGTGATTTCGATCCAGGGATAGTCGATCTCCTTCGCCGAGTCCCATAGCATCGGGTAGCCCATTTTCATCGCGATGCCGTAGCCGGGAAACGACAGCGACGCCGCGTCGATCGCGCCCTGCTTGAGCGCCGCGATGCGCTCCGGGTCGCCGCCGATTTGAATCAGCGCCACGTCGCGGTCGGGATTGATCCCCTTTTTCCTGAGGATGTGGCGAATCAAAAAATCAGTAAGCGAACCGAAAGTCGTCACGCCGATCCTTTTGCCCTTCAAGTCCTCGACGCGTTTGATCTCCGGCTTGACGATCATCGCGTGCACCACGCCCGGCAGCGTGTGCGCGAGGATCACGAGATCGGAGCCCGAAAGATCGGCGTTGAGGACGGTGGGCGTGGCGATCGGACCGATCTGCACGCTGCCGCCGATCATCGCCTTCGACGATTCGCCCGAGCCGCGCATCGCCACGGGATCGGCGTAGAGGCCGTACTTCTCGAAGAGCTTCGCTTCCTTCGTCGCAAAAATGATGATGTTGCCCATGCTGACCGAGGAGACCGCGATATAAATGTGCTTCAGCGGTTTTGACTGAGGCGCGGCAAGATGCGGGCAGGCGAAGAGCGACGCGCAGAAGATCGCGGGCGCGACCACGGCGCGGGAAAACACCTTAGAAAGCATAAGCACCTCCAAGGCGCGGCGGGTTGAAACTCAGGCTGCGAATGACCATCACGATTGAGCGGATGGACTTCTTGTACCACCGCCAAAGCCAATAACAAACCCGGCGCGTGATTTCATTTGCAAGCCCTCCTACTTTATACTCCCCTCCGTGTATCCGCTCCGAGTCCCACTCGCCCTCCCCTACTGGACCGGCGCGACTTATCGCGCGATCCTCCGCGCAATTTTTACCGGCGGCGTCGTCGACGGGCCGGCTCCCGCGCAACTCAGATCGTCGATGATAGAACAACTCGGCGTCGAAGGCGTAGTTCTCTGCGGCTCAGGGAGTTTAGCGCTTGAACTCGCGTTGCGCGCCTGCGGCGTGGGCGAAGGCGACGAAGTCGTGATTCCGACATTTTGCTGCACCGCCGTCGTGCCGCCGATCGTCGCCGTGGGGGCGATTCCCGTGCTCGCCGACGCGGGAGAGGAACTGAGCCTCACCGTTCAAACCGTCGCCGCGGCGCTGACGGAAAAAACGAAAGCAATCGTCATCGCGCATCTCTTCGGGAATCCGGCTGACATCGAATCGATCGTCGCCCTCGCGCGCGAGCGAAACATTCGCGTCATCGACGACGCGGCGCAGGCGCTCGGCGCGACGATCGACGGCCGTCCCGTCGGGAGCTTCGGCGACGCGGGGATTTTGAGCTTCGGGGCGGAGAAGGTTGCCTTCGGCCTTGGCGGCGGCGTCGCGGTTTGCCGCGAAAAGAATTTTCTTGCCGGTTGGAAGATCGATTTGTCACTGCCGCAGTTTTGCCCGACGTTGCGCAATCTATCGTTCACGCTAATCCGGCATCGTTGGCGGCGCTGGACGTTTCCACTTGAAGCATTATTTTTTCGAAGCAAGCCCGACCCCGATGCGCCGCCGGCTCCCTATCGACCCGAAGCGATGGCGAACCTGAACGCCGCCGTCGCTTTGAGTCTCATGCGAACTCTTGGCGAGAACATCGCCGCGCGACGTGCGCGCGTACGCGCGTATCAAGAGCTTCTCGGCGGCGACGAACGTTTACAACTCATAGCGCACCGGCCCGGCTCCGCGTGCCTGACGCAGGTCGTTCGATTTTTGCCGAAGCGCAGCGACGGCGATCCCGCCGCGCGCGCGATTGAAGCACTTGCCCGCTCGGGCTACGAAGTCCTGGGCAGCTACGTACCGATGCATCTTCTTCCAGGCTATGAACTATACGCGCGCGGACGATTGCCGCACACGGAGCAAGTCTGGGCGGACTTGATCGAGCTTCCCTGCGAGCCGGATGTAAGCTTGGAGGACCTTGAACGAATCACTGACATCGTCAAACGATTCTGTTAGAGATGTCGCAATGGATCATGTGAAGATCGGCATCGGCGTGTCGAGCATCGGCCGTTTTCTACCGTTCATCGGCGACGCGGCCGGTCTTTTCCAAATAAGAGATATCGCCGCCGAAATCGTCAACCGGCAGGACGAAGAGAAAGTCGTCGAGGATATCGCCGCGGAAGCGACTCCCATCGGCACGCCCAACGCACCGTCGCTGATCTTTTCGCTCCTCGAAGGCAACGACCTGGTGATCATCGGCGGACTTCTGAACCGCCCGGCGTTTTACCTGGCGGCAAAACCGGCGATCGGTACGATAGCAGATCTCAAGGGAACGAAGATCGGCATCAATCAACCGCGGCGCATGGCGGGCATGGTCATGCTGGCGTTGTTAAGGAAATGGGGTCTCAGTACCGCAAGCGATCTCACGCTCGTCGATCTCGGCGTCAATGATAGAAGTTTGGAAGCGTTAAGAGCGAAACAGATCGACGCCGCACTTCTACCTCCGGAGAAGGCGTTTCTCGCCGAGGCGGAAGGCTTTCGGCTGGTTGGCGACAGCCGCGAGTTGGATTGCCATTGGGTCCCTCTTGTCACGACGCGGCGATTTCTTCGCGCCAACCGCGAGCTCGTGAAAAATATCGCCTCCATATATATAGAGAGCATCCTCGTCTTCAAGAGCCGGCCGGAGAAGACCCGCGCTGAAATCGCACGCCGCCTTCCGTCACTGGCCGGCAAGCCCGACGTCATCGCGAAGTGCTACGAGCTCTTCTCCGAATCTTTCGAGCCCGCGCTCATTCCTTCCCTGACCTCGATCCAATCGATACTCGACGAAGTGGCGCTGCAGGATCAGCGGGCCCGCGCGATCAAGCCGGCCTCTCTCATCGAAAACGTTCTGTGATTTTCTCTCTTTGTCGCCTCACGCCTACTGTCTTTCGCCTTCCGACTTCTCTTACTACCGCCTACTGCCGGAGCCTATCTTGATCCAGTCGAAGGGCCTATCGGCTTCTTCGTTGACACGGCACACTCTTGTCGGATAGTTTTTAACCGCCCCTGATCGGGAATCCGAATAGTCGAAAGGAGCGCGACATGCAGACGAAAAAATGGGTGCTCTTAGGGATAATCGGAATCGCCGTTGCGGCGATCATCGCGGCGTGCGCGATGCAACAAGCCTCCGCACCAAGCGGCGGCGCGGCCGTCGCGATCGACAACGACGACATCGGCGGCGTGGTGACCGGCGCAAAAGGGCCGGAAGCCGGCGTCTGGGTGATCGCGGAAACGACCGAACTCCCCACGAGATTTTCCCGAAGCGTGGTCACCGACGATCGAGGGCGCTACGTCGTGCCCGATCTGCCGAAAGCGAATTACAGCGTTTGGGTGCGCGGCTACGGGCTGGTCGATTCGCCGAAAGTGAAAGCCACTCCCGGCAACATCGTTAATTTGAACGCCGTCGTCGCGCCGAACGACGCCGCCGCGGCGCAATTTTATCCGTCGATCTACTGGTATTCGATGATGAAGATTCCGGATGCCGGCGAGTTCGGCGGCAAGGGAAAGATTCCGGCGAACCTGAGTCTAAACGGATATCTGAACCTGGTGAAGTCGAACGGCTGCGCCAACTGCCATTCGATCGGCCAGCGCTCCATGCGTACGTTTCCGGCGAACGTGCCCTTCTCCCTGGGTAAGTTCGGCAATTCCGAGGAGGCGTGGTTTCGCCGCATCCAGTCCGGACAAGGCTCCGAGCAAATGTTTCGCGACGGCGTCAAGGAGCTCGGCGGCGCGGCTTTCCGTTATCTCGCCGACTGGACGGACCGCGTCGCCAAGGGGGAGCTGCCGCATACGAAGCCGGCTCGGCCCCAAGGCGTCGAGCGCAACGTCGTCGTCACCACCTGGGACTGGCTCGACGACAAGCATTACCTGCATGATTTGATCTCCTCCGATAGACGCTTCCCGACGGTCAATCCCTATGGGCCGCTGTATGGCTCCACCGAGGTGAGCGTCGATGTCATTCCCATCCTCGATCCGAAAACGCACACCACCACCAACTTCCCGACCCCCGTGCGCGATCCGGATACGCCGGTGGCCGCGGGCCCATCGATGCAGCCGTCGCCTTACTGGGGCGACGAACAGATCTGGACGAGCAAGGCGAACAACCACAACGGCATGTTCGACCGCAAGGGGCGCGTGTGGTTCGCGGCGGCGATCCGCGGGCCGAATAATCCGGCCTTCTGCAAGAAAGGCTCGGACCATCCTTCGGCCAAAGCCTTCCCGGTGGAGCGCTCGAGCCGCCACCTTTCGATACTCGATCCCAAGACTATGAAGTACGCGTTCATCGACACCTGCTTTGGGACGCATCATTTGCAGTTCGATGCCAACGACAGACTGTGGACCAGCGGCGGCGGTCAGGTCGTCGGCTGGTTCGACATGAAGATATACGACGAGACCGGCGACGCGGCGAAAGCGCAGGGCTGGACGCCGATGATTCTCGACACCAACGGCAACGGCAAGCGCGACGCCTATGTCGAGCCGAACCAGCCGGTCGATCCGGCGAAAGACAAGCGGATCTCGGCGGGCTTTTATGCCGTGAT
>JBGPTS010000215.1:0-5390 GCA_041490745.1 Binatia bacterium | reverse complement strand
CGAATCTCGGAAAAATTATAGAGCGCGAAGACTTCGCGCGCCGCGCGTTCGGCGAACTGCCAGGTTTCCACCTCGCCGGGCAGAATATCGACGAAGCCTTTGATCGACGTAATCTTCATGGATGAATCGGCGTTTTGAATTTCATAGACAATATAGAAGTTGCGGCGATCACGCAAGTAATCTGCGCGACTAGGTAGTGGATCATTTTCAGACGCGCGAGCAACGCGCAACACGAATCGAGATTCTTCGCTCCGCTCAGAATGACACTGAGGAATGTCATCCTGAACCCTTCGACTGCGCTCAGGATAAACTCCGTGAAGGATCTCTCTTAAATGGTTACTGCCGGATCATAGCGGAAGCTTGTAGAACCTCTCCGCGTTGCGATAAAGAATCGCCGCCTTGTCGTCGGCCGTGATCTCGCCGCTCTCCATCAGCTCGGCGATGTCGCGCTTGCAGCTTTCGTTCGTGACTTCGTGCGGAAAGTCGGAAGAATAGAGAAACGGCTCGTTGCCGACGGTTTTGATCGCGAACGGCATCGTCAGCTCCTCGGTCTCGCAACCGATAAAAATCCGGCCTTGTTTGATGCGCTCGACGATGTATTCGCTCGGGTCGTCGGTTTCGCGGATGCCGAACGCGCCGGGAGGAATGTATTGGAAGTGCGTCTCGTGCGAAGCGTGCAGCCGCTCCAAGCAGAGCAGCAGCCAGGCGACGCCGCCTTCGAGAAAGGCGATGCGGACGCGCGGGAAGCGCTCGAAGATACCGTTATAGATGATGCTCGCGAAGCTGATCGTGAGGCCCCACGGATGGCCGAGCGCGTGCACGGGGACGTACATGTTCAGATGATCCATACCGAACCGGTCATGGCAGCCGCCGTGAATCGCGAGGCAACAGCCGAGACGGTCGGCTTCCGCGTAAACCGGCCAGTACGCCTTGGCGCCCAGTGGTTCGGCGAGACCGTTGGACGGAATCATCGCTCCGAGCATGCCGAGTTCGGTCACGGCGCGCCTGAGTTCTTTCGCGGCCTCCTCGGGGTCCTGCATCGGAATCAGAGCCATGCCTTTGAAGCGAGGATTGAATTTCAGATACACGTCCGAGAGCCAATCATTGTAGGCGCGCGCGATCGCGACCGCATAATCGAGGCTGACGATTTTTCCATAGGAGAGCGCGACCGTCGGATAGAGGACCGTCCAATCGATGCCGACGTCGTCGAGAAAAGCGAGCCAGCCCTCCGGACCGACCGGCGGGCGTCCGTCGCGCTGCGGCGGCGTTTCCACCGCGCGCCCGGCGTGCAAATGATCGAGCGGCGGAAAGACGATTCCCTTGCGCTCGGCGATCGCGCGATACGGCGCGTCCATGCGGGCGATGATCGCCGCGTTGTCTTCGATGACATGGCCGTCGCCGTCGATGATTCTGCTTGCTGGCTTGGTGGACATCGAACATCCTCCTTGGAAAATCGATTACGCGCTGTAAAACTCCGTGCAGATGTTATAAACCGACTTTGATTGCGGGATCAAGATTAGCCGGCGGGAGGGTCCGATGTCCACCAGCGCGGGACCGATCAATCTTTTCGAGTTTGAAGAACTGGCGCGCGAGCGCCTGCCGAAAGAGGAATACGACTACATCGCCGGCGGTGCGACCGATGAGCTGAGCGTCGATCGCAACCGCCGCGCCTACGCGTCGTGGGCCTTACGCCCCCGCGTGCTCCGCGACGTGAGCGCGCTCGATCTCTCGACGACGGTGCTGGGGAAAAAAGCGGCGCTGCCGGTTTTGATCGCGCCCTGCGGCGGGCATAAGAAGGCTCACCCCGACGGCGAGTTCGCCACCTTCCGCGCCGCGGCCGCCTGCGGCGCGATTTTCACCGTGAGCGCCAACGCCAGCAGCTCGTTCGAAGAATTGGCCAAAGCCGCTGCCGGCCGTCTCTGGTTGCAGCTCTATCCGTTCCGCGATCGGGCCATGACGAAGGAATGGCTCGCGCGCGCCAAGACGGCGGGCTATGAGGCCGTCGTTGTAACTTTGGATTCGCAGTGGCCGCCCAAGCGCGAGCGCGATCTCAGAAATAACTACAAACGCATGCGCGGCGTCAATTTTCCCAAAGCACCGGAGGGCGCGAACCTCGCGCGGCGCGACGGCGGCGCGGGCGGGTCGGACCCGGCCGCCACGTGGAAAGATTTGGAATGGATCAAATCGGCGGCCGACTTGCCGATCGTCGCCAAAGGAATCATGACGGGCGAGGATGCGGCGTTATGCGCGGAGGCGGGCGCGGACGCGGCGATCGTCTCCAATCACGGCGGGCGCCACCTCGACAATACGCTGGCGACGATCGAAATTCTCCCTGAGGCGGTGGCCGCGGTAAAAGGGAAAATAGAAATCCTGCTCGACGGCGGCATCCGCCGGGGCGCCGACGTGGTGAAGGCGCTGGCGTTGGGCGCGAAGGCCGTCTTCATCGGCCGGCCGCTTTTTTGGGGACTCGCCGTCGACGGCGAACGCGGCGTCGTCCGCGTGCTCGACATTCTTCGCGACGAGATCCAAATCGCGATGGCAAAGTGCGGCAGGCCGACGATTGCGAGCATCGATTCGACCGTGGTGGTCAAGGCGCCGCTCTTGTGAAAGCAACCCTATCTCGCGCCGCGGCGCTCGTTTGCCATCCGGCGACGCCGAGCAGTGCCGTGCGCGGGATCGAAGCGCGCGTCGGCTGGACCGGCGGCGGCGCGCTTGCTTTCACCTATATTCTTAAGGGAGACTTGAGCCGTCTCCGGATTCCGCCGCCGCGTGCGCCGCAGGGGGCGGCTCGTTTGTGGCAACACACGTGCTTCGAGGCTTTTATCCGCATGAATTCGATTTCAGCGTACTATGAATTCAACTTCGCTCCGTCGGGAGCGTGGGCGGTGTATGCGTTCGATCGCTATCGCGAGCCGGCGCGCCTTACGGGAGGGATCCCGGCGCCGGAAATTGCCGTGCGCCGCGCGGAAAAATGTTTGGAGCTCGATGCCTTCGTCGGTGTAGATAGCTTGCCCGCGATACAAGGAGGCGCGCGGCTAACGCTCGCGCTTGCGGCGGTGATCGAAGACGAAACCGGCGCGCTCGGCTACTGGGCGCTGATGCATCCGCCCGGCAAGCCCGATTTTCATCATGCGGACGGTTTTGCGCTGGAGATTGAAGCGACAACCAGGAAGACCGACGGATGACGGACGTCGGAGAGATCCTTCACGGAGTTTATCCTGAGCGCAGTCGAAGGGTTCAGGATGACATTTTGGCAAAGGTTCTTCTGAGACGGTTCCTTTTCTGTCATTCTGAGCGCAGCGAAGAATCTCGGTTTATCCTCCAGCCGATTCAGAAGTCGCTCAATGGCAGCGCAGTGAACCTTTTGAACGAAGGAAACCTAAAGAAGATATGAAATTCGGCATCGACCGCCTGATCGCAGACGGCGATCTCAGAAAACCTCTCGCAGGCCGCCGCGTCGCGCTGCTCGCGCATCCTGCGTCGGTAACGCGCGAACTCTTTCATTCGCTCGATGCGCTCGCCGCGCTCGACGGCATCGAGCTTGTCGCGGCCTTCGGCCCGCAGCACGGGCTGCGCGGCGACAAGCAAGACAACATGATCGAGTCCCCGGATTTCACCGATCCGGTGCACGGAATTCCGGTTTTTAGCCTGTACGGTCGATCGCGCCGTCCAACGGCGGCGATGATGGAGCGCTTCGACGTTTTGCTCGTCGACCTCCAGGACGTGGGCTGCCGCGTCTATACTTTCATCACGACGCTGCGTTACGTTCTCGAAGCGGCCGCGGAGCACGGCAAGACCGTGTGGATACTCGACCGGCCGAATCCGGCGGGGCGTCCGATCGACGGGTTAAATCTTCGAGAAGGCTGGGAAAGTTTCGTCGGAGCGGGGCCGCTGCCGATGCGCCACGGTCTCACGCTCGGCGAGTTGGCGACGTGGTTCGTGAGCACGTGCCATCTCGAAGTTGACTACGAAGTCGTGGCGATGGACGGCTGGAAGCCGTCGCAAGCGCCCGGCTACGGCTGGCCGCTCGGCGAACGCGCGTGGGTGAATCCGAGCCCCAACGCGTCGAATCTCTCGATGGCGCGCTGCTATTCCGGAACCGTCACGCTCGAGGGTACGACGCTCTCCGAAGGCCGCGGCACGACGCGACCGCTGGAAATTTTCGGCGCGCCCGACCTCGACGCGCGCGCGCTGCTGGAGAAGATGGAATCCCTCGCTCCCGAATGGCTGCGCGGCTGTAAATTGCGCGAGTGCCGGTTCGAGCCGACGTTCAACAAGCACGCGGGGAAACTCTGCGTCGGATTTCAGATTCACGTCGATGGCGCCGGCTACGACCATGAGGCTTTCAAACCGTGGCGCCTGATCGCGCTCGCGCTCAAGTCGCTGCGCCTTCTCAAGCCCGATTACGATCTCTGGCGCAATTTTCCCTACGAGTACGAAACCACTCGACTCGCAATCGACGTGATTAACGGAAGCGATCTGTTGCGCAAGTGGGTGGACGACCCTGCGGCGACGCCGGGCGATTTGGACGCGATGGCGAGCAAAGACGAGGAGGCGTGGCTCAGCGAGCGGGAGAGCGTCCTGTTGTATCGCTAACCGGGAGACCGCGCCGGCCGCCGGACGTGATTCATCCCTCCGCCTTCATCCCTCATCCTTTTTGTTTAAAGCCCCCATAGACGGCATAGTTGGTGAATTTCCAGAAGACATCGACATCGCGGAAACCGGCCGCTCTGAGCGCACCCAACTCATCCTCCATCAAGCCATTATAGTGCGCGCCGTGCGGCAGGCGCGTCCTGGAAGCCGCCTTTATCTCGCCCGCGCGATTTCCCGATTGATCGTCGATCCAGCGCTGGCGCGTCTTCCGATAGAGTCCGCGCAGCGCTTCGCTCGACGCGAGCAGGCTGTCGGCGTTGATAAAGCAGCCGCCGGGACGAATCAGGCCGGCGGCATCACGAAAAAATTTCCGGCGCTGCTCGTGCGTGAGATGGTGCAGCGCGCGCGCCGAAACCACCGCGTCGAAAGAGCCCGCAAGCACGCTCGACCAATCCGGCGCCTCCAGCGCGCCGCGGACAAACTCTATCCGCGCGCCGAGCTCTGCGTTCCGCTCGCGGCCGAGCTTGATCATCTCCTCCGATCCGTCGAGGCAAACCGCGCTCGCATTCGGCCGGTCGGCGAGGATCGCCGCGGCGAGCGCGCCGTATCCCGCGCCGACATCGAGCACGCGGATCGTCTGCTCGCGCGGATGCGGAATCATGAAGACAACGGTCTTCATCTGCATCTCGCGGATCGAGAGCTCCCGATCGGACTCCGCGTCCCAACTCTCGATGAATTCCCGGTTCTCCCACGCCTGCTCCGGCGCTTCTGATTGTGCTTGTCGTTTCTGTTCCATT
>JBGPTS010000214.1:0-5486 GCA_041490745.1 Binatia bacterium | reverse complement strand
GAGAAAGCTCTCCTCGCGCCGATCCAAATCCCTTTTGATCTCTTCTTGAGCCTCCTCTACGGTCACCCGCTCGCGGAAAAAATCCGGCAAGGCGCGGGCGAGATGGTACATGCCCGCCAGGCTCTTTCTGACCTTTGAGATGGATTGTCGCACTTTTTTCCCGCGGGCGCGCTTCTATTCCAAAAGCCGAACGCCTTCCGGCCAGAGAACGAGAACGAGCGTCTCACCTTGGCCGCGCGGAGTATGGACGGATTTCGGATCGAGATAAACTACGTCGCCTTCGGCGTAGAGACCGGTCTCGTCTTCGATCGCGCCTTTGAGAACGAAATAAAACTCGCCGCCGACGTGCTCGTGACGGAGAAACGCTTTCGGATCGGCCCCGGCTTCGATGCGGTAAAGCACCAGCTCCCGCTTTCCTTCGCGCGCGAGCCGCGCCATAGCGAGCCCGTTGCCGAAATCCTTCCACGGAAGCCGGCGCAATGCGTCGTCATGAATGCGCGTGGTTATCAGATCTCTAAGCGAATAGCGGAGCACACCCATTAGGTTTATTCCCGAAGGGTTAAATACCATGCCTACCCGCTTAACAAAAGCGGATGTGGGCGCGACAATCCGCTCCGGGTTGACACCATCGTCCGCCATTGAGATGATTGCGACAGGCAGCTTACTTCAATTGCACGCGGCGGGACCGGCGACAAGAATGGAGAAAATGGATAGGAACGAGCGGACGGAGGCGCGCGTCGACAAGCCGGCACTTTTCGATAAAAAGAAACAGCTTCTCTACTGGGCCGGGGCTCTGATCCTTACCGTGGCGGTCAGGTCCTATCTCTTCACGCACGACTACACGATCAACGGTGACGGCATACGTTACGTCACCGCAGGCCGCTCCTTTTGGCACGGGCTTTGGGCGGAGGGCCTGAGTTCGTTTTACCCGCCTTTTTTTCCGCTGCTGATCGCGGCTGCCTACCCTCTCACGGGCGAATGGGAATTGGCCGGACGATTTTGGCCTTTCATTCTCGGTATTCTTATGGTGTTTCCGCTCTTTGCCGTCCTACGCGGGACCTACAGCCCAAAGGTGGCCTGGGCAGCGATGTTTTTTTACGGGGTAAGCCCCTATCTCGCGCGATTCTCCGTGGATGTCAGGAGCGAAGTCCCGTACACTTTTTTTTTCCTGCTTTCGGTTTATTTTTTCTTGAAAGGGCTCGATACCTCAAGTTTGCCGCCGTTCTTTTTGACGGGCCTAAGCGCGTCCTTGGCGTATCTTATCCGCCCCGAGGGGATTGGGCTCGTCATGGTAGCCGTCGCTTACCTTTGTTACCGCCCGTGGAGAAAGCAGGCAGCCAAGAAGATTTGCCTCCAGGCGACTCTGCTGTGTTTGGGGTTCGCTCTTTTTGCTGTGCCATACGTTCTTTACCTCAGAGGGAACACCGGAAGTTGGACGATCAGCCGCAAGGCCGCCAACGTTGTATCATATGGAATGACCCACTATGACAAAAGCCTGGAGAGTGTCCGGAGGGAGAATTCCGCCCAGATCAGTGCTATCGATGTCGTGTTATCGCGGCCGTTGGTCTACGCAAAAAAAGTTTTTATCGACGGCTTTCGCACGCTGGACACCTACGCCGTCGCTCTTCACTACTCTGCCGTGCCGTTTTTGTTGATCGGTTGGTATCTCTGCTTTCGGTCGCGTTTTTGGCGGGCGAGAGATTTCCCGCTGATTCTTTTCATCGTTTTTTATTTTGCGGTATTCTCTCTTTTTTATCCCAGCCGCCGTTTCACCATACCCCTGGTCCCGATATCCCTTGGCTGGGTGGCGCTCGGCTTTCTATCGGTGCAAGAATATTGTCGTTCCAGTTGGCCGGGCCGAAAAGCGGATACGGTCGCCGGACTGATCCTCCTCCTATTCTGCGTCGCCACCTTGCCTAAGACACTCAAAGCAGCCGACCGCGACAAGATTTACGTTCGGGACGCGGCGGCCTATCTTAAAGGCAAGCCGGGTAATCCTTTCATTCTTTCCACCAATCCGCAGGTAGCCTTTTATGCCGACGGGAACAACCGAATTCTCCGCGTCCGACCGGATCTTTTTCTCAGCCGGCTCGCTTCAACCACTCCGGACTTTCTAGTCTTGGACCGGGAATTGTTTGAGGACGCCGAAGAGGGCTTAAAGCGGCAGGGATGGTCGGTGGACAGAGCGTTTTTGGGACAACGAGACGGTATTTACGTCCTCCATTGATTCCCTCATCTCACGATCCGGCAGCAAGTAGTCCCGGTAGAGCCAAAAAGCCCCATCGGTTCCGCTTGCGCAGGTGGGCGCGAACTGGAATCCGGCCAACGCCAAAAAGACTTTTCGACCTGGCGGGTTACAGCACTCGGTGATTTCACGGAGTGAGGTTTCCGGGAGAAAGCGGCGCGCTATCGTTGGAGGGGCGGGTCTTTCAGTCGCAAGGCCACGGGCAAAATTGAAGGAAAAATTTACGCGGAGGCTTTCTTCGCGCGCCGCGGCGCCGCCGGTTTTTTCGTAGTCTTCGCGCCGGGCGCTTTTTTCGGCGCCGCTTCTTTGCGCGGCTTTTTTGCGCTCTTCTTCTGACCGGCCGGGCTATCCGCTTTGGCGCCGGCGTCGGCGGGCATCAACTCGATCATCGAGATGGCCGCGTGATCGCCGTGCCGCCAGCCGACTTTGACGACCCGGCTGTAACCGCCGGGGCGGTCTTTGAAGCGCGCGGCCAGCGTATCGAAGAGCTTGTGCACGACGTCCTCGTCCTGAATCACCGCCAGCGCCTGGCGCCGCGCGTGCAGTGTGCCCTGCTTGCCCAAGCCGATCATCCAGTCCGCCCAACGTCGAAGCTCTTTCGCCTTGGGGTCGGTCGTCTGGATGCGCTCGTGGCGCAAGAGCGAAGTCACGAGATTGCGCAACAACGCCCAGCGGTGGCTCGCACTGCGATTGAATTTTTTTCCGGCTCTAAGATGACGCATAATCTTTCCAGTGTGCGTCGGGGCGACGACCGGTCGCCCCGACTATCTATAAATTATTCTAGGCCGTTTCCTTATCTCTCACGCGGCGGCGGTTCTCGATCTCTTCGCGCAGCGGAAAGCGATCGACCTTCATGCCCAGCTCGAGTCCCATGCCGCGGAGGATTTCTTTGATTTCGTTCAGCGACTTCTGGCCGAAATTTTTCGTCTTGAGCATCTCCTGCTCGGTTTTCTGCACCAGTTCGCCGATATATTTGATGTCCGCGTTCTGCAGGCAGTTCTGCGAGCGGACGGAGAACTCCAGCTCGTCCACGCTGCGATAGAGGTTTTCGTTCTGCGGCAGCGACGGCGCCTCGTCCCTCGTCCGGGGCTCCGGCTCTTCGTTGAAATTGATGAAGATCTGGAGCTGGTCCTGAAGAATCTTTGCCGCGTAAGCGACGGCGTCGTCCGGCTTGACACCGCCGTCGGTCCAGACCTCGAACACCAGACGGTCGTAGTCGGTTCGCTGTCCGACGCGCGCGTTGGTCACGTTGAAATTCACCTTGCGGACGGGAGTAAAAATCGCGTCCACGGAGATGGTATCGACCGGCACGCCCTCTTCCTTGTTCTTCTCCGCCGGCACGTAGCCGCGACCGAGCTTGACGACCATTTCCATATCGAGCTTCGCCTCGCGGGCGAGCGTCGCGATGTGCTGGTCGGGGTTGAGAATTTCGACGTTGGGCGAGGCGACGATGTCGCGGGCGAGCACGTTCTTCGGCCCCTTGGTGTCGATCCGAATGGTTTGCTGTTCGCTATCGAGCAGCTTCAGCCGGACTTCCTTGAGGTTGAGGATGATGTCGGTCACGTCCTCGGTAATCCCCGACAAAGTAGAGAACTCGTGCAGAATTCCCTTGATGCGCACCGATACGATCGCCGCGCCCATCAACGAAGAGAGCAGCGTGCGCCGGAGCGAATTGCCGATGGTCGCGCCGAATCCGCGCTCGAACGGCTCGGCGTAAAATTTCCCGTAGGTGGCAGTGAGATTTTTCTCGTCCACCTCGAGGTCTTTAGGCTTGATCAAATCGGTCCAGTGCCTGTGCATAGCTTGTGCTCCCTCAGGTTACTTTGAATACAACTCGACGACGAGCTTTTCGTTGATCGGCGCCGTGATGTCGCTTCTCGTCGGCAGATACTTAATCTTGCCGGTCGCGCTATCGCGGTCCACCTCCACCCACTCCGGCACGCCGCGCCGTTGGGCGGCCTCCAGCGCCGCCAGCACGCGCACCATCTGGCGACCCGCCTCAGCCACCGCGACGACGTCGCCCGCTCTCACGAGATACGAAGGAATACTGACGCGCTTGCCGTTCACGGTGACGTGCCCGTGGCGCACGAGCAGACGCGCGTCCGCCCTCGAGCTGGCGAAGCCGAGCCGGTAAGCAACGTTGTCGAGCCGTCGCTCCAACAAAATCAGCAGCGCTTCGCCGGTAATGCCTTTGAGGCGCTCGGCCTGCTCGAAGGTGCGCCGAAACTGCTTCTCGAAGAGACCGTACATGCGCTTGATCTTCTGCTTTTCGCGCAACTGAAGACTATACTCGGAAAACTTCGGCCGCCCCTGGCCGTGCTGCCCGGGCGGATAGTTCCGGCGCTCGATCGCGCACTTGTCCGTGTAGCACCGCTCTCCTTTTAAGAAGAGCTTCATATTCTCCCGCCGGCAGAGCCGGCAGACCGATCCGGTGTACCTGCCCACGGTCTAAGCTCTCCTCGATAGTTTGTCTTGAGCCATCATACTCTCCTCCGTTTCGGCGGACGGCAGCCGTTGTGCGGTATCGGCGTAACGTCTTTGATCAGGCTGATGTGAATGCCCGCCGCCTGTAGCGAGCGCAGCGCCGACTCCCGTCCCGCGCCCGGACCGCGAACGAAGACCTGCACGCTGCGCATGCCGTGATCCGCGGCTTTTTTGGCGGCGCTGTCCGCCGCCTGCTGCGCGGCGAAGGGCGTCCCCTTGCGCGAGCCTTTGAATCCCATCGCGCCGGCGCTCGACCACGAGATGACGTTGCCTTGGTGGTCGGTGATCGTCACGATCGTATTGTTGAAGGTCGAATGGATATGCACGACTCCCTCGGCGACGTTCTTTCGCCCCTTCTTTTTCCGCGCCGCGCGCTCCGCCGCCGCTTTTTCTTTTTCCTCCGGGCGCGCTTCGGCTTTTTTCTCTTCAGCCGCCTGATCGTCTTTCGCCATTATCTTTCTCCTGATTTTCTCCGGGCGCGATATATCGCGCCCCTACCTATTTCTCTTAGCCCTTCGACGGCGCCGTCTTCTTCCCGGCGACCGTCTTGCGCGGTCCCTTGCGCGTGCGCGCGTTGGTATGAGTCCGTTGGCCGCGCACGGGCAACCCCTTGCGGTGCCGAAGCCCGCGGTACGACCCCACATCGACGTGGCGCTTGATATTTTGCGACACGTCGCGCCTGAGGTCGCCTTCGACTTTGTAGTTTTGATCGATGAGCTGGCGGATTTTCACCATTTCGTCGTCGTTTAAGTTGTCG
>JBGPTS010000213.1:0-5596 GCA_041490745.1 Binatia bacterium | reverse complement strand
TTGATCGCTTTGCAGCAGATCGGCGGGACTCACTCGGTCCGGCGGCCGGGGTCTCCACCCGCGGCCGGCGCGATCGGCGGCCGGGTATTCGGCGGCGCGGTGGGAAAAAAATCGCAGCTTGCCGGCAAGACGGCCGGCGGAGGGCGTCAGGCGGCAAAGCCGGACGCCGGTCATGCGGCGGAATTGTTTTTGGGGGACGTTCCGACGGAGAGATACGCTGACCTTTCGACGCCGGAGTTGACGGGGGGAAGTTTTCCGGAATCGCTGGTCCAGGCGCCGGAGACGGAGCTGGCCTCGCGTTTAACCAAATACGATACGCTCGTGCGCGTGCGAGCGTCCGGCGCAGCCGAGGACTCGGCGTGGGAGTACCGGCAAAACTCTCGGGGCAAGATCGTCGGTTTTGAATTTTCCAACCGGGGCGGCAACCCGATCCTGCCGCAGCGATACAATATCGACAAGAATCTGTTTTTCACCCGTGATTTTCAGTTTCGCTTCGACGATCGGGCGCGGCAGGACATTCACCTCGCCGTCACCGACTGGGCGCCGTCGGGCGACCGGCAGTTCAGGCTGAGCGAGCTGATGAACAGCGTGATGCATTTCTTTCCGCGGAGCTATGTGCCCGCCATCGTCAACGCGGGCGGACGATCCATCGTAACGCTGCCGACCGGCGAAGCCGTGGAGTTCGACGCTCGGACGCACGAGATTCTCGGCGGCGTGTTCGCGGAAGCGCCGGTCGATCTCAATCCCGACAAGGGCGCGCGGCGATTCGCCGGCATCCAATATACCGGCAAGGGCCTGGTCGTGCGCGCCGACGCGCGCGGCACGGATCCGCGGCTCGGAACAACGGCGACGATCTATACAGTTGCGGTCGCCGCGGACTGCCAGGGTGACTCCTGCAAGAGGCAGTGCCGGGTTCCATCGCGCGAGCTCTGGGAGCAGAAGGGCGCGGTCCGCTTCAAATATGCCAGCGACCAAGAATTCGACCGCTACCTGATAGCGCGCTGCGGCTTCGGCATTCCGAGGCTAGGGGCCGACCCTGAGATCGCTTCCGTTCATTAATCCATTTCCGCCTCTAAATCAAAAACCTGTTACTCGTTGCCGACGGGCTAAAGCTGCCGGCTTTGCCGCCGATACTGTCAGTTAGGAGGCCGAGGCCGGTGGAATCCATCGACAGCCAACGCAGCGAAACCAGCTCCCAGGACAACGTCCGGAAATATTTCCGCGAGGTGATGGCGAAGTACCAACTGCCCCCGCTTCCGGTCGTAGCGAGCAAGGTCCTGGCCATGATCGAAGACTCCGATTTGAGCATCCGGGAAATCTGCCGCGTGCTGTCGGACGATCCGGCGCTGGCCGCCCGGGTGCTGGCGATTTCCCGTTCCGCCCACTATGCGCAGCGCACGATGCCGAAAAATTTGCAGGGCGCCATCCAGGTCGTCGGGCTGCACTCCTTGCGTTACATCCTGCTCGCCGCCGCGACTCAAAGCCTGTTCTTCGCCAATCATGCGATCTCGGGAAAATTGTGGTCCCATTCGCTCGCGGTCGCGCTCGCATCACGGATTTTGTCCGAACGCGCAGGCTACCGCGATTGCGAGCAGGCGTTTTTGACCGGCTTATTGCACGACGTGGGCGAGATGATTCTCTGCCACGGCGACCCGAAGGGATTCGAAAATCTCCTGCGCGAAGTCCAGGAAAAAAAGCTCCAGCTGGTGGCGAAAGAGAAAGAAACCTACGCTTTTGATCACGCCTTTATCGGCCTGACGCTGTTCGACTCGTGGAACATCGATTCGGAGATCGGCCAGGCGATTTTCAAGCATCATGAAGACGCCGAAGGAACGCAGCCCGAGGGGTTGGTGGCGATTCTCCGTATGGCGGACTATCTTTCCTTCCGCGCCGACCTCGGTTTCTTTTCGGAGCCGCCGCCGCCCCCGCCGGAGGCGCTGAGCGCTTTCGGCTGCGACGACGAAGCCGCTCTCGAGGAGACGCTGAACGCGGTGCGTCAGGCGTTCGACGCCGAGAGCGCTCTGTTCCAGAAGTAAATCACAAGAAAAAAAGCGTCGATCGCGCCCGCGAAACCCTTTACTCCGATCTTCATCCGGTGTAATATCCGCGAAATTCTTTTCGACTTTATGAAACGTTTATTTTTATTTTTTTTCCTCCTCGCGCCGACACTCGCGCTCGGCGCCGCCGCGCCGGTTCGCATCAAGATCGGCACCGCCTCGGTCACCGCGAGCACGCTCAGCCTCTGGGCCGCCGAGGAGCAAGGATTTTTCGACAAGCGCGGCATCGACGCGCAAGTTATTTTGATTCGCGGCGGGCCGATCCTGGTGGCGAGCCTCGTCTCGGGCGATGTCCACGTCGGCTTCACCACGGGCGTGTCCTTTCTCGGCGCGGCGGCTCAGGGGACCGAGGTTAAAATGCTCACGTCGATCTCCAACAAAGTAAGCTGGAAGCTGATGGCCGCGCCGCAGATCAAAAAGGCGAACGATTTGCGCGGCAAGCGGATCGGCGTGTCGAGCATCATCGGCTCGACCTGGATGAACTCGATGCTCGCGCTTGAGCAATTGGGATTGGAACCCAAGCGGGACAATATTGTTTTTTTGCAGACGGGCGATCCCGTTACTTTGGCTCACGCGGTGGAGAGCGGCAGGGTCGATGCAGCGGTGCTCGATCCGGTGATGAGCCGGCAACTCGCCGCCAAGGGTTTTTCGACGCTGGTGGATCTATTGAAAGCCAACGTCGCGTTTCCCGGCTTGGGCCTCGGCGTCACCCGCGGCTATCTCGATCAAAACGCGGCGACGCTGGAGAAGGTCGTGACGGCGCTGGTCGAAGGCCTCGCCTTCGTCTTGCAACCCGCGAACAAAGCGGTCGTGATGAAGACGATGACGAAGCAAATGAAATTGGCCGACTCGGCCGCGGCCGAGGACGGCTACCAGGAGCAACTGGCGACGCTCAGCCGCAAGCCTTACCCATCGCTCGACGGACTGCGCAACGCGCAGAGATTGATGGCGCAGCAAAATCCCAAGATCGGCGCGTTAAAGATGGAAGACCTGGTCGACGCGCGCTTCGTCCGCAAGCTCGATGAGAGCGGCTTCATCGATAAGCTGTACGGCGCCAATTCCAGCCGATAGAGAGAATATCCACATTCACTTATTGACTGCGCTGCTTGAGCGATGAAGTTCGTTCCGGTCCTATCCATGTTCCTGCTGGCTCTTGCAGCGTGCTCCTGCGGGCACCGCGAGGAGCAAGCGAGCCGCGGCGCAGCGAGCGCTTTCTACAACCTCTATTTGAAGCTTCACCCGTCCGGCGTGCCGACGAAAGGTCAGCAAACGGAATTCGAGCCGCTCGTTTCGGCCGATCTCGCCAGGCTCTTAGTCGAAGCAGCGCTTGCCGAGGCCCGATATGCGGAAGCGACCAAGGGCGAGGCGCCCCCTTTATTGGAGGGAGATCTGTTCACTTCTTTGTTCGAGGGCGCGGAATCCTACAAAATCGGGCAATGCGAGATGCAAAAGGAATCCGGCGCGTGCGTGGTCGAGCTCGCGCACACGGACAGCCGCGACAATTCCAAGGTGGAGTGGAAAGACCGGGTTTACGTTGTTCGTCATCAAGACCGGTGGGCCGTGGACGACATCGAGTTTCTCGGTGATTGGCAGTTCATGCACAAGGGGCGGCTGAAAGAGTTGCTGAAAGCGGTGATAGAAGAAGGGAAAAATTCGCCGGCGTGATACGGCCGCGCGATTCATTTGCCTCACGCGTCGATCGTCTGGCCGCCGTCGATTACCAGCGCGTGGCCGGTGACGAACGACGATTCGTCGGAGGCGAGGAACAAAACTCCATAGGCGATCTCTTCCGGCTGCCCGACGCGCAGCAGCGCTTTGTTGCTGGCTGCCATTCTGGCCCGCTCTTGCTCCGTGAGTCCGCCTGCCGCCGGGCGCGCCGGAAAACCTCTGAACCGCGGAGTTTCGATACTGCCCGGGCAAATGCAATTCACCCGGATTCCCTTCGGCCCGTAGTCGAGCGCCATCTGCCGCGTCAGGTTGATGATCGCCGCTTTGGTCGCGCAGTAAGCCGGGTACTTCTCGCTCGCGAGCAGGCCGAAGGTCGAAGCCGTGGTGATGATGTTGCCGCGGCCCATTTTCAAAAAATGCGGGATCGCCGCGCGCGCGCCGCGGAACATGCCGTTGAGATTCAAGTCGAGAATGAAATTCCACTCCTCGTCGGTGTGCTCGTGCAGCAGCTTGCGGATGCCGCCGCCGGCGTTGTTGAAGAGAATGTGGAGGTCGCCGAAGCGCTCGATGGCCGTGGCGATCATTCGGTCGCAATCGGCCTGAACGGTCACATCGACGCGGGCAAAGAGCGCTTCTCCGCCATCTTCAGCGATGAGCTTGTCGATGCGTGGAAGGATCGTTTCTTGAATATCGCAGCAGACGACTTTCGCGCCTTCGCGCGCGAACAGGCGCGCGGTGGCGCGGCCGATGCCGCTGTTGGCGCCGGTGACGACGGCGACTTTGCCCTGTAATCTCCCCAAACCTTTTCCGAGTCCCGGATGCTCCTCGTTCTGACTCATACTTATATTTCCTTTCGGTCGCTCGGCCGCGTTGTTATCGGCCGTAGAGCTGCCTGATGAATCCCGCCGTCTCAAGTTCCTGAACGAAGCTCATGTCCACAAACGATTTCGGGTCGGCGGACGCCGCCTTCGGATTGGTGCGCGCGAGGTCGTCGAGGTAAGTTTTTACGCCGTCGGGGTCGGGATACGGCGCTTCGCGAAATATCGGCGCGTAGTTTTTGTAAGCCCTTTCGAGGCTCTCAGGATCGGTCACGCGAAGATTGTCGGTGATGACCGCCTTGGTCCCTTCTTTGTCGGTCTTGATGTAGTGAATCGCCTCGACGATCGCGCGCGTGAACTTCGCCGCCAGAGGACGCCGGGTCTTCAATAACGATTCGGTCGTGAGAATTCCGTTGGTGTGAAAAGGGATCTTGAGCGAGCCGATATCGACGAGAACCTTGAAGCCGGCTTTTTCCGCTTCGCGCGTGAAGGGCTCGCCCATCATCGAGAACTGGATGACGCCGCGCGAAAGCGCCGCGAGCCGTTCCGGGTTGCCGCCGACGGCAATGATCTTCACGTCTTTGTCCGGATCGATGCCGATGCGCCGCAGGCCATGCCGCAGCGACATGTCCGATGAAGTGTTCTGGCGGTTAACGCCGCCGATCTTGTCTTTGAGCTGCTCGGGCCTGGTGATCGCGGGCAGCGCGACGATCTGATCCATGAAGTAGGGGACGACGGTCGCGATCATGACGGTGTCCGCGCCGCCGAGGCGCGACGCGACGAGGGACGGAACGGAGATGACTGCAAGCTCGATTTCTTTTGCCAGCAGTGCCTGGAGCGCCGTGACGCCGCTGTTGACCGCGATCACCTCGGCGGCGATTCCCTGCTTCTTGAAGAATCCCTTGTCGCGGCCGACCCAGACCGGCGTCGGCGCGAGCGTCGAACCGGCCCAGGCGATGCGCGCGCGCTCTTGCGCGGATACGTCGGTAAACCGGAAGATGAGGAGGATCACCGCCAAACTCACGACGGCGAGCGTCCGGGCGGGCTTCGACA
>JBGPTS010000212.1:0-5619 GCA_041490745.1 Binatia bacterium | reverse complement strand
CACGTCCTCGACCGTCGCTCTTCGAACGATTTCCGTGTTCACGACCTTGCGTTCGGCGCAGCTTGGTTCTCTCGCGCCGTCGATCATCGCAATCATCTCAACCGCGTCCTGCTGCAATTTCGGCGAAGCCTTGGTGCCGCCGGGAATCGCCGCCGTCGCGCACGCGAGTAAATTCACGAGAAGCGGGAGCGTCAAAAACCTCCAGTGCATCATCATCGTCACCGTTCCTTTAAGCCGTACAGAAGAATCGCATTCTCATAAGCGATCTTACGGGCGAGATCGGGAGAGAGCGCTTCCAGGAACTTCCTCGTTTGCGCTCTGGTGATCGGCGCGCGGCGGGAAAAACTGAGCGCCGGGCCCTCGCCCCGCATCGCCGCCGAGACGATGAACTGATCCCCGCCGATCACAAAACGATCGGGAAAGTCGTTGAGCAGCCGCAGCCACGCGGGTTTTATCTCTCCGTCGCGCGTCAACGGATGATTCTCCGGCGCGCGTCCCGGCGCCATTCTAAGGCTCATGTACAGGTTGGAATATTTCTGCAGCAGCGTCCGACTGAGATCGGTGGTCCAGTAGCCGAACATGTCCGAACCCGCATGCGCCCAGACGATCTTCGCCTTGGAATTATGTTGCAATAGCCGCTCAAAGGCATCGAGGTTCGCCCGGAACAACCGGGGATTCAAGGGCGAGACCATCCAGGCGGGAGCGTTCGTGTCCTCAACAACGACATCAAAATGGAGATCGATGACGACGCCGTTCCTGGCGGCGATATCCGCCAGCAAGAGCAACAACGGATGGTCCGCCGGCACCGATTCATACGGATGTTCCGGAAGCTGGGAAAGATGATGCGCGGCGATCTCGCCGAATCCAAGGGCGCCTTGACGCAAAATCTCCATCGCCTTCGCTTCGAATTGTCGCTTCAACTCGGCGCTGATCTCGGCGCTCGCTCCGGCGGCCTGGAGCATCGGATTCAAGCTCCCGCCCCCGTCGAGAAAAGCGAAACGCGCAGGGCGCTCGTTAACCGCGGGAAGAAAGTCTTCGTAATCGTCGGGCGGACGATTGCCGTAAATGCGCGGCGGCGGCATCACCACTATTTTTCGCAACCCTTCATCCTTCATGACCGCCAAAGCGGCCCGCGCTGCTTCCTCGTAGTCGCGACCCGATCGCCCGACAAGATGAACGTGGACATCGATCCATTCGATTCGCTGCGATTGCTCCGCCGGCGCGCCCGAGCCCTTTTCCATTGACAAGCAGCCCCACAATAACAGCGCGCATAGCGCGGAGCTCAGGGCCACGGCGAGCGAAGGCGCGCCGAGCCGCCGGTGAATATACTTGAACCGAATAGACTGTTCGATCTTCACGTTGAGCATCGCGTCATCGAGAAAAATTGTTCCACTGACCGAAGAATTTTCTTTTTCTCCTTTTCCGGATGAAACCACTGAATCTCTTTGTCCGAACGAAACCAGGTAAGCTGCCGCTTCGCGAGATGGCGCGTGTCGCGCTTGATGAGCGCAGTCGCCTCGTCGAGCGCCAGCTCGCCGCGGAGATAAAGCCCGATCTGTTTATAGCCCACGCATTGCAGCGCCGGAAGATCGAAACCGTAGCCTTTCTCGACCAGTCCTTTCACTTCATCGACGAACCCGCGCGCGATCATCTCGTCGCAGCGCCGGTTGATAAGATCGTAAAGTTCCGACCGCTCGCGATTGAGTCCGATCTTCAAAAGCTCGAACGCGCTCTCCTTGAAGCCATGCTCCTTCTGCCATAGGCTAATGCCCTTGCCCGTCGTCTCGAACACTTCCAGGGCGCGCACGATCCGGTAGCGGTCGTTCGGATGAATCGAGCGCGTTGCGTCCGCATCGACTTGGCCGAGCCGCGCGTAGAGCGCCGGGAGCCCGCGCGCGTCGGCCTCTTCCTCCAGCCGGTCTCTGATGGCGGGATTTTTACCCGGGCCGACGAAAAGTCCCTGCGTCAGCGCGCGCATGTACAGACCTGTTCCGCCGCAGACGAGCGGTTTTTTTCCACGCGCCGCGATTTCTTCAATGGCTTTCAGCGCCAGCTCACGATAAAGCGCGGCGTTGAACTCGCCGTCCGGATCGATCACATCGATGAGATGGTGCGGCACTTTTCTTCTCACTTCGTCCGGCGGTTTCGCGGTCCCGACATCCATATATCTGTAAACCAGCTGCGAGTCGGCGTTGACGATCTCGCCGTCGACTTGCAGGGCGACGTCGATTGCGACTTCGCTCTTGCCGACTCCGGTGGGTCCGAGGATGATGGCGAGCTTGGGTTTCATAAACAGGCATGAGGCAAGAGGCAATAGTAAAAGAAAATCAGGCGGAAGGAAGGTCGGAAGTTGCAAACAAAATGAAAACAAGAACCGAATATAAACCAATTTTCGGTCGCATGATCCGGCTTATTATCTGGTTCTATTGCCTAATGCCTATTGCCTGTTGCCTATTGCCTCCTCTACGTCCTTTTGAACATTCCTTCCAGTTGCTGTTCGCTGAGCTCGATCAGCACGGGACGGCCGTGAGGGCATTGCGTGGCGAAGTCGATCCGATCCAATTCCGCGAGGAGGGCGCGAATCTCTTCCCGCTCCAGCTTGCGGTGAGCTCGAATCACGCTGTGACAGGCGATGGTCGCTAATCGTTCTTCGAGGCCGCCGCGCAGCTCGCCGCTCTCCCCTACTTCCGCGACTTCGGCGATCATCCCGCGAAGCGCCTCGCGGTAATCGCCCGGCGGTAAGAGCGCCGGCACGGTGCGGATCGCGTAGCCGCCGCCGAAGCGCTCGACGGCGAAACCGGCCCGGTCGAGAAGATCGATCCGCTGCTCGAGCAGCACCGCCTCGCCGGGCGGCAATTCCAAAATCTGCGGGATCAGCAACTCTTGCCGCTCGATTTCACCGTCGCCGAGCCGCGCGCGCATCTTCTCGAACGCAACGCGCTCGTGCGCGGCGTGCTGATCGATCACCGCCAGGCCACGGGGAGACGAACAAATGAGGTAACAGCCGAGCATCTGCCCCAGGACTTCGAGAGAAGAAAAAAAACCGCTCGGCGCGAGCCGCGGCGCGCCGTCGAATTGCGTGATCTCGGCGGGACTAAGCGCCGCGGCGTCGGCCGGCATTGGATCGTAACTTGCCGCGCGCTCGCGCACGCCGAGCGCCCGCGTCTCTTTCTCGCGCCAGACCGACGGCGCCGGCCCTTTAGCTTCCAGCCGGAGACCTTCTTTCACCGCCGCCGCGACCATCTCGTGCACCTCCGATTGCCGTCGGAAGCGGACCTCGTGCTTCGCCGGATGGACGTTGACATCGACGTCTCCGAACGGCAGTTCGAGATACAGCACGACGGCCGGATAGCGCCCTTTCATGAGGAGCGTCTCGTAGCCGTGCAGGATCGCGTGCGTGAGGACACGATCGCGAACGAAACGGCGATTCACGTAGGCCATGAGATAGCGCGCCGCGGAAAACGAGCTCGGCGCTTTGGTGAGAAAGCCGCCGGCTTTGAATTCTCCGCGGCGCCACGAGAAAGGAATCATCCCCTGGGCGATCTCGCGCCCGAGCACCTGGCCGAGGCGATCGCGCGGCTCGACGCCGCCGGGATATTCGCAAACGAGCTTGCCCATGTTATAGAGGCGAAAGTGAACCCGGCTGTCCGCCAGCGCGGCGTGGTTGATCACGTCGCAGACTCGGCTCAGCTCGGTTCCCGGAGACTTGAGAAACTTGCGGCGCGCCGGCGTGTTGAAAAAAAGCTCGCGCACGTCCACGGTCGTGCCGACGGCCGAGCCGACCGCGACCGCTTCTCCCGCGGCGCCGCCTTCGACGCGCAAGCGCCGTCCGGCCTCGGCCTCCCGCGCGCGCGAAATAATTTCCAGCTTGGCGACCGAGCCGATGCTGGGCAGCGCCTCGCCGCGAAAGCCGAGCGTCGAAATATTCCACAAATCTTCTTCTTCCCTGACTTTGCTGGTCGCATGGCGCTCGACGGCAAGCGGGAGATCGTCGGCCGCGATGCCTTCGCCGTCGTCGCTGACGCGAATCAAGTCGATTCCGCCGCCTTCGATCCAGACCGAGATCTCCTTCGCACCGGCGTCGAGCGAGTTTTCCACCAGCTCCTTGACGACGGAAGCCGGCCGCTCGACGACCTCGCCGGCGGCGATGCGCGCGGCCCAACTCTCCGGCAAGCGCATGATCTTCATTTTACGAACTCCACAGCGCAACATAACGCAGCCATCGAGACGCGGTCAAGAAAATTACCGCCGACTCATTTTTACTCTATTGACTTGGCCAGAAGCGGGCGCATAAGTTCTAAGCGCGCCTTCGCGCGAGCATCGTCCCGGTCGGGGAGGTCGCCATGAAACCCATCGTTCTAGCGCTGGTCGTTTTGGCTCTTGGCATCGGCAGCCGGTCGCTCGCGGCTGAGAACGAGCCGACCGTCGAAGTGACGGTCAAGACGATTGTCGTCGATCCTTTCACCGACACTCCCGTGGTCCTGCTGGAAAGCGCGAAGGACAAAAAGGCCCTGCCGATCTGGATCGGGATGGACGAGGCGGCTTCCATCGCGCTGGAGCTTAAGAAAGTTTCCATGCCGCGGCCGAACGCGCACGACCTTATTCGCAATATTCTTCAGGGCCTGGGCGCGGCGATCCAGCGCATCACGATCACCGACATCCGCAACGACATCTACTATGCGACCATTTCGCTCAGGCTGAAAGGGCTGGATTATTCGATCGATTCCCGGCCGAGCGACGCGATCGCCGTCGCGCTCAGAACCAAGGCGCCGATCTACGCCACGGCCAAAGTGCTGGCCAACGCCAAGTCCCTCTCCCTGGGGCAATCTCCCGGCGAATCGCAAAGACTTCTGGGTCTCCAGGTTCAGGATCTCACGCCGGAGCTGGCGGGATTGTTCGACGTTCCCATCAAAGGAGGAGTCCTCGTCGGAGTCCTCGTCGCCGAAGTCGTCGCCGGCAGCCCGGCGTCCGACGCCGGAATTCAGAGGGGCGATGTGATCTCGAAAGTGAACGAGAAGAGCGTGCAGAAGACGGCCGAACTGGAAAGTTTTCTTCAGACGGTGAAAAAGGGCGCGCCGTTCAAACTGGAAGTCATAAGAAAGGGCAAGACCATCGCGATCACGATGGCCTTGCCCTCTTAAGTACCGTGCTCGTGCTCGATCGAAATAACGAACACGAACCACGAGCACGAATCACGAAGATCGGCCGTTGCCGCCGAAGAGTACCCGTCCCCATTTCTTTTCCGTGGCCTCGAGAACCTCTTTGCTCGACTCGGCCACTCTGGGAAAATCCTTCATCCACTCGAACGGGCGGCAGGCGTCGATGATCGCGCGCGAGTTGAAGCCCTTCTTGCTCGGATGAATAATCGGATCGAGCGGGCCGCTCCAGCAGCGGCGGAGGATCTCGATATCCTCGACCGGATCGGAGCGGGTCGACATCGCCCACATCACGTCGTCGTTGTTGCTCGGATCGATGTCGTCGTCCACGACGATAACGTAGCGGCCGAGATAAGCGCCGGCGTGACACTGTGAGGCGATCAGCGCCGCCTGGCGCGCATGGCCCGGATAGCGCTGCTTGATCGCGACGACGAGCACGAGACGGCTGCCGCCGGAAACCGTG
>JBGPTS010000211.1:0-5636 GCA_041490745.1 Binatia bacterium | reverse complement strand
GAATTCATCAAGAAATTGTTCGGCGCCATGGACATGACCTTCGCGCGGGAATTTCGCCAGATGACCGACTGGCTGGGCCAGGGAAAATTCGCCATCTGCGTCGGCTGCAAGGACGGCGACCGCGCCAAGCATCAGGGCCTGCCGGTGGAGAGCTTCGATAACAGCCTGTGGAAAGAAGGTGGCGCCTTCTCCAGCGGCGGCGGCAGCTTGAGCCTGCTGAACCGCGCGCCGCATCCGAACGCGGCGAAAATTTTTATCAACTGGCTGCTCTCGCGCGGCGGCCAGATCGCGCTGCAAAAACTCGCCGATCCCGACGATCCGCCGAACTCGCGCCGGATCGATATTCCGAAAGACGACGTGCCGGCGAGCAACCGGCTTGTCGAAGGCAGAAGGTATCTCGACGTGGGCCGACCCGAATGGCAGGATCTCGATCCGATCTTTCAGCTCGCGCGCGAGATCATGAAGGCCCATGATGCGAAATAGCCGCCGAGTGAGGAGCCGGCTATGTTGAGCCGCGAAGAAAACACCTATTTGACTCAAGTCGGGCCCGGAACTCCGGCGGGCGAGCTGCTGCGCCGCTACTGGCATCCGGTCGCAGCGGCGGGCGAGCTCACGGACGACAACCCGATCAAGGCGGTGAGAATCCTCGGCGAGAATCTGGTGGTGTTCCGCGACCGTAAGGGCCGCTACGGCCTCGTCGCCGAGCGCTGCCCGCACCGGAGCGCATCGCTCGCTTACGGGAGGGTGGACGAAGAGGGCATTCGCTGTCCGTATCATGGATGGAAGTTCGACCGCGGCGGGCGTTGTCTCGAACAACCCGCGGAATCGTCCGAGAGCACTTTCAAAGACCGCATCCGCCAGCGCGCGTATCCGGTGGAAAAGTTGGCCGGCCTCCTCTACGCCTATCTCGGTCCCGCGCCAGCGCCGCTCGTGCCCCGCTGGGACGTGCTCGCGCGCGAGGACGGCAAACGCTGGACGGTGATCGATTCGCTGATCAATTGCAACTGGCTCCAGCCGATGGAAAACTCGGTCGATCCGGCGCACCTCTTCTGGCTGCACGGCGATGCGGCGCATCTCGTCGGCCACGCGCCCGACTACGGCGAGAGCCACGAATTCATCCGCTTCGAGTACGGCATCGTGAAGCGCCGCGTCACGCCGGGGAAAAATCCCAGCGATCCACCGATGGCGGACGAGCATCCGCTGGTTTTTCCGAGCATTCTCCGCCACGTGGCGCGCTTCAAAAAAGACGTGGGCTTCCGTCACAACCTCCAGATCCGCGTGCCGGTGGACGACACGCACACACAGGTCTATCGCGTGAACTTCATGCCCACGGCGACCGGCCGCTCGCCGGTCGATAAGGACCCGCCGTTCGAGCATTGCGCGCTCAAAGGACCCGATGGTCGCTTCGACATGACGACGGTGCCGGCGCAGGACGCGATGGCCTGGGAGACTCAGGGCGGAGTTGCGGATCGAGGCGAGGAGAACCTCGGCGCCTCCGATAAAGGCGTTATCTTTTTCCGCAAACTGCTCAAGGAGCAGATCGACATCGTGCGCGGCGGCGGCGAGCCGATGGGCGTGATCCGGGACCCGGAAAAAAATAAAGTGATTCACTTCGACGTCTTCAACGAGAGGATCGGGTTGTACCGGTCCAGCGACATAAAAGTGGCGTGAACGACAGACAGAAGGGAGCTTCTATGGCTGAAGAAAAACCGGAAAAACTGGACCCGACTAAATTACCGCGAGTTGACACGTACCAGACGTGGCAGGCGGCGCAAAAAATTCCTATCATCAACGGCTTCTTCGTCGAAGATTTGAAGACGGTCGAAGTCGCTCCGTGGGATTTGAAGGGCGGTCTTGGCGCATTCATCGTGCTCGACGGCACGGGCGGCGTCAACGACGCCTACGTGTGCGAGATCCCGCCGGGCGGCAAGCTCAAGCCGCAAAAGCATCTCTACGAAGAGATGGTATATGTCGCCAAGGGACACGGCGCGACCAGCGTATGGCAAAAGGACGGGAAGAAGCACACCTTCGAATGGGGCCCTGGAAGCCTGTTCGCGATTCCGCTCAACGCCCGCTACCAGCACTTCAACGGCAGCGGCAGCGAGGCGGCGCGCTATTTTTCGGTTACGAACAGCTGCTTCATGATGAACCTGTTTCACAATCTCGATTTCGTCTTCAACGACGATTTCGCCTTCACCGACCGCTTCGATCCAGGCGTAGAAGACTATTTCAGCGGCAAGGGAGAGATTTTTGGCCGCTTCTTCATGACGACGAATTTCGTGCCCGACACGCACACGGTGACGCTCAAAGATTACAGCGAACGCGGCGCCGGCGGGACCAACATGAAATTCGACCTGGCGGGCCAGACTATGGGCTGCCACATTTCCGAGTTTCCGGTCGGAACCTATAAGAAAGGCCATCGCCACGGCCCGGGCGCGCACGTGATCGTTCTCGGCGGCCAGGGCTATTCGCTCCTTTGGCCCGAAGGGCAGGAGATTCAGCGCGTCGATTGGCGCCAGGGCAGCGTCGTCGTGCCGCCGAACCAGTGGTTCCATCAGCATTTCAATTCCGGCGCCAAGCCGGCGCGCTACTTGGCGCTCCGCTGGGGCAGTTGGCGCTACAGATTTATGCGCTTGACCGACAGTGAAGGATCGACCTATACCAACGTCAAGCAGGGCGGGGGTCAGATCGAATACGACGACGAGAATCCGCGGATTCACCAAGAGTTCGAAGACGCGGTGCGCAAAGTCGGCGCCGTCTGCCGCATGGGAGAGCACCATCCGCGGTGCAGCCAGCGGGTGGCCGCCAAGGCGGGATAGATCGCCGCGCGGGAAAGCGAGCGCATGGACATCGCAGGAACGGAAAAACCCGAAGCTCCGCCGCTCGCCGGGCCGAGCGGCTTGGGACTGCTCGCGCGCCTCGCTGCGTGGCGGGGGCCGTTCAACGGCGGCGTCGTTCTGATGGCGGTGCTCATCGGCGCGATGGGTTTCTACGTCATCTATCCGCTCGTGCTCATTCTCATCAACAGCTTCAACGTCGCCACGATCGCCGAGCCGCCGGCCTACGGCTTCAAAAACTGGGTCGAGGCCTTCAGCGAGCCCGGCATCCTGCGCTCACTTTGGAACAGTGTGCGGGTCGGCGTGATGCTTCAACTGGTCGCGCTGCCGCTCGGCATATTCGTTTCCTGGCTGCTGGCGCGGACCAATATTTTGTTTGCCAGCGGTTTCGAGCTGTTCTTCTGGATCTCGTTCATGATGCCGACGATCGCGACGACGTTCGGCTGGATGCTGCTCCTCGATCCGAACACGGGCCTCGTCAATACGGCGATCCACCAGCTCCCGCTCGTCGGCAATCTCACGTTCGATATTTATTCGTTCTGGGGCATCATCTGGGCCCACCTCGTCTCGACCGGAATCTCCACCAAGGTGATGTTGATGACGCCGGCGTTCCGGCGCATGGATTCCTCGCTCGAAGAGGCGAGCCGCATGTCGGGCGCGAGCACGTGGAAGACGATGCTCCGCATCACGGTGCCGATGATGACGCCGATCATCATCGTCGTCCTGCTGCTCAGCGTGATCCGCATCTTCAGCAGCTTCGAGATCGAGCTTTTGCTCGGCGTGCCGTGGGGCTTTTACGTCTATTCGACCAAGATCGTCGATCTGGCGCGCCAGGAGCCGCCGCTGGTCGGCCACGCCGCCGCGCTCGGCAGCATCATTCTGGTTTTTCTCGCCGCCTTCATCCCGCTGCAACGCAAGCTGATCAACAGGAGAAAGTTCACCACGGTGACCGGTCAATATAAGCCGCGGATCATCGACCTCGGCACCTGGCGCTACCCGGCGACGATTTTCGTCGCGCTCATTGTTTTCGTGCTCGACTTCGTGCCGATCTTAAGCGTGCTCGGCGGCAGTTTCATGACGCGCTTCGGCTTTTTCCATCTGCCGAAAACCTGGACGCTGGAATACTGGAAGATGGCGCTCGTCGATCCACGGCTCACGATGGCGCTGCAAAACACGTTGATCGTCGCGGTCAGCGCGGCGCTCGCCGGCGCGTTTGTTTTTTCGCTGATCGCCTACGTGATCGTCCGCACCAAGCTTCCCGGCCGCTCGATCCTCGACACGATTTGCTGGCTGCCGTCGGCGATTCCCGGCGTTCTCACCGGGCTGGGATTGCTATGGCTGTTTTTGGGCACGCCGGTTTTTCGTCCTTTTTACGGGACTATTTTTTTGATCGTGATCGCATACATCCTCGGCGGCGTGACGCTCTCCACGCAGATTTTCAAAGCCAACTTCGTGCAGCTCGGCAGCGAATTGGAAGAAGCGTCGCGCATGTCGGGCGCCGGCTTCTGGCGCACTTACTCGGGCATCGTGCTGCCGCTGATGGCGCAGACGATGGTGATGATCTGCGTGATCAAGTTCATGTTCGCCTCCCAGCACGCCTCGGCGATCATTCTGCTCGCCACGTCGGAGACGCGCACGCTGATTCTGCTGGCCCTCGATCAGGTATTTGCCGGCCACCGGGAAGTCGCCAGCATCACGGTCGTCTTTATCATGGCGCTCACCCTCGGTGTGGCGTTGATCGCGCGGTCGTTCGGACTCAAGGTCGGCCTGCGCGCGGAATAATCAAGGCATGAGTTACGTTCGCATCCAAAATCTCACCAAACGTTTCGGCGACGTCCTCGCCGTCGATCGGTTGAATCTGGAGATCCGCGAAGGGGAATTCTTTACCTTGCTCGGCTCCAGCGGCTGCGGCAAGACCACGACGCTCCGCATGGTCGGCGGTTTGGAGAAGCCCGACGCCGGCGCGATCTATCTGGGAGATCGCTGCCTCGTCTCAGCGGCGGAAGGGATGTTCGTCAAACCCGAGCGGCGCGATATGGGCATGGTCTTTCAATCCTATGCGCTGTGGCCGCACATGACCGTATTCGAGAACGTCGCCTATCCGCTCAAACTCCGGCGCGTGAAAGCGGCGGTCATCCGCGACAAAACCCGCGCCGCGCTCGAGCTCGTCGGACTCGGCGGATTGGAAGAGCGGCCGGCGACCGCGCTCTCCGGCGGCCAGCAGCAGCGCGTCGCGCTCGCCCGCGCGCTGGTCTTTTCGCCCAGAGTGCTTTTGTTGGACGAGCCGCTCTCCAACCTCGACGCGCGGTTGCGCGAAGAGATGCGGCGCGAGCTCAAGGCGCTGCAGCGCCGCGTCAGCGTTACCGTGCTCTTCGTCACGCACGATCAGATGGAGGCGCTCAGCATGTCCGACCGCGTCGGCATCATGAACCGCGGCCGGCTCGAACAGGTGGGCGCGCCGGAGGAGGTCTATTACCAGCCGGCGACGCCGTTCGCGCGCGACTTCCTGGGAAAAGTTTTCGCCTTGGCGGGAAAGATCGTTTCCTCGGGCGATGCGGGATGCGCCGTGAAGCTCAAAGATCTCGCCGCCCCGCCGATCTCCGTGCGGTCGAGCCGGGCCGCGCCCGAAAGCGGCTGGACGGCGGGACAGGACGTGATGGTGGCGATTCGTCCCGAGCAGATCGCCCTGTCGACCGCGGCTTCGGATGGAAAGCCCAACGTCCTTCCGGTGACGTTGCAAGCCAGTCAATTTCTCGGCGACCGCTACGAGTATACCGTCGCGGTGGGATCGGAAACGCG
>JBGPTS010000210.1:0-5710 GCA_041490745.1 Binatia bacterium | reverse complement strand
CAAAGAAAAAGGGATCGACAAGTCGATCCTTATCAGCGCCTTGGAAAATGCCATGGTGTCGGCGGCGAAGAAGACCTTCGGCCACGAGCGGAAGATCGAGGCTCAGTTCAATGCGGAGATCGGCGAGGTCGAGTTGTTCGAGGCGAAAACGGTCGTCGAGGCGGTGCAGGACGCTGCCACCGAGATTACCCTCGAAGCGGCTAGGGAAAACATGGACCCGGAGGCGCAGGTCGGCGACGAACTGCTCTCCAAGCTCGATACCAGCGGGTTCGGACGCATCGCCGCGCAGGCCGCCAAACAGAATATCGTGCAGAGAGTCCGGGACGCCGAGCGCGAGATAATTTACAACGACTTCAAAGGCCGCGAGAGCCAGCTGGTCAACGGCATCGTGCAGCGCTTCGAGAAGAAAAACATCATCGTCAATCTGGGCAAGACCGACGCGATTTTGCCGGAAAAAGAACAGGTGCCGCGCGAGCGCTATCGCCAGGGCGACCGGATTCGCGGCTACATCGTGAGCGTCGAGATGACGAGCCGCGGGCCGCAGATCGTTCTTTCGCGCACGCATCCGGGCATGCTGATCAAACTTTTCGAGCAGGAAGTGCCGGAGATCTACGAGGCCATCGTCGAAGTGAAGGGCGCGGCGCGCGAGCCGGGGGGTCGGGCGAAGATCGCGGTCGTCTCCAACGATCCCGACGTCGATCCGGTCGGCGCCTGTGTCGGCATGAAAGGCACGCGGGTCCAGGCGGTGGTGCAGGAGCTGCGCGGCGAAAAAGTCGATATCGTCCACTGGACGCCGGATCAGGCTGAATACGTCTGCCGCGCGCTGGCGCCGGCGAAAGTGTCGAAGGTCATCATCGACGACGACGAGCACAGTATGGAAGTCATCGTCCCCGACGACCAGCAATCGCTGGCGATCGGGAAGCGAGGCCAAAACGTCCGGCTCGCCTCGCGCTTGAGCGGATGGAAGCTCGACGTGCGGAGCGAATCCGAGCTCGAAGACGAGACGCGGCGCGCGCGGGTCTCGCTCGGCGCGATTCCCGGCGTCAACGACATGGCGGCCGAGCTGCTCTTCCAGGCGGGATTCAAATCCGCCGAGGAAGTGGCGGAAGCGGATCTGGAAACGATTCTCGACGTGGACGGCATTGGACCGGAGAAGGCCGAGGTTATTTTTAAGTCAAGCAAGGAATATGTCGCCGAGAAAAAGAAGCGAGAGGCGGAGGAAGCGGAGGCGAAAGCCAAAGAAGACGAGGAGAAGGCCGCCAAAGCGGCAGCCGAGGCCGCCGCATCCGCTGAGTCTTCGGACGGCGCGCCGGCTGAAAGCGTAGCGGAGCCTGCTGCGGCGGAGCAAGCGCCTGCGGCGGACAATGGCAAGTAGCGGGCCGCGACGGAGCTGTCTCGGTTGCGGCGCGACGGACGATCAGGCGGCGCTGCTGCGCCTTGTGATACGAGAGAACGGAGAACTCGAAGTGAGCCGGCGCGTGGAAGGCAGAGGCGGTTATCTGCACGCCGCTGAAACGTGCTGGAATTTATTTTTGCGCCGCAAGAGTGTCTATCGGGCGTTTCATGCCGAAGTCGAGAAAGCAGTCAAAGAACGGCTGATTGTCGGTTTGCGCGCGCGAAGCTAGAATAAAACGACTGCTGAGAACAGAATGGCGAAGACAAAAGTTAATTTGCTGGCGAAAGAGTTGGGTATCGAGCTCAAAGAGTTCCTCACCCATCTCGAAAAGCTGGGCATCAAAGGCAAAAAGTCCCAGAGCTCGCTCGAGGACGAAGAGGTCGTGAAGGTCAAGGCGGCGCTCGCCGCGCCGCCCAAGCCGCAGGTTGTCGTCGGCGAGGAAAAAGTCGTCGCCGACCGAATGGTCACGAGCGAGGACCAGCAGGCGCATGAAAAAATCGTCGAGCGCCGCGTTCGTACCAACGTAATACGCCGCCGCACGAGCCGGACTGAAGTCGTTACTCAAGCGCCGTCAAAACCGGAAGTCGCCGAGCCCGAGGTCGAAGAAGCCGCTCCACAGGAAACGGTCCACGTCGCGCCCGAGACGAAACCGGAACCGATTGCAGAGCCGGAAACTTCCGCCGAAGAGGCGGCGCCCTTAGAAGCCGAAGCCGCCGCCGAGACCGCTTCCGCTGCGCCTCCAACGCCTGAAACCATTTCTGAAAAAGTCGTAGAAAAACCCCCGCCGGCCGCCCCCGCGGCCGAAGAGCCGCAGCGCGGCGCGCGCGTTTTGGGGCGGATCGATTTGAAGCGCGTGATGCGACCGGCGGTGGCGCCGAGCGCGCCCGCGCGCCGGCCCGGAGTTCCCGAGCGCGCCGCTCCGCCTGCCGCGGGCGCCCAAGTGGTTCCGAGCGCGCCCGCCGACAAAGAAGGCGCGGTGGCGGGAACCGAGGCGGCGAAGCCCGGCAAGCATAAGAAACGCGTCGTCAAAAAACAGGATATTCTGGAACTGCGCGAGCGCGAGCTGCGTTCGGGCCGCTTCCCAAAAAAGAAACGCGCGCTGCCGGGGAAAGAGCAGAAGAAAACCGAGATTACCGTCCCGAAGGCGAGCAAGCGCGTGATCCGGATCTCCGAAGTCATCAGCGTCGGCGAGCTGGGCCGGGAGATGGGCGTGAAGGCGGGCGAGTTGATCAAGAAGCTCATGCAGATGGGCATGATGACCACGATCAACCAGATGCTCGACGCCGACACCGCGGCGCTGGTCGCGGCCGAGTTCGATCATCAGGTCGAGAACGTCGCCTTCAACGCCGAATCGGCGCTCGAGACCGAGCACAATGTCGAAGAGCCGGAAGGCGCGCTGCGGCCGAGGCCGCCGGTCGTTACCATCATGGGGCACGTCGACCACGGCAAGACGTCGCTGCTCGACTACATCCGCAAGGCCAACGTCGTCGCCGGCGAGGCCGGCGGCATCACGCAGCACATCGGCGCCTACCACGTCTAGTTGAACGGCCGCGGCGTCACGTTCCTCGACACGCCGGGCCACGAGGCGTTCACCGCCATGCGCGCGCGCGGCGCGAAAGTCACCGACATCGTCATTCTCGTCGTCGCCGCCGACGACGGCGTCATGCCGCAGACGGTCGAAGCGATCAATCACGCGCGCGCGGCGCAGGTGCCGATCATCGTAGCGATCAACAAGGTCGATAAGCCCGACGCCAATCTCGAACGCGTCAAAAGAGGCTTGATGGAACACGGATTGGTCGCGGAAGAGTGGGGTGGCGACGCAATCTTCGCGCCGGTGTCCGCCAAGACCAAAGAAGGCATTCCGCATCTTTTGGAAATGATTCTCCTGCAAGCCGACGTACTCGAATTGCGCGCCAATCCGGACAAGCTCGCGCGCGGCACCATCATCGAGGCCAAGCTCGACCGCGGCCGCGGTCCCGTGGCGACCGTTCTGGTTCAAGAAGGAACACTGCGCGTCGGCGACGCGTTCGTTTGCGGCGTGTTCACCGGCAAGGTGCGGGCGATGATCGACGATCGCGGGCAAAAAATCGAAACCGCGTCGCCGGCGATGCCAGTGGAGATTCTCGGGCTTCAAGGCGTGCCGCAGGCGGGCGATTCTTTCGTGACCCTCACCGACGAGGCCAAGGCGCGGCAGATCGCCGAGCACCGCCAGAGCAAGCAGCGTGAATCCGATCTGGTAAAGACGAGCAAGGTGTCGCTGGAAGAACTCTACGATCAGATCAAGACCGGCGACGTGAAGGAACTCCGCGTCGTCTTGAAGGCCGACGTGCACGGCTCGGTCGAGGCGCTGACCGAGGCGCTGACCCGGATGTCCACGAGCGAAGTGAAGCTAAGCGTAATCCACGGCTCGGTCGGCGGCATCACCGAGAGCGACGTGCTGCTGGCGTCCGCCTCGAACGCAATCGTCATCGGCTTCAACGTCCGTCCCGAAGTCAAGGCGGCGAATCTGGCGGCGCAGGACGGCGTCGATGTGCGCCTCTATACCATCATCTACGAGGTGATGAACGACATCAAAGCGGCGATGGAGGGTTTGCTCGAGCCGACGTACAGGGAGCAAGTCCATGGCCGGGTCGAGATCCGCGAGGTCTTCACTATCCGGGGCGTCGGCGGTGTGGCGGGCTGTTACGTCACCGACGGCAAGATTACGCGCGGCAGCCTGGTGCGGCTGCTCCGCGATCAGAGAGTCGTTCACGAAGGAAAACTCGCGAGCTTGAAGCGCTTCAAAGACGACGTGCGCGAGGTCACCTCGGGTTACGAATGCGGTCTCGCGCTGGAGGGCTTTCAAGACGTTAAAAAAGGCGACATGTTGGAAGCCTATGAGCGGATCGCAGTGCTTCGCCGCATCAATCCGACGACTGGCGGGCCGGCAATCGGCGGACGCGAGGCGTCGCGGGCCGCAGGAGAGAGCCGATAGGACGAAAGCATCCATTCTCCGAAAATTCTCCCGTCGTGGTCGGCGTTCTCAAGCTTAACTTGTTGCTCGCCGAGAACCATTCCCTCAAAGGAAAACGCGGGGTGCTGAAAAGCATTCAGGCGCGGGTTTCCAATCAGTTCAACGTTTCCGTCGCCGAGTGCGGCGATCAGGACTTGTGGCAGAGCGCGATGCTCGGTTTTGCCGCCGCTGGCAGCAGCCCGCAGGTCGTCGAAGCTACGCTGCAAAAAATCGTAGATTTTGTCGATGGCCTGGGGCTGGCGGAAGTGGGCGAAGCCGACACGGAGTTCTTTTACTTCTAGAATTTTGAGTTTTGAATGTTGAATCGTTCGGGAGACTGGCTTTCATTCAAAATTCAAAATTAAGCATTCAAAATTGTCCCATGGAATTCAGCCGTTCAGATCGCGTTCGGGACCTTCTCCTGGAACTGGTTTCCGAACTGCTCGTGAAGGAAGTGAACGATCCGCGCATTCGCGCAGTGACGCTCACCGGGGCCGAGGTCAGCAAGGACTTGAGACACGCGAAAATCTTTTTCAGTTCTCTCGCCGGCAGCGAAGGGAAAGACGCAGCGGCGGCGGGCTTGAAGAGCGCGGCGGGTTTTATCCGCGGCCGGGTGGGCAAACAACTCAAGCTTCGCATCGTGCCGACGATCGAGTTCGTTTACGACGACACCGAGGAGCGCGCCCGACGGATCGACGAATTGCTGAAAAAAAGCTGAGAAGCGATCAGCTGTCAGCGCTCAGCTCAATTAAAAACATGGAAAGCGGATTACTACTGGTCGATAAACCCGAGGGGCCGACGTCCGCGTATGTCGTGGCGCGGGTCAAACGCATTCTCGGCGCGAAAAAAGTCGGCCATCTCGGCACGCTCGATCCCTTCGCCTCTGGTCTGTTGCCGCTCGGCGTCAACGAAGGAACCAGGGTCGCGGAAATTTTTCTCGCCGCAAAGAAGAGCTACCGGGGCATCATCGCGCTGGGCGTCGAGACCGATACGCAAGACTCGACCGGCAAGGTGATCGAGACGCGCGCGGTTCCGTCGCTCGACGACGCGAAGCTCGGAAAAATCCACGAGGCCTTCACCGGGACGCTGATGCAGACGCCGCCGATGTTCTCGGCGCTGAAGAAGGACGGCGTGCGCCTGTATCACCTCGCGCGCAAGGGACAGACGGTGGAACGCGCGCCGCGCCAAATCAAAATCGAGACGCTGCGGCTCTGGACGACGAGTCCGGCGGAAATCGGCTTCGAGCTTACCTGTTCCAAGGGAACTTATATTCGCACGCTGGCCGCGGACATGGGGACGTTTCTCGGCTGCGGCGCTCATCT
>JBGPTS010000209.1:0-5760 GCA_041490745.1 Binatia bacterium | reverse complement strand
GGAAAGTGTGTGCCGCGCCCCGACAGTCATTGTGTGCTTTTATCCGGGCATCAAGATTCTGTGCAGAGCCGACGTAGAAGCTGTCGTCGGCACAGCGAAGAACGTAGACATAGTACACCCTTCGCCTCGCTTATAGCTTGATGTGGCCTGCCGAGAATTGCGCGCTGGTCTTCTTGCGAGTCGATGGCCTGCCATGAGCGAGCGGTGAAACCGCGAGTCGAATGGTGGAGGCGTGGGGAATCGAACCCCCGTCCGAAAGTGTTACACCAAGCAGAACTACATGCTTAGCCGCTGATTTGATCTCGTCCTTCAAGCGCCCAGAGGCAGGCTCTTGAAGGACCAGCCGGTTTGAATCTCGGCCTCATCCCCTCCGGCAGGAGAATCGGCCTATCCCACTAATTTTCGCCCTATCCGACCCCGCGGGAGAAAGCCGGTAAGACGCTAGCTGCGATTAAGCAGCCAGTCTGTACTCGAAATTATCTGCAGTTAAGTGCAGCCTGATTGTTTAACGGGACACCAGGACCCCGGCATGCCTCCTTGACTTTGCACTCCCGTCGAACCCAGATCGCCCCCTCTTGGCGCCGATAAGCGTCGCCTAACTTCGTTCTCGTTCCTCGCCTTCCTCGACGTACAGAAGAGGACGCCTCGGCCTGTCCTGAGCCAAGCCGAAGGGTCGGCTCGGAACTCGGGCCTCGTTATGCTCGCTTCTCGACGCCAACTGACTTTCATGCCGATAAGCGTCGCCTAACTTCGTTCTCGTTCCTCGCCTTCCTCGACGTACAGAAAAGAGTACGCCTCGGCCTGTCCTGAGCCAAGCCGAAGGGTCGGCTCGGAACTCGGGCCTCGTTATGCTCGCTTCTCGACGCCAACTGACTTTCATGCCGATGAGCGTCGCCTAACTTCGTCCTCGCTCCTCGGCCCCATTACACAACTCGCCACGACTATCTATTTTTCAAAGACCGCTCGACTTCGCGCTGGGCGGCTTTTTTGCGCAGCGTTTCGCGCTTGTCGTAAAGTTTTTTGCCCTTTGCCAGGCCCAACTCCACTTTTGCTCGGCCGTCCTTAAAGTATAGCCGCAATGGCACCAGGGTCAACCCTTTCTGTTGAACTTTGCCGGCGAGCCGCCGGATCTCCTGCTTGTGCAGCAAGAGTTTTCGCGTGCGCGTCGGTTCGTGATTGGACCGGCTCGCCGCATCATAAGGATTGATGTGCGCGTTCAAGAGAACACACTCTCCTCGCATAATCCGGGCATAGCTATCCGACAAGTTTGCTTTGCCCTCGCGCAGCGACTTGACCTCGCTGCCCTGCAGCACCAGGCCGGCTTCGTAGGTTTCCTCGATGAAGTAATCGTGCCGGGCCCGGCGGTTGACGCAGATGACTTTTTCTTCCGACGGCTCCATGGAAGAACCATCCTATCAAGTTAAGCCTCGACGCGCGAGAAGATCGGCGCCGTTTCAATCTTGCCCGTTGCCGGCGACGGTGATAGGGCATCGGACATCGGTGTCTCTATGGCGCTCTACGATCTAGTCATTCACGGCGGGAGAATCATCGACGGCACGGGGAATCTCTGTGTCGCGGGGGATGTCGCGATCAAAAACGGCAAGATCGCCGCCGTCGGAAAAGTTGCGCCGAATTCCGGCGCGCGCGCCATCTCGGCCAAGCATCGCGTCCTCACGCCGGGTTTCATCGACCTGCACACGCACAGCGATCAGCCGCTCGTCGCCGACGGCAACGCCGAGAGCAAAGTGCGCCAGGGAGTCACGCTCGATGTCATCGGCGAAAGCCAGACTGTGGCGCCGCTCGAAGGCGCGGTGCTAGAGGAATATCGCGCCGAGCACCGGCGCCGCAACAAAATAGAAACGGATTGGGAGACCTTCACCGGATACTTCGACAAGCTCATGCGCCAGGGTGTTTCGATCAACGTCGCCTCGGGCGTGTCGCCGCAGCAGATCAAGAAGATCGTCGTCGGGTTCGAGGAACGCGCCGCGACGGCCGAAGAACAGGAGCGAATGAACCGCATGGTCGCGCGGGCGATGGAAGAAGGGGCGCTCGGCCTCACCGCGGCGTGGCACGCGCGCGGGCCTGAAAATCCGGACGAGGTCACGGAGATGGCGAAGGTCGCGCGACGCTACGGCGGCTACTACGGAGTGCATCTCGGCAGCGAGGGCTTCGATATCATGGAAGAGCTGGAAAAGGCGCTTCGCGTCGCGCGCGACGCGAACATCGCCGTGCACGTTTATCATCTCAAGATGCGCGCCAAGGCGAACTGGGGTCGAGTGCGCGAAGTCATCGCGCAGATCGAAGAGGCGCGGCGCGCGGGACTCGACGTGACCGCGAATCAGTATCCCTACACCGCGATGCAGCATCCGTGGCGCCGGCTCTTCCCGCGCTGGGTGCAGGACGCGCCGATGGCGGAAGTGATTTCGCAATTCAAAAATCCCGCGTTCCGCGCGCGCGTGCTGAGCGATCCGGAGTTCGATCAATACGTCAATGAACACGGCGGATGGGAAGGCGTCGTCGCCGCCCGCTTCGATACTCCCGCGCTGAAACGCTTCGAGGGCAAGAGCATCGCGGAGATCGCCGCCGTCCGCGGCGAAGATCCGACGAGCGCGTGCTTCGATCTCATCCACGAGGAAGGGAATTTTATTTACGGCGTCCACCACACGATGTCGGAAGACGATGTGAAAACGGTGATGCGCGTGCCGTGGGTGTCGATCGGCTCCGACGGCAGCGCGCTCAATCTCGATTCCCCCGGCAGACCGCACCCACGGAGTTTCGGCACCAACCCGCGCGTTTTGGGAAAATACGCGCGCGAAGAAAAAACGCTCACGCTCGAAGACGCCGTACGCAAAATGACCGCGCTGCCGGCGCAGGTGCTCGGCTTGAAAGATCGCGGCATCATTCGAGAAGGTTACTGGGCGGACCTCGTCGTGTTCGACCCTGATGCGGTCGCCGACACCGCGTCTTACGAGCAGCCGAAGCAATATCCGAAAGGGATCGATTACGTTCTCGTCAACGGCGTGCTCGTTGTCGATGAAGGACGCCACACCGGCGCGCGGCCGGGAAAAATTATCTATGGGCCGGGAAAACAACGAACGGGGACCACGGATGAATAAAAAAGAGATCATCGACAAACACAACCGCTTTCTTTTTCCCTGCGTCGCCAACTATTACGACGAGCCGCTGGTCGTCGATCATGCCAAGGGAACTTACGTTTACGACATCGAGGGCAAGGAGTATCTCGATTTCTACGGCGGCATCGTCACGGTGAGCGTCGGCCACTGCCATCCGAAAGTGACGGGCGCGATCCAAAAGCAATCCGCCAAGCTGCAGCACATCTCGACGCTTTACCCGAACGAGCCGCACGTACGCCTGGCCGAGAAGCTCGCGCAAATCGCGCCGGGCCGCCTGCAAAAATCTTTTTTCACCAACAGCGGCACCGAGGCGAACGAAACCGCGGTGCTCTCAGCGCAGCTCCACACGAAATGCCAGGATGTGATCGCGCTGCGCCACGGCTACAGCGGCCGCAGCCATCTGGCGATGTCGTTGACGGCGCACGCGTCGTGGCGTCTCACGCCGACGCCGACGCCCGGCGTTCATCATATTCCCAATGCCTACTGCTACCGTTGTCCGTTCGGATTGACTTATCCGAGCTGCGATCTCAAATGCGCCAAGGATCTCGAAGAGGCGATCCAGACGGTCACGTCGGGCCGGCTCGCCGCGTTCATCGCCGAGCCGATTCAAGGGTTCGGCGGCCTCATCACGCCGCCGAAAGAATATTTTTCGGAGATCGTGGCGATCGTGCGCAAGTACGGCGGACTTTTTATTTCCGACGAGGTCCAGACCGCATGGGGCCGCACCGGCGGCAAGATGTTCGGCATCGAGCAGTGGGGCGTCGAACCCGACATCATGACGCTCGCCAAAGGGATGGCCAACGGCGCGCCGATCGGCGCGACCGTCGCGACGCCGGAGGTTGCCGACAGCATGAAAGGCATGAGCATCTCCACTTTCGGCGGCAATCCGGTGACGAGCGCGGCGGCGCTCGCCACGATCGAGGTCATCGAGGAAGAAAATCTGGTCGAGAACGCGCGCGCCATGGGGCAGCGGCTGCGCAACGGTTTGGAGACGCTGCAAAAAAAATATTCCGTCATCGGCGACGTGCGCGGCATGGGTTTGATGCAGGGGCTGGAGCTGGTCGGCGCGAACAAGCGGCCCGCGCCCGAGGCGGTGAAGCGGCTCTTCGAATCGACCAAGACAAACGGCTTGCTGATCGGCAGGGGTGGACTCGCCGGCAACGTCGTCCGCATCACTCCGCCGCTCAACGTTGACGCCAGCCAGGTGGACGAGGCGCTTAAAAGACTCGATCGATCCTTCGGGCAGCTCGGCCTCTAGGTTGCAGGCGCTTCGAGCGTGTCGAACAATTTTGCCGTCAACTGTCCAATTTTCGCCCGCAGTGATCGTTCATCGGTCGAAACCCCAATATAAATATAGTAAATCCGGCCTGCGGAGACTCTCGCTAGAGGGCATGTTTATTGCGTTACGAGTGAGGCGAGGAGGAATCGAACATGCGCTCCTGGATTGTTTTGCACATGCCTTCACGCACCTCGGTCAAAGTGATCGCCCGCTCGCTGGAGCGGGTTCTGCTGGTGTGCCGCCAACGCGGGTGGCACGCCGGCGACTTGATGATCCGCGTCAAGTAATTCGCCGCCCATTCCATCCTCATAGCGCCCTCTGCCGACATCTCCCATCTTGTTGCTCCGCGGCCGTTTTGCTAGTGTCTCGCTAGCAGCGGGTCACATCCTTTTTCCAAGGAGGCGTTATGGATTTCGTCAGCTTGAATAAGAAGACGGCCGAAGCGAAGGAAGAGAAGAAGCGCAAGCTCGATCTTTTCGGCACGGACAATTTTCGCTCGTGGATTCTCTACTTTGTTCCGGGCGACGGCACCGACATGCACTACCACGCTTCGCCGGAGACGTTTCTCGTGATCGAAGGCAAGGCGTCGGTCAAAGGAATCAAAGGCGAGGAGCGCATCATCGAAAAGAACGAGGTCGTTTTCTTCGGCGCAAAAGATTATTACCAGATCACCAACGTGGGAGACGCGCCGCTCGTGCTCTTCGGCAACCGCTCCGAGGCGTTCGGCGGGCCGCACGTGACTTACCAGGAACAGCGAAGCTGAGCGCGGAGGACGTCATGAAAGTCTTCAGGCTTTATACCGGCAACGATCAACGGTCGCACTTCGAGGAAATAGAATCATCGTTCGGAGGCGAAAACATCCAAACGACCACACTGCAGAGCGCGACGAGCGTCGCGTTCCGCCGCGCGCCGGTCGGCCACGTCATCGACTGGCATCCGGCGCCGCGACGGCAATACGTGGTCACGCTCTCCGGCTCGTGGGAAATTGAGTGCAGCGACGGCTCGAAGCGGACGTTCAAGCCGGGCGACGTTATGCTGGCAGAAGATCTGACCGGCAAAGGCCACGTCTCGCGCGTCCTCGGCAACGAGCCGCACATTTTTATGACCGTGCCGCTGGCCTAAAAACGGTGCTGAGTTCTGAGTGCTGAGTGTATGTCGCCGGATGAATTCATCGCTGAGCTTTGGGGCTACGCGGACGAAGTGCCGATGGGCGAGCACCCTTGGTTCCAGGGAATCCTCCAGCACCGCTGGACGCGCGAGCAGATCATCCTGGGAGAAGTCCAGCATTATCTCCGCGTACGCACCAATCCGATTTTCTTCGGCTACATCGCCGTCAACGCGGTGGCG
>JBGPTS010000208.1:0-5832 GCA_041490745.1 Binatia bacterium | reverse complement strand
GCTCGCGGCGCTGACGGCGGAAGGCGCGGCGTTTCTTCGCTCTCCGCCGGCGGACTGGCCCGCGCCGCCGGGCTTCGAGCAGAACGGTTCCCTGCTATTGGCGAGCGGCGCAGGATGGAAGAATCTCGTCCAGGATGCCGAGACGGCGCGCCGTATGGGAATGGCGCCGGAGTGTTGGACGCGCGAGCGCGCGACCGATTTTGTTCCGGCGCTCAAAGGCGCGGACTTCGACGGCGCCGTCTGGTGCGCGACGGACGGGGTGGTCGATATTCACGCGCTGCTCACAGGCTACCTCAAAGGGGCCGCGGCGCTGGGCGCGCGCGTGCGCTATCGCGCGGCCGTGGGCGCGATCGAAAGTAGGAACGGCCGCGTGACCGCAGTCGTTACGGCGGAAGAGAGAATCGAAACTGGAAATGTCATCGACGCCGCCGGTCCCTGGGCCGCGGCCGTGGCCGAGATGGCGGGCGCCGTCGCGGCGCCGCTCCATCCGTGCCGGCGCCATCTCTTTGTCACCGCGCCGATTTCCTGGGTGAACCGCAAGTGGCCGTTCGTCTGGGACACGACGCACGAAATTTATTTTCGCCCGGAAGGCGGCGGCTTGCTGCTCTGCCCGTGCGATCAGGAAGAGATGGCGCCGTGCGACGCGCCGACGGCCGAGCCGGCGACCGAACTCTTGTACGAGAAAATCCGGCGCTTTCTTCCTCAGCTATCCGAAGTCGCGATCAAAAAACAGTGGGCGGGATTGAGAACACTCTCCGGCGACGGCCGCTTCGTGATCGGCTCGGATCCCAAAGTGAAAGGTTTCTTTTGGGTCGCGGGCCTCGGCGGCCACGGCGTGACCGTGAGCTCGGCGGTGGGCGCGCTGGCGGCGCGAATGATTCTACAACCCGATCGAAGCGGCGGAGAGTTTTCGCCCGCGCGGTTCGTGAAATAAGCGCGCTTCAGCTCCCGGGTTTCGCGACGCCGCGAAAAGTTCCGTCCCGCGCCGCCGCCGCGATCAGAAAAATCAGCGCGGCCAGCCATGCGATCGCGTTCCCGTCGGTCAATAAAAGGTGCCAGATTCGGTAACTCAGCATGCGGAAGGGTATAAGCATTCCGCCGACCAGCAGCGCGAACAGCGTCGCGGCGGCGACGCCGCTTCGGTCGGAGGGATATTCTTTCGCCCGGTGAAACAGCGCGATCGCCGGCAGCAGGAGCAATACGTCGTCGTATTGACGGTGATAGGTCCACAGGCGCGCGACGATCGCCGTCACGCCGACGAGCAGCAAGAGGTCCGCGCGCCGGTGGAGATAGATCCACCAACCGAGTCCCGCGAATACGAGCAGCGAAGCCGGTAGAGTCCAGTCCGCCAGCCCGATCGCCGTCAGCACGATATGCAAATTAGAGGTTCCCTCGGTTGCCAACGTCGAGGCGTTGGTCAACCAGTCGCGAACCAGCGTCGGCAAATCGGCCTCCTGGAAGGACACCGCAAAAAAAGTCAGCGCCGCGTAGCCGAACGCGACGAGAATCGTCGGGCGCAATCCGCCCGGAAGAAAAAGCGCGATCCAGAAAAAAGGCGCCGCGACGGTCGGTTTTATCAACGCCGCCAGGAGCATGGCGGCGGCGAGAAAGTCGCGGCTGAGGTCCGATTTTCTCTCTCGCAGGAGTCGCAGCCCGGTGAGTAACAGCGGCAGGAGCAGCACAGTGAACTGGCCGGTTCTTACGGTCCTCGCGGTCGCGTAGGAGCAAAGCGGGATCAGCGCGATGAAGGCGCGTTCGAGGGCGCCCTGGGCGCCGCTTTCTTTCGCCATCACATAGACGAGCCACGCGATTCCGGCGATCGTGACGGCGAGCCAGAGCCAGCGCGCCGGCCCCATCTCCAGCCAGCCGAAGAACGGCCACAGCATCACGTAGGTCGCCGGGGGATGGACGGCAAATTCCGACTCGCGGTATATGGGGCTCGACGCGAGCCAATCGCGGATCAACGAGTAAAAAATCCTCGGCGTATCGCCGTAGGCTACGCCGTGAAGAAAATCGTAAACCGCCATTGCCAGCCGACGCGCCGCAAGCGCGCACATCAAGACGACCGAGACCGAAAGGATCATTCGACGCCGGCGCGCCCACACTTCGAGGGTGGGCACGGCGATCCGATTCCAACGATTCATGACCGACATGGTTCAAGTCTCGTGATCGCGCTTACGTGAAATAAGCGCGCTTCACCGCGCAATTCGCCTTAACCTTCGGCCCGAGATTTTTCCCGCCCGGCTTGTTGCATCAGGAAAATCAGCATGGCGATCCATACGGCGACAATCCCGCCGGTGAGCAGATGACGCCCGGTTGTCGATAGGTGCAGCATCCGGATAGGAGCCAGCATGACAACGGCGGCGAGCGTGAACAGCGCGGCGGCCGCCACGTCGATGCCTCGGTCGGCCGGTCCTTTTTTAGCCAGGCGAAACAGGGCCACCTCCGGAAGCAGAAGCAGAAGATCGTCGTATTCGCGATGGTACGTCCAGAAACGGGCGACGATGGCCGTCACGGCCATGAGGAGCCATAGGTCCGCGTGGCGGTGGCAATAGATCCACAAGCCCAGCCCCGCGAATACGAGCAACGAAGTCGGCAGAATCCATTTCTCCAACCCGAGCGCGGCCAGCCAAATATGCAGGTTGGAGGTTCCGGCGCTTACGGCCAGCTCCGAGCTCCGCGCCAGCCATTCGCGGAACAGCGTCGGGAGATCGGCCTCTTGGTACGACAGCGCAAAAAAAGTGAGCGCCACATATCCTAAGGTCATAAGCACGATCGGCCGCAACCCGCCGGGGAGGAAAAGCGCGATCCAAAGAAAGGGGGCCGAAACGGGCGGCTTTACGAGCGCCAGCAGCAACAAGGCGCCCGCCAACAAATCCCGGCCCCACGCGCGCCGCCGGTCGTACAGCAGCAGCAAGGCGACCAGTAACAGCGGCAGGAGCTGCACGGTGAACTGGCCGATGGTTACGGTATATTCGGTGCTGCGCATCGAAAGGAGCAGGAGAGCTACGAAGGCGCGCTCCAAATGCGTGCCGGCGCCGCTCTCCCGCACGATCAGATAGGCGAGCCATGCCAGCGCCGCAATAATGCTGGCCGCCCAGAGCCAGCGAGTCGGCTCGAGCTCCAGCCAGCCGAAGAACGGCCAGAGGATCGCGTAAGTGGCGGGCGGATGGACCGCCCTCGGCAGTTCGCTGTACACGGGCAGCGCGGCGAACCATCTGTGAATCAATTCGTGAAGGATGTTTGTCGTGTCGCCCTCGGTTTGACCCGCGAGGAGCGCCGTGACGGCTCGCGCCAATCGACGCGCTGAAATCGCGGACATTAAGACGACCGAAAACCAGAGAACGAGTCGATGATGGCGGGCCCATCGTTCCCGGGCCTGGGCGGCGATCCGGTACCCTTTTTCCGTGGCAAACATTTTTTAGAGTCGCATCGGCCTTTGCGCGGCCATGCAAAAAATTGTCTATCTCGGCGTGCGGAGCAAGAAAGTCTGGCCGGTGATATATTTCGCGGGCTCCGACAACAGGTAGCGGATCAGGCCGACGATTTCTTCTTTGGTCGTGAGGCCGCCCATCAGCGGCGGCACCGCCTCGCGCTTTTTCCATTCTTCTTCCGTCGATCCCGCGCGCGCCATCGCGGTATCCGTCGCCCCCGGCGCGATCGCGTTCACGACCACGTCTTGCGGCGCCAATTCGGCCGCCAGCGATTTCACGAAAGCGATCACGCCCGCTTTCGACGCGGCGTAGTGGGCCGCGCGCGGTTGTCCGGCGACGCCGCGGCCGGAAGCGACGCAGATAATCCGCCCGGCTCGGCGTTCGCTCATGTGGCGCGCGACGGCTTGCGAGCAGAGAAAAGTTCCTTTCAGATTGATGCGCAGCACGCGGTCCCATTCAGCTTCGCTCATATCGACGACCGGCACGCGCGACATCACGCCCGCGCCGTTGATCAGGGCGTCGATCCGCGAATAGCGTTCGAGGGTTTTCTCGACCATCTCGCCGACGCTCGCTTTGTCGCCGACGTCCGTTTTTTGAAAAACCGCCGCGCCCCCCGCTTTGACGATTTCTGCGGCGAGCGATTCTCCCGCGGCCTCGGCGAAATCCGCGACGACGACTTGGAATCCGTCCGCGGCGAGAGCGCGGCAGATCGGCGCGCCGATTCCTCCCGCGCCTCCGGTGACGATAGCTACTTGCGGCATAACTTGAGATTGCGGGTTTTTCTCATCGATTCGTAATCAGCGCGACGTCGTCTACCGTCAAGAGTCTTTTGGTCGGCGCGCTTACCTGCCGGTTGAACTGTGCGAGCCTTTTTTCCTCTACAAAGACGAGCAGTCGTGACGGCGCATGATCCCATACTTCAGAGAATTTGTCGAAGCTCAACACCACATCCCCGGCGCCGCGGGACGGCGGCGGTTTTCGCTCTGCCATGTACACGCTTCCCATGACGGAGCTTCTCCGCTCCGAGAGCACCACCCAAATGGGATCTTCCACGCGCAAGTAGAAGGGCAGACTGGAGAGATAATCGTTATAGATGACCAATTGGTCGCCCGGGCGGATGAGCGGCAGCGTTTGCTCGGCCAGTCGCCGCGAAGAGCGAGTCTCGGAAATATCGCCGAGCACTCCAAGGGCAAAGCTATGGAAGCCGAGAAAAAAGGCGCAGGCGATCAGAAAGTAGGCTCCGGATTTTGCCCACAGGCTTGCGCCGGCGCATGCCAACACGAGGATGAGAAGAACCGGAACCAGCGGCCATGACATTTGGCGGATAAAAGGCAAGGCTTCCGGAGCGCGCGCGTTGAGATGGGCCGGCAGCAATCCCGGCAGGAAAAGCGCGACGGTGAAATAGCAAAACGCCGCGAGCAGAATCAGCCATGGAATGAGCAGCGGCCATCGCGCCTTAGCGGAGGGCACCCGCAGCCTGAGCGCGATAGCCTCGCCGATTAAAATAGCAAGCGGCGGGAAGATCGGCAGGATATATCCCGGCTGCTTCGCCAGAGAGAAGCTGAAAAACAACAAGGGCAGAGCGATCCAGAGGAGCAGAAAAGACGTTCTCTCGCCTCTGGTCCCCGCTGCCGTGAATGGAAGATAGATGAGCGCGGTCCAGGGAAAAAAGCCGATGGCCAGAACTTGCGCGTAGTAGTGCCAGGGTTGGCCTCGGTTGAAGTGAGGCGTCAGGTACCTGAGAAGATTCTCTTCGAGCAGAAAGTACCGGAGATATCCCGGATTGCGCAACTCGACCCACAGATACCAGGGAGCGACCACCAGCAGAAAAACCGCGAGGCCGAGCGCCGGTTTTGTTTCGCCGAGAAGAGACCACCGTCGGGTGAGAAGCACGTCGAAAGCGATCACCATGGCCGGAATGACGAGACCGACGGGTCCCTTCACGAGCGTCGCGCATCCCATCGACCCGTACATCACGAGAAAAAATACACTCTTCGCTTTTCCGCCGGAATTTTTCCCTCGATGAAACGCCCAAAGGGCCAGAGTCATGAAAAAGGTCAGGCCCATGTCGAAGATCGTGGCGCGTGAAAACGCGATGAACGCCGGACTGGTCAACAGGACCAGGCCGCTCCACAGTCCCGCCGAGACCCCCGCGGACGCTCGGGCCAGACCATAAACCAGCAGGACGCAACCGAGCGCCGCAAGAGCGGAGGGGAGACGCGCGGACGACTCGGAGACTCCCAACAATTTATAAGCGCCGGCGACAAGCCAATAGAAAAACATCGGCTTGTCCAGATACGGGATGAAATCATAATGAGGCGTCACCCAGTCTTGGAGGATCAGAATTTCGCGCGCGACCTCCGCGTTCCGGCCTTCGTCGGGATCCACGAGCGCCGCG
>JBGPTS010000207.1:0-5853 GCA_041490745.1 Binatia bacterium | reverse complement strand
GACATTCTTCGCGTCGGGGCTTCCGGGCTGGGGTTCATAGCGGCGGCGCCGGGTCTGGGAACGATCATCGGCGCTCTCTTCCTGGCGGCGTTGGGGCGCGTCAAAGTAAAACGTGTCGCTCTGGTGACGATCTTGTGCTGCTCCGCGGTTTCGCTGTTCGTCTTCGCGGGCAGCCGGAGCTTTGCGCTGGCTTTTCCCATGCTGGTCGTCGTCGGGGCGATGAGCACGGTGTTCGACACGCTGCTCAATACGATCATTCAGTTGACCGTCATGGACGCATATCGCGGGCGCGTCATGGGAGTCTATGGCCTCACCGCGGCGGGGTTGAGAGAATTCGGCGGCATGCAGGCGGGATTCCTCGCCGAGTGGGCCGGCGCGCCGTTCGCGATCGAGGCCGGCGCGGTCGTGGTCGTTCTCTTCGCGCTGTTCTTCTTCGTGCCGCAACTACGGAAGCTCCCGGAGACGTAGAGATTTGACATGCGCAAGACCATCGGCTACTTTTCACAGAATCGATGGAGAAATTTTACGGAGGCGAGATGAGCGATTTTTACCAGGCTTGGTTGGATCAATCCGAACGAAATGAAAAGACGGTGAACGACGCGCCGCGCGTGGCGCGCGGCAAAGAACTCAAGTGGACGCGCACGCGCCAGGACGCGAAAGCCGCGTTGATGATCGCGCCGGAGCTCGGTTTTCCGACCGGCGGCAGCTTGTTGATGAAAGCGGAAATTCCCGCCGGCTGGCACACCGGCAAGCACGTTCACGGCGAAGAAGCGATTTACGTCGAGAGCGGCGAAGGTTTTCTTATTCTGGACGACCGGCGCTACGATTTTCATCACGGGACGATTTTTCACGTGCCGCATCGCTCGCCGCATCAGCTTTTTAATGCCGGTAAGGATCCGGTCGTTTATATTTCCGGACTCGCATGGCCGCTCGAATCGTTCATCAAGATGGGTCCGATGCGGCAGCTCGAAGACGCGGGTCAGAACAACGGAGCTCTGTCGAATGTCCCGCGCGAAGAATCGCAGTACTGGCCGATCGACGGCCGGCGCATCTCGATGCACCAGGAGCAGTTCGAGAAATCCGACGAGAGCAAACACGGCGCAACGTATTTTCTCATGGGCCGGAGCGGCAAGCAGAACGGCTTCAAGGCGACGGCGGTCGCGATCAGCTCGATCTTCGTCGATCTGGCGCACACCAAAAGCCACAGCCACGCGCACCCCGAAGCGTATCTCTACGCGCTCGAAGGCAGCGGCTACTCGGAGATCGGCGGCAAGAGATACGACTGGGTGCAGGGCGACGCGGTGCACGTGCCGCCGGGCATGATGCACCACCAGCATTTCAATCCCAACGATGTCGATATGAAGGAATTAAGATTCGAGTTCGGCGTCCGCTACTGGATGGTCGACCAGTATCGCGGCTATGTCACGGTCGATAAGCACATGAAGGCCACGACGCATTTGGACGACTGACAGGCCGCTGAAAAAGGCCCATCTACTTCGTTGCGCTCGGCCCGCTTCGCGTCAACGTACTAGAAAAGTACGCCTCCGCTCGCGGACCATCGCGCGCCTTGTATCTGGGACCTTTTTGAGCGGCCCGTAAACAGAGTTCTTCAGCAGGCAACGAGCAGAAATCAGTCGGGAGAATATGGAACATGGCAGATAGCGCGGCGAACAAGACCGAGCGCAACAAGATGATGCTCGGTTTCATCGTGCGCCGGTGCGCGCGCGAGATCGGCCATCGGCCGACACCGGAAGAGTTCGCCGAGTGGGCGAACAATCAGAAGGACAACGGCCGCCGCTACAATCTCTTCGGCCGCGAGATCTCCGTTTCCGCCGCCAAAATTATTTTGACCCAGCCGGGACGCATGGTCACGGCGCGGCTGGAGTCGATCGTCAAAGGATTGAGGTCTTAACGCCTAACGCGACCGGCGGCTTTCTGCCCAAGAACGCAACTACAAACTGATCTTTTCCGCGTAGAGCTTTTCCATGAAGCCGTTCGATTTGAGGTCTTCGAGGAAATGCGAATCGTAGAGATCTCCCGGTTTCAGGAATTGGGATTTCGGATCGACGACCGAGACGGAGTCGATCAGTGCCTGCGTCGCTTCCCGGTCCGGAAGCGGCAGCGGCTTCAGTTGTGCCGCAAAGGCTTCGTACATGGTTTCCAGCGCGGCGGGACTCGAGCCGCTGAAATATTTTTTGATGATCGCCAGACTCTCGGCGCGCCGCGTGAGATAGAAATGGATCGCCTCCACGTAGCCTTTGACGAAGCGGCGCACGGTGTCTTCGTCGCGCTTGATGAGCGAGCGCGTCGTCATCACTAGCGCGGTGATCGTGGGTATCTCATTCACATCGACGACCTTCACGCCGAGCCTGCGGGCCTCGTCGACGAATCCCTGGTTCAGCGGCGCGCCCTGAATCAGGTCTTTCGACAGGGCGAGCAGACGATTCGGCGCCAGCCCGGCGGCGACCACCTGCACGTCTTTCACCGGATCGAGACCGGCGCGCCGCAGGATCACGCGCGCGATCAGATCGGACCGACCGCCGAGCTCGGAAACGCCGATGCGCTTGCCTTTGAGTTGGGCGATTGTGCCGATCTCCGGCGTGACCGCCATGCCGTAAGGCTGCACGTTGACGTGCGAACAAATCGAAATCACGTCGGACCCGGCGAGTACGGGCTGGATAATCGCCAGGGGATTGCCGAACCCGACCATGAAATCGGCTCCGGTCAGCGAGTGAACGCCGCCGCTCAGTAAATCGCGAATGAAAACCTCTTCGACCTCGATGCCGTTTTGCTTGAAGATGCCGCCGTCGATGCCGACATAGGAAATCGCGGCGCCGACCTCCCAGCCGACGTAAGCGAGGCGGACTTTTTTAAGGTCGGCCGCGTCCGCGGCGGCGGCGATCCACAGCAGCGCGCTGCATAGAGCGGCGCCGAATTTCAAGCGAGAAAACTTTAACATCGTCCCTCCAAAACAACTGACTCAAGGTAATATGTCTGGCGCGCGGTTGCAAGCTTGCTCGGATGTTTTACGCTCTCGGGAGCGAACGACTGTCACGCTTTCCTCGTGCCGCGAATAACGCAAGCTTGCTCCTCCGCGCCGTCCCTGATATTTTTTGTCGATGGCGCTGGAGCGGAGAGAGGGGCGCTTCGAGCTGATCTCGGATTTCACGCCGCAAGGAGACCAGCCCCAAGCGATCGAGGAGCTCACTGAGGGAATCCTGATGGGCAAGCGGCGTCAGGTCCTGCTGGGCGTCACCGGCTCCGGAAAAACATTTACGGTGGCGCACGTGATCGCGCGCGCGAATCGGCCGGCGCTCGTCATCGCGCCCAATAAGACGCTCGCGGCGCAGCTCTACAACGAGTTCAAAGAATTGTTTCCCAAAAACGCCGTGCGCTATTTCGTCAGCTATTACGACTACTACCAGCCGGAAGCCTACGTTCCTTCGACGGATACCTACATCGAGAAGGACGCTTCGATCAACGACGAGATCGACAAGCTGCGCCACTCGGCGACCAAGGCGCTGCTCGAGCGGCGCGATACGATCATCGTGGCGAGCGTGTCCTGCATCTACGGCCTCGGCTCGCCGGAGGCGTACTTCGACCTGATGGTTTATCTCGAAGAGGGGATGGAGATCGAGCGCGACCGCGTGCTGCGCAAGCTGGTCGATATCCACTACAAGCGCAGCGACTACGATTTTCACCGGGGCGCGTTTCGTGTCCGGGGCGACGTGGTGGAAGTCTTTCCCTCTTACGAGGACAGCTCGGCGGTGCGGGTGGAATTTTTCGGCGATCGGATCGAAAAGCTCGTCGAGATCGATCCGATTCGCGGCAAGACGCAGCGGCGGGTCGGCAAGGCGACGATCTATCCGGCGAGCCATTACGTCACGACCGAGGGGACGCTGAAGTCCGCAGTCGCGGCCATTCGCGCCGAGCTGCAAGCGCGGCTCGTCGAGCTGCGCGCGGAGAATAAATTGCTCGAGGCGCAGCGGCTCGAGCAGCGGACGCTTTACGACCTGGAACTGCTCGACGAGATGGGCTTCTGTCCGGGAATCGAAAATTATTCGCGCCATTTGACCGGCCGCAAGCCGGGCGAGTCTCCGCCGACGCTTCTGAGTTATTTCCCCGACGACTTCATTCTTTTCATCGACGAGAGCCATGTGACGGTGCCGCAGATCGGCGGCATGTACCGCGGCGACCGGTCGCGCAAGGAAACGCTGGTCGAGTTCGGCTTTCGCCTGCCGTCGGCGCTCGACAACCGGCCGCTCAACTTCGAGGAGTTCGAGTCGATGACGCGACAGACGGTTTATGTCTCGGCGACGCCGGCGGATTACGAGATCGAAAAGAGCGGGCGCGTGGTGGTCGAGCAGGTGATCCGTCCGACGGGGCTGATCGATCCGGAAGTCACCGTGCGTGCGGCGCGGAGCCAGGTGGACGATCTGCTGGAAGAGATCCGCAAGCGCGTGGCGAAAAAGGAGCGCGTGCTGGTGACGACGCTCACCAAGCGCATGGCGGAGGATTTGACGGATTATTACCAGGACCTGAATGTGAAAGTGCGCTACCTCCACTCGGACATCGAAACGCTCGAGCGGGTGGAAATCATCCGCGAGCTGAGAAAGGGAACCTTCGATGTGCTCATCGGCATCAATCTCCTGCGCGAGGGATTGGACATTCCCGAAGTGTCGCTCGTCGCGATTCTCGACGCCGACAAGGAAGGTTTTCTCCGCTCGTCGCGATCGTTGATTCAGACGATCGGCCGCGCGGCGCGGAACGTCAACGGCGCGGTCATTCTCTACGCCGATTCGGTCACCGACTCGATGCGGCGGGCGATCGACGAGACCGACCGTCGCCGTCGACTTCAAACGGAGTACAACAAAACCCACGGCATCACGCCGCAGACCATCGTGCGCTCGCTCGCCGCGCCGCTGGTCGAGGCGTACGACGCGGATTATCTCACGGTGCCGCTGGTGGCCGAGAAGGGCGAGAGGTACGATCCGAAGGAAGGATCGCGCGTGATCGAACGGTTGAGAAACGAGATGAAGCAGGCCGCGGCGAGTCTGGAGTTCGAGCGCGCGGCGGAGTTGCGCGATCGCATTCGCCGGCTCGAAGAGCGCGAGCTGGGTCTAACCGATCCGTTGCTGGCGCGCGGAGCGGGGGGATGATGCAAACAGCTATCAGCCATCTCAGCCTAAGGCGGATCAGCCTCAGCCTGGGGCTGATCCGCCTCAGGAGGATCAGGCTGAAGCGATCAGCTGTCAGCTTCGGATGGGCACTCAGATTCATCGCAGCGGTGTTCCTATTTTCCTCCGTCGCGTGCGGACCGCCTAGCGACGAGCGCCAGGTGAAAAACGCGGTCGGCGCGTTTTACGATGTCTATATGACAGTTCATCCTTCGGGCGTTCCGACCCAAGAGGAGCAAGCGGAATTCAATAAAGTGATATCGGCCGGCCTGGCGGATCTTTTGAATGTGGCGGCCGGCGTCGAAGAGGACTCTTTTCAAGCGACGACGCTCGAAGGGGACGTGTTTACCTCGTTGGACGAAGGCGCGGCATCGTATAAGATCCTCGAGTGCGAAATTCAAGCGCCGGCGGCGTGCGTCGTGGAGTTGTCCAGCGCCGGCAACCGAAAGCGGCCCAAGCTCGCGTGGAAGGATCGAGTGTTCGTCGTGCGGGAAGGGGAGCGCTGGGTCGTCGATGACATCGAATTTCTCGGCGACGGGCCGTTGATGCACAAAGGGCGTCTCAAAGACGTGCTCAAGCAGGTGATCGAAGAAGGGAAGAGTCCGCCCGGCGTTTCATTGCCTCTGTTTGCCGCCCCTCGCGCCGCCGGTTAAAACTCCAGTTTCTCGCCCGGATT
>JBGPTS010000206.1:0-5910 GCA_041490745.1 Binatia bacterium | reverse complement strand
GATTCCCTTCAGACGCTCCGCCCGCTCGAAAGTCCGGCGAAACTGCTTCTCTAAAAGACCGTACATGCGTTTGATCTTCTGCTTCTCGCGCAACTGAATGCTGTACTCGGAAAACTTCGGCCGCCTCTGACCGTGCTGGCCCGGCGGATAGTTACGGCGCTCGATCGCGCATTTGTCCGTGTAGCACCGCTCTCCTTTTAAAAAGAGCTTCATATTCTCGCGCCGACAGAGCCGGCAAACCGATCCGGTATACCTGGCCACTGTCTACGCTCTCCTCGATACGCTGTCTTTTGCCATCATACTCTCCTCCGTTTCGGCGGACGGCAGCCGTTGTGCGGGATCGGAGTAACGTCCTTGATCAGGCTGATGTGGATTCCCGCCGCCTGCAGCGACCTCAGCGCCGACTCTCTTCCCGCTCCCGGCCCGCGAACAAAGACTTGCACGCTCCGCATGCCGTGGTCCGCCGCCTTCTTGGCCGCGCTGTCCGCGGCCTGCTGCGCGGCGAAAGGCGTTCCCTTGCGCGAGCCTTTAAACCCCATGGCGCCCGCGCTGGACCATGAGATGACGTTGCCTTGATAATCGGTGATCGTCACGATCGTGTTGTTGAAGGTCGAGTGGATATGCACGACGCCCTCGGAGACGTTCTTTCGCCCCTTCTTTTTCCGCGCAGCGCGCTCCGCCGCCTTTTCCTTCTCGTCCGGGCGCCCTTCGGCTTTCTTCTCTTCAGCCGCCTGATCGTCTTTCGCCATTATCTTTCTCCTGATTTTCCCCGGGCGCGATCCATGGCGCCCTACCTATTTCTTAGCCCTTAGACGGCGCCGTCTTCTTCCCGGCGACCGTCTTGCGCGGTCCCTTGCGCGTGCGCGCGTTGGTGTGAGTCCGTTGGCCGCGCACGGGCAAACCCTTGCGGTGGCGCAGCCCGCGGTACGATCCCACATCGACGTGACGCTTGATATTTTGCGACACATCGCGCCTGAGGTCGCCTTCGACCTTGTAGTTTTGATCGATGAGCTGGCGGATTTTCACCACTTCGTCATCATTCAAGTTGTCGGTCTTGGTGTCGAAAGCCACACCCGCGCCCTGGAGAATTTTCCGGGCAGCGCTTCTCCCGATTCCGAAGATGTACGTGAGCGCGACTTCCATGCGCTTGTTTCTCGGCAAATCCACTCCGGCTATTCTCGCCATATCGTCACCCCTGCCTCTGCTTGTGCCTTGTGTTGGCGCAGACCACGCGCACGACGCCCTTGCGCCTGATCACTTTGCACTTGTTGCAGATCTTCTTGACCGATGCCCTGACTTTCATAGCGTTCGCCTTTTATCGCTCGCGGTAAATGATCCGGCCGCGCGCCAGATCGTAGGGCGACAGCTCGACGCGGACCTTGTCGCCCGGAAGAATTTTTATGTAATGCATGCGCATCTTGCCCGAGATGTGCGCCAGCACTTTATGGCCGTTGTCTAGTTGCACGCGGAACATCGCGTTCGGCAGCGTTTCCAGCACGCTCCCGGTTACCTCGATCGCATCCCCTTTAGGCATATCGACTACAACTGGCTTAAAATATACGGACCGTTTTGCGTGATCGCGACCGAGTGCTCGAAATGAGCCGAGAGACTGCCGTCGCTCGTCACGGCGGTCCAGCCGTCTTCTTTTACCTTCACTTCCCAGGTCCCCGAGTTCACCATCGGCTCGATGGCGAGGACCATCCCTTCCTTTAGTCGGTCGCCGCGTCCCGGCACACCGTAATTCGGCACCGGCGGATCTTCGTGCAGATGCTTGCCGATGCCGTGCCCGACAAATGCACGCACGACGGAATATCCCGCGTCTTCGGCCGTCTTCTGAACCACCGCAGACAAATCCCCGATCCGGTTCCCCTCCCTGAGCTGCTCGATGCCGAGATAGAGCGCCTTTTCCGTCACCCGCATGAGCCGCTCGGCCGCTTCACTCACCTTGCCGACGCCGACGGTCATCGCCGCGTCGCCGTAAAATCCTTCGTAGATCACCCCGAAGTCGAGTCCGACTATATCGCCCTCTTTCAGCTCGCGATTCGACGGAATGCCGTGGACAATTTCGTCGTTGACCGACACGCAGAGAGACTTGGGATAGACTCGGCCGGCCATCTGGTAACCTTTGAACGCCGGCGTCGCCCTATTCTTATGCGTCAACTCCTCGGCCAGAGAATCCAGCTCCAGCGTCGTCACTCCGGGCACCGCCTTTTCTTTGAGCCGCTGAAGCACCTCGGCCACGATCAGGTTCGCGCGCCGCATCACCTCGATCTCGCGCGCGGACTTGAGCGTGATCATTTGCCTTCATCCCCAAGCGCGCGGAAGACCCGCCGGCAGACTTCCTCCACGCTCCCGACGCCGTCGATCTCTCTCAAGAGGCCGCGCTTGCGGTAATATTCCTTGAGCGGCGCCGTCTGTTCTTCGTAAACCCGAAGCCGCGCGGCGATCTTGTCTTCCCGGTCGTCATCGCGCTGGTAGATCTCCCCGCCGCAGCGATCACAGACGTCCGACTGCGGCGGAGGATTGAAGACGATGTGAAAAAGGCCACCGCACTTTTTGCACGTGCGCCGTCCAGACAGGCGCTTGATAATGACGTCCTTCGAAGCGTTTAAGCAAAGCGCGGACTCTAGCGCCAGTCCGCTGCCGGCGAGCATCTTTTCCAGATCGTCCGCCTGGGAGATCGTGCGGGGAAATCCGTCCAGAATAAAACCCGCTCGGCAATCCGGGTCGCGCAGGCGCGCGGCGACCAGCTTGACCATGACCTCGTCGGGGACAAGATCGCCTCGGTTGCTGTATTCCGCCGCTTGCTTCCCTAGCGCAGTCTGCTCGCGCGCCGCTCTTCTCAAAATCTCTCCGGTCGAAACCTGGCAGGCCCCAAACTTCTGCTCCAGAAGCTTCGCCTGCGTTCCTTTGCCGGCCCCCGGAGGACCAAAAAACACCACGCGCAGCACACTCAAAGTCCGTCCTAACCCCTTCTCCCACGCAAGCGGCCCCGCTTCATGAAGCCTTCGTAGTTCCGGGTAATCATGTGGGTCTCTACCTGGGCGACCGTGTCCATCGCCACGCCGACGACGATCAACAGCGCGGTGCCGCCAAAATAAAACGGCACGTTGAATTGCCGGATCAACATCGTCGGCAGCAGCGCAACGGCCGAGATATAAATCGCTCCGCCCAACGTGATGCGCGAAAGCACGCGATCGATAAACTCCGCCGTTTTCTGTCCCGGCCGGATGCCCGGAATATAGCCGCCGAATTTTTTCATGTTCTCCGACACGTCCACGGGATTGAAGACGACCGCCGTGTAGAAATAGCAAAAGAAAACAATGAACGCGACGTACAATGCGTCGTGGAGCCACGGGCCCGGGGCGAGATAACCCGCCGCCGTCTGCGCCCACGGATGCTGCACGAACTGCGCGATGGTCGCCGGAAAAATCAAAATCGAAGAAGCGAAGATCGGCGGAATCACGCCGGCGGTGTTGATCTTGAGCGGCAGGTGCGAGCTCTGCCCGCCGTACATTTTTCGCCTGACCACCCGCTTGGCGTACTGGACCGGAATTCTCCTCTGGCCGCGCTCCATGAAGATGACCACGCCGACAACGACGACCACAATCGCGGTCACCAGCAGAACCACCAACAGTTGCAACTCAGCTTCGACCATGAACTGGTAGGTTGAGGTGATCGCGGAGGGCAAACGGGCCACGATGCCGGCGAAGATGATAAGAGAGATGCCGTTGCCGATGCCGCGCTCGGTGATCTGCTCGCCCAGCCACATGATAAAAGCCGTGCCCGAAGTCAGCGTCACAACCGTCATCAAGCGAAACCCCCAGCCCGGAACGAGCACGATCGGCTCGCCGCCCGCGCCGCGTGCCGCCTCCATGCCGGCGGCGATCATCACTCCCTGGATGATCGAGAGAACCACCGTGCCGTAGCGCGTATATTGCGTGATCTTGCGGCGCCCGGCCTCGCCCTCTTTGGAGAGCCGTTCGAGATAAGGAAATACCACGGTCAAGAGCTGGAGGATGATCGAGGCGCTGATGTAGGGCATGATGCCGAGAGAAAAAACCGAGAACTGTTCCAGCGCGCCGCCGGAGAAAAGATTGAATAGTCCGAACATCGTGTCCTTGACCCGATCGAAAAAAGAAGCCAGTGCGACGCGATCGATGCCCGGCGTCGGGATATGCACCCCGACGCGATAGACCGCGAGCATGGCGAGAGTAAAAAAGATCCTCCGCCTGAGCTCAGGAATCTTTCCCGCGTTTTGAAAACCTTCGATCATGTTAAAAAACCAGGCATCGCGTCAAAGCGTAGAGGCGACCGGCGATCGCCCCTAAACTCTATCACCTGCCTCCTGCCTACTGCCTTCTTGAATTATTTCCGCCTTGCCCCCTAGCGACTCGATTTTTTCTTTCGCCTTGGCGGAAAACGCGTGTGCCTTGACGGTCAACGTCTTGGTGAGCGAGCCGTCGGACAGAATTTTCACCGGTTCGCCTTTGCGCCGGATAAGCCGGCGCGCCAACAAATTTTCCGGCGTCACTTCGCTGCCGGAGTCGAAAATTTCCAGTTGTCCGAGGTTGACGACGACCGACTCGCGACGGAACGGATTATGAAAACCATGCTTGGGAAGCCGGCGTCTGAGCGGCATCTGGCCGCCTTCGAAGCCGGGCGGCACATTACCGCCGGAACGCGCCCCCTGGCCTTTATGGCCGCGGCCGGAAGTCTTCCCGTGTCCAGAGCCGTCGCCGCGCCCAACGCGTTTTCTTTTTTTGGTCGAGCCGGGCGCCGGCTTTAGCGTGCCTAAATCCATGGTTCAGCGAATCTCCTGTAGCGGTTTTCCCCGGCGCGAGGCGATTTCTTCCGGCAGCTTCAATTCACGCAGCGCCTGAAACGTCGCCTTGACACTGTTGTGCGGGTTCGACGAGCCGATGCACTTAGTGAGAACGTTTTGAATCCCGGCCGCTTCCACCACCGCGCGCACGCCGCCTCCCGCGATAACTCCCGTGCCGTCGGAAGCGGGCTTCAGCACGACGTAACCGGCGCCGAAACGGCCCGTCACCTCAAAGGGAATCGTGCCGTCGATGATCGGAATGCGAATCAGGCCCTTCTTCGCCTGCTCCAATCCTTTACGGATCGCCTCCGGCACCTCTTTCGCCTTGCCGAGCCCGTAGCCGACCAGCGAATGGTTGTCGCCGACGACGACGAGCGCGTTGAAGCTGAACCGCCGCCCGCCCTTGACGACCTTGGCGACGCGGCTGATGTGGACGACCTTTTCTTTGAGTTCCAGTCCTTGCGGATCGATGCGTTCCATATTTAAAAGCTTTCAGCAGTCAGCGTTCAGCTTTCAGCCCGCTCTTCCGAGCTGACGGCTGATCGCTGAAAGCTGTTTAGCTAGAATTTAACTCCCGCCTCGCGCAGCGCGTCGGCCAGGGCCTTGACGCGGCCGTGATAATGAAACCCGTTGCGGTCGAACACCACGCTCAAGATATTTTTTTCTTTGCACGCCGCAGCGAGCAACTTGCCGACTTGCTTGGCCGCTTCGATTCCCTTGGTGCTTTTGACTTTTCCCTTGACCGCGGGAGAGAGCGTCGAAAACGAAGCCAGCGTCACGCCCTTCTCGTCCGAAATGACCTGAGCGTAAGTGTGCTTGTCGCTGCGATAAACGCAAATACGCGGGCGCTGGTCGCTGCCGCGAACCTGTTTCCGCACTCGCGCCTGCCTTCTGCCGCGCGCGATCTGTCGGTAATTGTTTAACATTCCGATTCTCGCTCGTTATGTCGATCCGGCCGCGCCGACCGCTTTGCCGGCCTTTCGCTTGATAACCTCTTCGCGGTATTTCACGCCCTTGCCTTTGTACGGCTCGGGCGGTCTGAAGCCGCGGATAACGGCCGCGGTTTCTCCGAGCAGTTGCCGGTC
>JBGPTS010000205.1:0-5965 GCA_041490745.1 Binatia bacterium | reverse complement strand
GAGGCGATCTCATCATCAACGAGATCGAGGCCTCATGGGTCGGCTACCGTTCGCAGGGCGTGCAGCCGGTTTTCGTCGAAGTCGCCCATCCGGCGCACCTGGAGCTGATCAAAGTCCAGCGCGAAGTTTTCAATCGAGTGAACGAGGCGCTGAAACCGGGCATCACCGTAGCGCAGCTTGCCGAGCTGACGCAAAAAGCCGGCGCTGACGCCGCGCCGAAGTCCGGCCCCGCGGCGGGCGCGAATGCGGAGCTAACGATGCACGGCCGCGGCGCCGGCGACGACGGCCCGATCATCACGTCGCACTCACGCAGCCCGCACCACCTCGGTGTCACGCTCAGAGAAAATATGGTTTTTATCTGCAAGCCTGCTGCGATCACTGCCGATGGCAAGTCTATCTGCACCTGGGGCGACACGGTCGTCGTCACGCCGAACGGCGGGCGAAGGTTGGGGAAGAGAGCGCATGATCTGGCGGTGGCTCATCGTTAAGCGAGACTTTTCCTACTGTCCTGTCCGCGTCGTTGAACGTCCCGATATGGATACTTAAAGGATGGGCAAGCTGAGACGCCTGATCGCCGCGATCCGGTCACCGAGGAGAGTGCTCCGCGGCCTAAATTATGTCGTGAATGACGATGCGTATTGGGATGACTACGTCAGAAATTGGCAAAAGGATAAACGCAACGAATCGCTTCAGTACTTGGGAAACGAGTGGAAAAACGAAGAACAGTTTTTGACTCTGCTGCAGAAGTATTCCATTCCGGGAGGAACCGCGCTAGAGATCGGAAGCGGGGGAGGTCGAATCACATCGGCCGCCGCCAAACTCTTCAACCATGTATACGCCTGCGATGTTTCCGCTCAAATGCTCAGGGTTTGCAAAGCATCGTTACACGATCGAAACGTGAGTTACCACCGCCTGGACGGATTCACCTTGCAGGAGTTCGGCGATTGCTTTGTCGATCGAGTCTTTTCTCACGACGTCTTCGTCCACTTCTCATCTCTACAGGTCTATCCGTACTTGGAAGAGATCAAACGCGTGCTCAAACCGGGCGGAATCGGCCTGATCTCATTTTACAATTTCCTGGCCCATTTCAAACTTTTCAAGGACATGAGCCTGCAATTCCGCAATGAGCGCCGGTTTCCTCCCCACATGAGGGTACACTTCATCACCGAGGAAATGGTCCGCGCCATGCTCGCCGATCAGGGCCTGGAAGTGATCGACATTGACAAGACGAACTTCCTTGTGGCGGTTTTTCACAAGAAAAATGCCTAGCGTTCGGCTGAGGTAACGGTTATGTTTTTCTGCGATTCCGGATTTCCCTGCCACGCCAAAGCAGCGCGCCGATGGATATCAGGCTGACGATCCAGGCAAACCAATCTCCATACTTCACGTAGAGCGTCTCCCCTTTCATAATCTCCACCTTCGCCGTAAGCACTCCGGGCGTAAACAGCGGCAGCGTTTGGAGCATCTCTCCTTTGGGATTGATGATCGTGGTCAGCCCCGTGTTGGTGACGCGCACGAGATTGCGCCGGGTTTCGATCGAGCGTAGCTGCGCTAAGCGCGCGTGCTCCCAGGGCGCGGCGGTGTTGCCGAACCAGGCGTCGTTCGTGAGGTTGACGAGCAGATTGGCGCCCTTCTCGCGGACAAATTTCCGCGCCAGCTCCGGCATGATGTCTTCGTAGCAAACGAGCGGCGCGACTTTGACGCCGTCGGGCAGTTCGAGCGTCACCGGCCCTTCGCCGCGCGTGAAGCCGTCGCCGATCGGCGGCATGCCGGGAACATGCGACAGCAGCGGCGCGAACGGAATATATTCGCCGAAGGCGAGCAGCGCCTGCTTGTGGTAACGCCCGCGCGCGCGTCCTTGAGAGTCGATAAGAAAGACGCTGTTGAAAGCCTTCATCTCCGGCGTGTCGGGGACGCCGCTGAAACTGATCGTGCCGAAGATGAGCGAGCTGCCGGGCGGCAGCGCCGGCACCATTTCCGCCGGCAACTTTTCCATGTCGTCCGGCACCCAGGCTTCGATCGTGCTCTCCGGCCAGAGATAAAGTTTCGCGCCCGGCGTCTTTTGCGTCAGGTCGAGATAAGTTTTGAGATTGGCCGTAAGGAAGGCGACGTTCCACTTGTAGCCGATGTCGATGCTGCCCTGAACCGCGGCGACGTCGAGAGTCGGCGCGGCGCGCATCTCCGCATCCACGCTCTTTAGCCGCCAGTGCCCGTAAGTAAGATTCCCGGCGAGCGCCAATATCAGAACGGCTGCGGTCACCAGCGCGCGTCGGCGGCTCACCGGTGAAAACAGCGCCGCGTAAACCACCGCGTTGAACCAGGCAACGAGAAAACTCGCGCCGTACGGTCCGGCCACGTCGGCGGATTGGATGAGCGTGAGAAATGCCGATTGGCTATTGGCGAGATGCCAGGGAAAAAGCTGCGGCGCAAAAAATTCGACGGCAACCCAGAGAAGCGGCGGAAAAAGCGCGAGCGGTCCCAGTCCGCAAAGGTAAACGAGCAGGCCGAAAACCGCGACGTGAACCGTGAAGCCGAACGAATAAAGCAGCAGAGCGATCTGGCTCACACCGTGCGGGATGCCGCCGAAGACTCTGACGGTGTGATCGACCCAATAAAAACCCAAAACGTGCGCGATGCCACCGGCGAGCCAGGCCAGGAGCAAAGCGTGCCGCGGCCGGCTGGCTCTTTCCACGCTCCACAGCAGCGGCACCAGCGCAAACCACGCCAGCGGAAACAGAGCGGGATAAAGAAACGGCGCCGCTAGCAGCGCGCCGCTCGCGACAACCGCGAGAATGAGAACCCAAGCCCTAGCGGCAGCACGACAATCCGGCGACGCGGCGATCGAAGGTTGCCTCTCAACGGTTGCGGGCGTCATGCAAGTTTCTAACGCATAGCATACGCGCGAAACGGAAAGTAGCGCATTGGCGTTCGCTTCGCTTGCACACCCGCTCAAGGGTTGACAGCCGGATGCTTGATATATAAAAGATCAAGATATAAATCATAATCCGCATTGCGCGGCGAAAAAAAAAGGAAGACGATGAGTGCTTTTCTGCGAGCGATTTTTTTAACCGCATTGATTCTCGCGCTTCCGGAACGGGCTCCGGCGCAAACCGCGAATCCCAACTCGAAAGCCGAATGGGACAAGACGGTCGAAGCGGCGAAGAAAGAAGGCAAGGTCGTCATATCGATCCCGGCCAGCGCCGAGTTGAGAAAGTTGACGGATGAGGCGTTCAAAAAACGTTTCCCGGGCATTGAGACGGAGATGGCCCCGGCGCGCGGCACGACGGTGATCCGGAAAATCGTCGACGAAACAAAAGCCGGCATCCGCTACTTCGACATCCATATCGGCGGCTCGAATTCGGCCGTAAGCGGCCTGCTCGATGAAGGAGTTCTCGAGCCCATCGAGCCCTATTTCATTCTCTCCGAAGTCAAAGATCCGAAAAACTGGTGGGGCGGTCATATGTGGGTGGACAAAGCCAGACGCTATATCTACGCGTTCCAGGCGTATCTCACCGAGAGTATGTGGCGCAACGAAGCGCTCTTAAAGGCGGAAGACCTGAAGTCGTACGACGATCTCTTAAATCCCAAGTGGCGCGGCAAGATCGGTATCCTCGATCCGCGCACGCCCGGGGCCGGCGACTCCAATTGGGCCTATATCTGGCAGGTCAAAGGCGAAGATTATCTCAGGAAGCTGGCGGCACAGAATCTCGTGATCGGCCGCGACCAGCGCGTGCTCGGAGAGAGTCTGGCCAAGGGAAAAGTCGCGGTCGTCATCGGCCTGACTTATTATTCGCTTTTGCCGTTCGTCCAGGCCGGCCTTCCGGTAAGGCCGGTGCCGCCGCTCAAAGAAGGGACCTACGGCACGGGCGGCAGCGGCAATCTTATGGTCATCAAGAATCCGCCACACCCGAACGCGACGAAAGTTTTCGTCAACTGGCTGCTCAGCAAAGAGGGCCAGGAGATTACGACCAAGGCGTTGGGACAAGCGACGCGACGCCTGGACATCGATACCAAGTGGCTAAGAGAGTACGGCGTGATTCCCGCGAAAGACCAACTCTCGATCAAAGACTACTTGGAGGCGGAAAATCAGTCCGAGGAAAAATTGGAAAAAGTCCGTGAGCCGGCGATCAAGTTTGCCAACAAATTGTTCGATTAAGGGCGCCGGCGCGTCAAGGAGAATAGCGGATGTCTCGACCCTACTACCCCGATCTACGCGCTTTTCTCGCTGAGCTGGAAAAGCGCGGCAAACTCCACCGCTGGACGCGCGCCGTCAACAAAGACAGCGAGTTGATGCCGCTCATGCGCCTTCAGTACCGCGGCCGCGCCGACGAAGAGCGCCAGGCATTTCTCTTCGAGAACGTCACCGACGCAAGACAAAGCCGCTACGACATGAAAGTCGTTACGGGAATGTACGGCTCCTCGCGCAGCATCATCGGCCTCGGCATGGGCTGCGAAGATCCGCAGGAGATTTACGAGAAGTGGCATCACGCGGTGACGCATCCGATTGCTCCCGTCATGGTCGAGCGAGGTCCGGCGCAGGAGGAAGTCCACACCGGCGACGAATTAGAAAAGGTCGGCTTGACCATGCTGCCCGCGCCGGTGGAGGAGCCGGGCTTCAGCGGCGCGATCCGCGTAACCGGGCCTTTCGTCACCAAAGACGCCGAGACCGGCATGCGCAACGTCGGTATGTACAGCGGCCACTTTTACGGCCCGGACCGGTTTCTCGCCGGCATCGCTCGCATCCACGACGCCATGCTCTATCATTTTCCCGTCGCGCGCCGGCGCAGCGAAGCTTTGCCGGTCGCCGTCTGTTTGGGCGCGCTGCCGGATATTTCCTACGTCGCCGCGGCGAATATACCTTACGGCCTCGACGAACTGTCGGTCGCCGGCGCGATCCGAAACCGGCCGGTGGAGCTCGTGCGCTGCAAGACGATTCCGCTGGAAGTGCCCGCCGAGGCGGAGATCGTCATCGAAGGCGAGCTTTCGACCGAGGAGTCGGCGCGCGAGAAGGCCTTCAGCGATTATCCCGGCTATCTGATGGCGGAGCACGCGAGCAAGCAAGTCGTCAGGGTGAAGGCGATCACCTGCCGGCGCGGCGCGATTTTTCCGGCGATTCTCGTCGGGCTGCCGCCGAGCGAGTCGAACGGCATCTCGCGCACCTGCCGCGAGATGATGCTCGACAATTATTTGAAATACGGCTGCGGCATTCCCGAAGTTTTGGAGGTGAGTTGTCCGGAGATGGGCGGCGGCTGGAACTGGTGGGTGATTCGGATGAAGAAGAGCCATCCGAGCAAGCCGCAGCAGGTGCTCCACGCCGCGGCCAGTATGGGCGCGACCAACAAAGTGATCATCGCCGTGGACGAAGATATCGATCCGAAAGATCCCGAGATGGTCATGTGGGCGATGAGCTTCGCCATGCAGCCGCACCGCGACGTGCAGTTCACTACGGGCCGGTCTCCCCTGTTAGATCCGTCGGCTCACTCTCTGATGACCAAACCGGAAGACCGCAGCTTTCCGCCGCCGATAGGATGTTCGGGCATGTTGATCGACGCCACGCGCAAGGGACCGTATCCTCCCGTCGGTTTGCCGAAAAAACATTTCATGGAGCGCGCACTGGAAATCTGGCGGCAAGAACGCCTGCCGGAGCTGAAACTTAGAACTCCGTGGCACGGCTATCCGCTCGGCATGTGGAGCGCCGAAGACGACGCGCAGGCGGAGAAAGTGGTCCGGGGAGAATATTTTGAATCCAATAAGATGAAAGGACACTGACGGTGCGAAAACGAGAGACGAGCTACGAAATCTGGCTAAAAGAGGAAGGCATTCCGGTCGTCGAAGGATACGGCATCGAAGACGTGACCGTTCTGCCGCGCAAGCCTTGGAAACGAACGGGCGGCGCCGGCGCGTACATCGAGCTTAGAGGCATGGAAGGATTCACCGGCATGTACGTCGGCGAGATTCCGGCGCG
>JBGPTS010000204.1:0-5970 GCA_041490745.1 Binatia bacterium | reverse complement strand
CTTGCAAAAAACCACCGGCCTTCTCGGCGCGCACGATGATCGCCACCGTCCGCTCCTCGCCGCTGGCTTCGGCGTGAATCTCATAGGGGCGCACCAAATCCACTTCGCCGGGGCCGGCGCGAAGCTTGCTCGAGCCGCGAATCTCGGCGTAGTCGGGCTTCGATCCGTCGTCCACGCGCTCGTAGCGCATGATGGTCTCCGTGCCGTCGAGCACGCCGTAAAGCGTCCAATTGTGCGCGTGATCGTGAATTTGCGTGCGCGTGTGCGGCGCCTTGGTGAGCCCGTTCACGACGAAGCCGAATTCGGGATCTTCGTAGAAGAGCAGATTTTCCGCGCGCTCTTTGTGCGCGCACTCGGGCCAGCGCTTCGACGATGCTTGCACGTCGGGGTCGGCCAGAAGCTCGCGCAGCAGCGGCGCCAGTTTATCCCAACGGCGGTCCGGATCTTTTTCTTCGCTGAATAACTCGCGCGTCGATGCGATGAAGCGGCTGAAGGCGGGAATGGCCATAGAAACCTCCCGGCGACGAGAACTAGGATTTGCTCTACTTCTAGTCCGGGAGCGATGGCTGCGTCAAGATCAGGATGAAGGATGAAATGAAAAGCGGAGAATTCATTCATTCCTCCGCCTTTCGCCTTCACCCTTTGAATTTAGGTGCCGACGTTCCAGGACGAGAGGTACGTTTCCTGCTCCTGAGTGAGACGGTCGATGCGGATGCCCATGCTGGAAAGCTTCAAGCTCGCGACCCAATCTTCGACTGCCTTGGAAACTTCGTAAACCTGCGGCGTGAGTTCGCTGCGATTTTTCACCGCCCACTCGGAGGCGAGCGCCTGCGTCGCGAAGCTCATGTCCATGACCGAGGCCGGATGGCCCTCAGCCGCGGCGAGATTGACGAGCCGGCCTTCGCCGATGACGAAAATCTTTTTGCCACCGGGCAACGTGTAGGCATCGACGAAATTGCGCACGTTTTTTTCTTCTTTGCGCGCCATCTGCTTCAGCGCCTTCAAGTCGATTTCAATGTCGAAATGGCCCGAGTTGCAGACGACCGCGCCGTTCTTCATCAGCTTCAAATGCTCTTTGCCGATCACGTGCATGTCGCCGGTGAGCGTGATGAAGAGATCGCCGATCTTCGCCGCCTCTTTCATCGACATCACTTCGAATCCGTCCATCGCCGCTTCCAGCGCGCGGATCGGATCCACTTCCGTGACGATCACTTTCGATCCCATGCCGCGCGCGCGAGACGAGACTCCCTTGCCGCACCAGCCGTAGCCCGCCACCACGACGCGTTTGCCGGCCAGCAGCATGTCGGTCGCCCGGATCACGCCGTCGATTGTCGATTGTCCGGTGCCGTAGCGGTTGTCGAAGAGATGCTTTGTGCTTGCGTCGTTGACGGCAATAACCGGAATGCGCAATTTTTTCTCCGCCGCCAGCGCGCGCAGCCGGATGACACCGGTCGTTGTCTCCTCCATGCTGGCGATCAATTTGCCGGCAAGATGCGCGTAGTCCTTGTGCAGCATCGAGACGAGATCGGCGCCGTCGTCCATCGTGATAACCGGCGCGTGCTCGAGCGCAGCTCTCAGGTGCCGGTAATAGGTTTGGTGATCTTCGCCCTTGATGGCGTAGGTGGGAATCCGGTCGTGCCGGACGAGACTCGCGGCGACGTCGTCCTGCGTGGAAAGCGGATTGGACGCGCAGAGAACAACCTGAGCGCCGCCGGCCTTCAAAGTTTGAACCAGATTGGCGGTCTCCGCCGTGACGTGAAGGCACGCCGAGAAACGGAGTCCTTGAAACGGCTTCTCTTTGAGAAACCGCTCGCGCACCTTGCCGAGAACCGGCATGTCCTGGCTGGCCCAGGCAATGCGTTTTTTTCCCTGCGCGGCCAAAGCAAAACTTTTTACGTCGAATTTTTTTCCCGGCATGTTGACGGCTTCCTCCCCGCAGAGCGGCGCTTAGACTTTCGCGGCGGCTTTTTTCAGCGCCTCGACCTTGTCGGTCTTTTCCCAGGTAAAGCAGCCGTTCTCGGGCACACGGCCGAAGTGTCCGTAAGCGGCGGTAGGGCGATAGATGGGCCGCTTCAAGTCCAGAGTCTGGATGATGCCTTTGGGCGTGAGGCTAAAAACTTCGCGGACAATCCGGGACAGATCCTTTTCGGAAATGGTTCCAGTATCGAAAGTGTCGACCGCGATCGAAACCGGCTCGGCCACGCCGATGACGTACGCCAATTGCACCTCGCACTTGCGCGCGAGCTTGGCCGCGACGATATTCTTGGCGATGTAGCGCCCCATGTAAGCGGCGCTGCGATCGACTTTCGACGGGTCCTTGCCGGAAAATGCGCCGCCGCCGTGGCGTCCCATGCCGCCGTAGGTATCGACGATGATCTTCCGTCCGGTGAGGCCGCAATCGCCCTGCGGCCCGCCGACGACGAACCGGCCGGTCGGATTGACGTGATAGACCGTGCTCTTGTCGAGATAATCCGCCGGGACGACGGCGCGGATCACGCCGTCGATCACCGTCTCTCGGAGCTTGTTGTATTCGACTTCGGGAGTGTGCTGCGTCGAAATCACGACGTTCGTCACCCGCGCGGGCCTGCCGTCGCGATATTCGACGGTCACCTGCGATTTGCTGTCGGGTCTCAGAAACGGCGCTTCGCCGCCCTTGCGAATCTTGGCGAGATATTTGACCAGGCTGTGCGCCATTTGAATCGGCAGCGGCATCAGTTCCGGAGTCTCGTCGCAGGCGTAGCCGAACATCATGCCCTGGTCGCCAGCGCCCTGCTCCTTGTGCAATCCTTCTCCCTCCGTGACGCCCTGAGAAATGTCCGGCGACTGGCGCTCGACTGCGCTCAGAATCGCGCAGGTGTTGCCGTCGAAGCCCATCGCCGAGTCGGTATAGCCGATTTCTTTGACGACCTCGCGGACGATTTCGTTGTAGCTGACTCTTGCTTTGCTCGTGATCTCGCCGGCGACGACGACCATGCCGGTCTTGGTGAGCGCTTCGCAGGCGACGCGGCTGTCGGGATCTGCGCCCAAATGGGCATCGAGTATCGCGTCGGAAATCTGGTCGCACATCTTGTCGGGATGACCTTCGGAAACCGACTCCGAAGTGAAAAGAAAATCCTTGGCTGCCATTGAGCTCCCCTCCCGCGGTTTAGCCGGCGAAATCGAATCTTATTCGTATAGCGGAGAAGCAGGCGGGAATCAAGATCACTCGTTCTCGAAAAATTTCTTCTCGACGAGTTTTTCGACGGCGCGCGCCGCCTCTTCGGCCTCTTTGCCCCTGGCCTCGATCTCGATCTTGCTGCCGCGCGTGGCCGCGAGGGTGAGCACGCCCATGATGCTGCGGCCGTCCACGGTCTGGCCGTCCTTGGAGACAGTGACCTCGGCGTCGAACTTGTTGATCGTCTGGACCAAGAGCGCGGCGGCGCGGGCATGGAGGCCGAGCTTGTTCTTGATATCGAGTTTTTTGACCACCTTTTCCATCGGATCATTTGTCGATGTCGCGATGCTTCACGTGCAGGCGAAAATCGCCGCCGTCGAGTTTTCTCTTCAATTCTTCGACCAACACCACCGAGCGGTGCTTGCCGCCGGTGCAGCCGAGCGCCAGCGTCAGGCTGCTCTTGCCCTCCTCGACGTAGCGCGGCAGGGTAAACTCCAACAAAGCGGTGAGCCGCTCGAGAAAAACGCGCGTCTCTTCGCGCTTGAGAACGAACGCTTCGACCTCCGCGTCGAGGCCTTTGCGGTCTCTCAGCTCGTGGACGAAGAACGGGTTGGGAAGAAACCGAACGTCGAAAATAATATCGGCGCCGGCAGGCGCACCGTATTTATAGCCGAAGGAGGTGAGAAACACGTTCATCCGCCGCGGGCTCGCGCTTTGGCTGAACTGTTCCTCGACCTCTCTTTTAAGTTCGTGCACGTTCAACTGGCTCGTGTCGAGCACCTTGTCGGCCAGCGCGCGCATGCCTTCCATTGCCTTGCGCTCGCGGGCGATGCCCTCCTGAATCGGGCCGTCGCCGGCCAGCGGATGCGGCCGGCGCGTCTCGTTGAAGCGGCGCAGGAGCACGTCGTCGGACGAGTCGAGAAACAGAACCTCCACATGGTGCCCGACGCTTCTCAAGCTCGCCAGGACTTCGGGCCACGACTGCAGGAACTGACTCGCCCTTAAGTCCACGCCGAGCGCGATGCGCTTGATCCCCTCGCCGTAGCCCAGGCACAGCTCGATAAATTGCGGAATCAAGGCGACGGGAAGATTGTCGATGCAAAAAAATCCCCGGTCTTCGAGCGCGCGAATCGCCACGCTCTTTCCCGAGCCCGAGAGTCCCGTCACCACGACGATGTCCAAATGGTCGCTCATAGCTGGGAAGCAATCAGCTGTCAGCTTTTCGGATTTCGTTTTTATCTGAGAGCTGATAGCTGACGGCTGATAGCTATTCTAGAATTTCTCGTCTTCCTCTTTTATCACTCGGAAAATCTCCTCCGCCGTTTTCCCTTGCATGAGCTGGGCGCGAAACGAGCCGTCTTTCAGCAGGCGCGAGATGCGCGCCAGCGCCTTCAGGTGATCCGCCGCGGCGTGTTCGGGCGCGAGCAGAACGAAAAAAAGATGGGTCGGGCCGCCGTCGAACGAATCGAAGCTCACGCCCCGGAGACTGCGGGCGAAGATGCCCGAAACCTTTTCCCCGCCGGGGATCTTCCCATGGGGAATCGCCACGCCTTCGCCGATGGCCGTGCTGCTGTCTTTTTCGCGCGCGAGGAGGATCTCAAATATTTTATTCGCGTTGAGCGAGCCGTTCCGGGAGGAGAGCGCTTCGGCCATTTCCTTGAGCACGGCATTCTTGTCCTTCCCCCTGAGGTCGGGGATGATTTTGCCGGCATCCAAAAAATCGGTGATCTTCAAGTTTTTGCCCTTCTTCTTTTGCGTCTCGTCTTGCTTTTGTGTTTGCGAATCTGCTGATCGACCTTATCCATCAACAGGTCGATCGCCGAGTAAAGATCTTCGGTCTCCTCCCGCCCGTGGAGCGTCATGCCGCGCGCCGTGACCGTGACCTCGGCCACCTGTCGCTCGCGCGACTCCACGGCGAGGACGACGTGGGCCTCGAGGGGGCGATTGAAATATTTGCCGATCTTGTGGAGCTTTTCTTCGGCGTAATGTTTGAGAGCGTCCGTCGGCGCGGTGTGGCGGAAGGTCACGGAAATTTTTACGTCGGTCATCGTGGCACCTCGTCGCGACTATCGGCGCAGGTACGGCTGGCGGCGCCGGGATGAAGGGAGAATGCCCATGGCCTCGCGGTATTTGGCGACGGTGCGCCGGGCGATGCCGATCGCGTCCGCGCCGAGGAGCTGGGCGATGTGCTGGTCGCTGTAAGGCTTCTTGGGATCTTCGGCGGAAATAATCGTGCGAATCTTGTCCTTGACGCTCTCGGAGGAGACGTCCTCGCCGTTGCCCGACCGCAGGCCACTCTGAAAAAAATATTTAAGCTCGAAGAGCCCGTGCGAGGTATTGACGTATTTGTTGGCGGTGGCGCGGCTGACGGTGGACTCGTGCATGCCGATGTCCTCGGCCACGTCCTTCAGCACCATGGGCCGGAGTTGGCTCACGCCCTGTTCCAAAAATTCGCGCTGGAACTTGACGATGCTTTCGGTCACGCGCCTGAGCGTCTGCTGGCGCTGATTGATGCTCTTGATCAGCCACGTGGCGGCGCGCACTTTTTCTTGCAGATATTGCCGCGCGCGCTCTTCCTCCACGCCCTGCTGGTTGGCGAGCCGGCGGTAAAACGAGCTGACGCGGAGCCGCGGCAGGCCATCGTCGTTCAAGAGCACTTGCCATTCGCCTTCGATCTTTTCCACCGAGACGTCCGGTATGATCGTGCGAATCTCTTCTTCGTCGAAGCCGCGCGACGGGCGCGGCTCCAGCGAGGCGATCAGTTGCGACGCCTCGACGACGTTTTCCACGGTGACGCCGAGCTCGCGGGCGAGTTT
>JBGPTS010000203.1:0-6044 GCA_041490745.1 Binatia bacterium | reverse complement strand
ATGCTTTTCGTCACGATCGCGTGCGGCGCGATTTCCGGATGGCATTCACTCTTCGGCTCCGTCGGTACGGCGCGGCAAATTGAAAGCGAGGCCGACATGCTGCCAGTGGGCGCGGGCGCGATGTTTGCGGAATTTCTCTTGGGCCTGCTCGCGTTGCTTGCCGTCACCGTCGGCGCCAAAGGCGCGCCGGTCGCTACCTTTGCGAACGGCCTCGGCGGCTTCATCAGCGTCTGGGGATTGCCGGTCGAGTACGCGGTCTCGCTCGCGTTCGCCGCGTTCATCGTCATCGTGCTGGTCGTCACGCAGCTCATCTTCCGGGTCATGCGCGTCACGCTGACCGAGTGGCTCGGCGAAATCGTGCCGCCGCTCCGCAACCAGCACCTGGCGTCATTCATTTCGGTTACGCTCGCGATATTGCTCGTAATGACCGGAACGTGGATCTATCTGTGGCAGCTTTTCGGCGGCGCGAACCAACTCATGGCCGCGCTCTCTTTGTTGCTGGTGACGATCTGGCTCGCGTCGCAGGGAAAAAGCTGGCTCTTCGCCGGGCTGCCGATGATCTTCATGTACGCAACGACGGTCGGGTCGATTTTAGTCACCGCGTACAATCTTTACTTCAACGTTTATGCGGCGAACCTCGCGGCGGGAAGAACGGTTCCCGTGATCGGCTCGGGGCTGATGATTGTCGTCGCGCTGCTGCTTGTGGCGGCGGCGCTGCTGATCGGCGTGGACGGCTGGCGCGCATTCGTGAAATATGCGCGTCGGCCCGCGCAGTCGACCGGGACCGCGCCGGCGCGCGGATGAATCACGCGCTATGATGGACGCGCTCAAACAATTTGTATACGGCCTGACCGGTTACGAATTTGCGCGCCATGCCCTGGAGACGCGCCGTGAGTTGGAGTCGATCTTCATCGTCGTGACGCTGGGCGATTTGATCGGCGTGCCGGTGCTGCCGCCCGCTTATGCGATGCGGTTGCTGCCGCACGTCGCGCCCGAAATCGAAAAATGGAAACGCGCGCTGGCGCGGCGCAAAGAATTTTGGGAGCGAGAAGAGTTCGATTTGCACGGAATCTAAATGGCGTGTAGGGGCGACCGGCCGGTCGTCCTTGCCTGTCGGAGGAATCAAGGCCGGACGAAAACGAAATCAAAAAGAAGGGCGGCGTCTTTCAAGTCTTCCAAGTCTTCAAGGACATCGTCTATGGCATGTCCTCGCACGAGATGACGCGGCACGCGGTGCGCACGCGCGCCAGCATGGAGCATCTCTTCATTCTTATCACGATGGGAGACTTGATCGGCGTGCCGATCCTGCCGCCGTATTATTCTCTCCGGCTGCTGCCTTACGTGACGCCGCAGATCAGCTCGTGGAAGCGGCGCATGCTGCGCGAGAAAGACATTACCGACACGCTCGGCTGAACCACCGATGGGGTTAAGAGAAGTCTTCGAAAGCCGGCCCGACCGCCGCTACATCATGTTCGGCGGCAAGGGCGGGCTGGGGAAAACGACGTTGTCGGCGACCTGCGCTTTTTGGCTCGCGAGCCAGGGAAAAAAAGTTTTGCTCTTCTCGGTCGATCCGCAGGCGAGCCTGTCGGATATCTTTCAGCGCGACATCTTCGGCAAAGGGCCGGTCTCCATCATGCCGAACCTCTGGGCCCAGGAGGTGGACGCCGATCGGCGCATCCGCGAGTACCAGGACGAAATCCGAAAAAAAATCCTCGACATGTACGGCTTCGACAAGGTGCCGGAGGAAATTGACCAATATATTTCGGCGGCGTCGGCCGAGCCGGCGATGGAAGAGAGCGCGATCTTCGACGCCGTGGTCGATATCATCGTCCAGGGCGATTACGATTACTACATCTACGATCTCGTGCCGCTCGGCCACGCGCTCTACTATCTCTCGATGGCGAAAGTCTATGATGAGTGGATCAACAAGATCACCAAGCTGCGGGAAGACATGGGCCGGTACGATCAGGTGGCGGCGACCATGCGGCGGCAGGAGACACGCGAGGAAGACAAAATTCTCGCAGAACTTAAATACATCAAGAGCCGGATCAACGCCTCGTCGCAAATCCTTACCGACAAGAACCGAACGGCTTTTTTCTTTGTCTTGGTCCCTGAAGAGATGATTATCCTCGATACCAGAAAGGCGGCCGAGTTGTTCGCCCGCTTCGACGTGCCGATCTCCGGCTACGTCGTCAACCGCGTGCTGCCGGCTGAGTTGAACCGCGACAACATACCCGTCTATCTTAAAAACCGCATCGACTTGCAGCAAAAATACCTGGAACAAATCCGCGCGAGCTTGGGCAAGGATGTTTTAGCGTATGTCCCCGAGATGGAGCGAGACGTCGCCGGGCTCAAGATGATCGAGCGGCTGGCGGCAAAACTGTTTTGATGTCCATGTCCGAGATCACCACATCGATGACGGAGTATTTGCGCGCGCATCCCGCTCTCAAGTTCGTTTTTTTCGGCGGCAAGGGCGGCGTGGGAAAAACCGCGATGGCGGGAACCACGGCGCTCTGGCTTGCCGCGCAAGGGAAGCGCACGCTGCTCGCCTCGACCAATCCGGTGCACAGTCTCTCCGGCCTGCTCGATCAGTCGGTCTTCGGCGCCGCCACTCCGGTCAAAGGAGCGGAGAATCTGTGGGCGTACGAGATCGACACCAAAGAGACAATCGAAAAATCCAAAAAAGAAATCCGCGAAAAGATTCAGTGGTTCTTGAAATTCGCCGACATCAGCACCAAGGCCGACGACTTCGTCGAATCGGCCACGATGAACCCGGCGTTCGAGGAGTCCGCCATGTTCGAGAACATGGTGGACTTGATGTTGAAGGACGAATACGACGTTTACGTCTTCGACACCGCGCCGACCGCCAACGCGCGGCGCCTGCTCGGCATGTCGAAAGTTTATTCTCTTTGGATCGACAAGATGCTCAAGTCGCGCGAGGAGGCCCGAACCTTGCGCGAGATGCTTTCCTTCAGCAAGAAAAAAGAGGAAGACCCGCTGCTCAACTATCTGCTTCAGTTTCGCCAACGGATGGGACAGGCGCGCGAGCGGCTGACGGATACGGAGAAGACGGCGTTTTTTTTCGTGACGCTACCGGAGGCGCTGCCGATCGCCGTAATCAGCCGCTTCATCGGCTGGTTCCACGACTTCGGGATTCCCGTCGGCGGCGTGGTCGTCAACATGCTTCTAGACCGGCAGGCTCTCGGAGACGCGGCGCCGGAGTTTGTTTTGAACCGGGTGCAGATGCAGGAAGAGCACATGAAGACGGTTTGGGACAAATTCGATGGCGGGGTTCGAGCCATCGTCCCGCTCTTCGACCGCGAAATTCGCGGTCTGGAAATGCTCCGCGAGGCGGCACGGGCGCTGTTCGCTTCGGCCCGGCAGGAGCCGTGATACGGCACTCGAATGCGTGACAAAATTTGTTGGATCGCTCGCAAATAGCGAAAAGTTGTCGTTTACTACGTCCTCGCTACCGCGCCCGAAATATTAAAGTGCTTTGTAAATAAAGGATTTTACTCTCCGGTCCTCTCGTTGCCGGGCTTGGCACCAATCCTGCATTTTTTGGTGTAATCGAGAAAATCCACGCACTTTAGGAGGCGCACAAGTGGAACAAATTATGACCGCATCGCAAGTCGCGGAGCTCCTGCAAGTCCATCTCAGGACGGTTTACAAGCTGGCGCGGAGGGGAATGATTCCCGGTCGGAAGTTCGGTGGGGGATGGCGCTTCAGCAGGGAAGAAATCTTGAAGATGATTTCCACCGGCCGCCTGACGGCGTTGGAAACCGAGCTGACTCAGGCAAGCCAAAAAATGTAATGAAGCGCCGAGGCTTCCTGCCGGCGCTGGCGCTGCTGGTCGCCGCGGCGCCGGCTCCCTTATTCACGCAAAAAATCTATCACATCGCCGCGCTCGTTGCGGACGATTCTTTTACGCCGTCGTTTGAAGGCCTCAAGCGCAAGCTGGCCGCCTTCGGCTATGTCGAGGGCAAAAACATCGTTTACGATTTTAACAACGCGAAAGGCGATGTCGCTCTGCTGGAAAAAATAGCCCGCAAAGCGGTGCGGGAGCGACCCGATGCGATCGTAACTTCCTCCACCACAGCGACGGTCCATGTGACCAAGGCGAGCGCCGGAAGCAATATCCCTGTGGTTTTTCTGAGCGCGGGAAATCCTCTGGCTCTTGTGAAAAGCTATACGAGTTCGGGAAACAACCTGACCGGAATCTCTACCTCGGCGATCGACCTTACGGCGAAGCGGCTGGAACTCCTCAGGGAACTCGCTCCGGGAATCAAACGAGTAATCGCAGTCAATAATCCCGAAGGGCCGAACTCCGAGGAGAACTTGAAAGCCACGAGAGAGGCGGCGAAAAAATTCCGGCTTGAGCTGATTGAGGTGAACGTTGCAACCACCGATGAGCTGATCAAGCGAAGCAAGGATCTTTTGACGCGCAAAATGGGGGACACAATCATCTATGCGCCGGACGCCCGCGTGAGGGTGGATGAGATGATCGAATAATTTTTTGCACGGCCGATCCCATGAGAAAATCGCTGGTCACATTCCTTGCCGGCTTTCTGTTGTCGACGCTGTCCTTAGCTCGCGCCGAGAAGGGTCACCGAGTCGTGGGTTCCAACGTTCAGACGGGCCGGAGAAGTTTCTTGGCGGCCGATCTGCCGATCGGACAACCTCACAAATTGGATCTTGTCGTCAACTTAAAGACGGCGAGATCCATCGGTCTCAAAGTGCCGAGGGAGATTCTTTTGCGGGCCGACGAACTCGTTGAATAAGTAGAGCCGATTATGGTCTGGCAAACGGTGAAAGCGTTTTTTGCATGGGGCTGGGGCGGCATCCGCCAGCGGCTCCTGTGGACCGGCCTGTTCTTTTTAGGCGTCGCTCTGCTCGCCAACACGATAGCGGGGACATTATACACGCGCGCGCAGATCAAGCGCTCCGCCGTACAGCTTCAGACCGAGGTTGCCGCCAAAGTCGCTAACCACATTGCGGACATCATGGAGCGGAAGAAAGAACGATTGGCTGACCTTGCGGTCGCTCTGAGCCTCTACGATTTCGGCAGCGATGGCCAGAGGCTTCTCGCCGTCTTGCTGCTGAAGAACGATCGAGCGTTTACCGGCATGACCGTTCTCAACGAAAAAGGGCGGGAAGTCGTCAAAGTTTCGGAGCGGCGGGTTTATCTAGCGAACGAGCTGTCGGCTCAGAAAGATGCCGAGTATTTTCAAGTCGCCGTTCGCGGGGACGCTTACGTGAGCGCGGTCTACACGACGGACAAGGCGGAACCTTACGTGACGATGGCGGTCCCGATAATGGCGGGCCCGGGCAGAGTCGTCGGCGTGGTGGCCGCGGAAGTGAATCTTACATTTCTCTGGCAGATTGTCGGTGAGGTAAGATTTTCCGAGGACGGCAAAACCTATCTGGTTGATGATCGCGGCAATCTCATCGCCCATTACGATCCGTCCCTGGTGCTGAAGCGGACCAACTTAGCCGAGCACTTCAAAGTCAGAAAATTTTTGCGCCAGCCCACGGAACCGGACCCAAACCCCGCCGAAGAAGGGATCGGCATCATGGGTCGGAAGGTCCTATCGACTTACGCGCCCGTGCGCGGGTTACGCTGGGCGGTGGTTTTGACCGAGCCGGTCGATGTCGCTCTCGCCGCCCTGGCGACCATGCAACGTTACGCGATCCTGCTCCTGGCCATCGGCTTGATCGTCGGTTCGGCGCTCATCGTTTGGGTCAGCAACAAGATTACCGAGCCGATTCGGGCGCTGCATCGAGGCGCGGAAGTGATCCGCCGGGGCAATCTCGATCACCGGGTGGAAATCAAGACGGGAGATGAAATCGAGCAGCTGGCGAACGAATTCAATGAGATGGCCGCGGAGCTGAAAAATTCCTACACGACGCTCGAACAGCGCGTCGAGCGGCGCACGCGGGACATGTCCGCGCTCTACGATGTGACCACGGCCGTCAACCAGTCCCTGGACCTCGCCCCGGTGCTGGAAGAGGTGATCAGGAAGATCACCGGGATTTTTCAATTT
>JBGPTS010000202.1:0-6145 GCA_041490745.1 Binatia bacterium | reverse complement strand
GATCACGTACAAGTCCGCCGGCGTCGATATCGCCGCGGGCGATCGTCTGGTCCGGCGCATCCGCGACGCGGCGCTGAAAACGGCGCGGCCGGGACTCGTCGCCGGCATCGGGGGCTTCGGCGGGCTGTTCGATTTAAAGAGCTTGAAGTATCGCCATCCGGTGCTCGTCTCCTCGACGGACGGAGTCGGCACCAAACTCAAGATCGCGTTCCGGACCGGCATTCACGACACCGTCGGGATCGATCTTGTCGCGATGAGCGTGAACGATATTTTAACGCAAGCCGCCGAGCCGCTTTTTTTCCTCGACTACTTCGTCTGCGGCAAGCTCGACGTCGGTGTCGCCGCGACCGTTATTCGCGGCATCGCCGAGGGCTGCCGCCAGGCGGGCTGCGTTCTTATCGGCGGCGAAACCGCGGAGCATCCGGGCGATTTTGCCGACGGCGAGTACGACCTCGGCGGCTTCGCCGTCGGCGTGGTCGAGCGGGATGAAATCATCAAGCCGGCGGCGATCGCGCCGGGCGACGCGCTGATCGGCCTCAAGTCGAGCGGTCTCCACAGCAACGGCTATTCGCTGGCGCGGAAAGTTTTGTTGGAAGTCGAAGGACTCCGCCTCGAAGACCGCATCTCGGAGCTGGGGCGCACTCTGGGAGAAGAACTATTGGAGCCGACGCGAATCTACGTCAAGACCGTCCGCGCGCTTTTGGCCGATCATCGCGCCCATGGCATCAGGGGCATCGCCCACATCACCGGCGGCGGCATCGCGGAGAATCTGCCGCGGGTTTTGCCCGCGGGGCGCCGCGCCTACGTCAGGCGCCGCAGTTGGACCGTGCCGCCGATCTTCCAGATGATTCGGCGGTTCGGGTCGGTTTCTCAAGCCGAGATGGACCGCACGTTCAACAACGGCATCGGCATGATCCTCGTCGTCGGCAAGGGCGAAGCCGGCGGCGTCGAGCGCGCGCTCAAAAAAATGGGCGAAGGCTACGCCGTGATCGGCGAAATCAAAAAGGGAGAGAGGGGAACGCAGTTTGTTTCCTGAGGGACGATGACGCGGCGAGTTCGACAAGTTCCTTTGGGCGTGCTCCTCTCCGGGGGCGGGACCAATCTTCAAGCGATCATCGACGCGATCGAGGCGAAGCGTCTCGACGCCGAGATTCGCGTCGTCATCAGCAACCGCGCGGACGCCTTCGGCCTCACGCGGGCGAAAAACCATCAAATTGCGACCGAGGTTCTCGATCACAAAAAATTTGCCGCGCGTGAAGCCTACGACGAGGCGCTGGTCGAGCGACTGCGCGCGCGCGGCGTCGAGCTCGTGATCCTCGCGGGTTTCATGCGCCTGCTCTCGCCGGTTTTGGTGCGGGCCTATTCCAACCGCATCATGAATATTCATCCGGCGCTGTTGCCGACTTTTCCCGGCTTGCACGGGCAGAAGCAGGCGTTGGAATACGGCGCGCGCTTCGCCGGCTGCACGGTGCATTTCGTCAACGAAGAATGCGACCAGGGGCCGATCATCATTCAAGCCGTCGTGCCGGTCTTGCCCGACGACACCGAGGAGTCGCTCTCGGCGCGCATCCTCGAGCAGGAGCACAGGATTTATCCGAGAGCGATTCAGCTGTACAGCGAGGCACGACTCAGCGTCGAAGGGCGCAAGGTCGTCGTCGCCGGTGTGGAAAAGGAAGAGACTTCCGCGCTGGTGAATCCGCCGCTCGGAACCAAAGCATGAAGAAAGGGCCGATCATCGTCTCGGCCTGCCTTGTCGGCAAGCGCTGCCGTTACAACGGCGAAGATCGCGCCCATGCGGGAGTGATGCGTTTTCTGCGGAATAAAAAGGTTCTCGCCGTGTGCCCGGAAAAACTCGCCGGCTGGGGCGTGCCGCGGCCGCCGGTGGAATTTCACGGCGGCGGCGCGCGCAAAGTCGCGGCGGGCGAGGCCCGGATCGTCGATGACCGCGGCCGGAACCGCACCTTGAGTCTGATGAAGGGCGTGACGCGGGCGCTCAACCGCGCCGTTTCACTAGGGGCCACCGAGGCCGTCCTCAAAGAGAAAAGCCCTTCATGCGGCGTCACCCAAGTGTATCGCGACGGTAAATTGACGCGCGGCGCGGGGATATTCGCCTATGCGCTTCGCCGGCGAGGATTCCATGTGCGCTCGGAGGAAAATTTCGCCGGCGGGGCAACGAAGCAACGATGAAACACTCCCTCGCACTGTTGCTCAAGGCATTCATCAGTCTGGGCCTGCTTGCTTTCTTTCTCTCGCGCATCGATTTCTGGCACTTTATCGGGGTTCTTTCGGCGGCGAAATTTTCCTATATCGCAATCGCGCTGCTCGCTTATCTCTTCGGCCAGCTCGTCAGCTCGCTCAGATGGATGATCCTCGCGCGCACCCTGGGATTCGAGAACCGATTCAAAGACTTCGCCGTTTTCTATTTTATCGGCATGTTCTTCAGCCTGTTTACGCCGAGCACGGTGGGCGGCGACGTGGGGCGGGTATTTTATTTGGCGCGCGACGGTGCGAATATCAAGGAAGGCGGCGGCGCGACGACGTTCGCGACGATCTCCGTCCTCGCGGACCGGGCCATCGGCATGGCGGTTCTGGTCTGGATCGGCGCCTGCTCGGTCGCCGCGTTTCCCGCATATCGGCTTCTGCCCGCGATCCGCTACGTCACTTATGGCATCGGCTTGGCGCTTCTGCTCGGCTGCCTTTCGCTCTCTCTCATCGCGCGCGTGATGCCCGGGAAAGAGCATCCAATCGGAAAAAAATTGCATCTCGCCCTGCAGAGATATCCCCGCCACTGGCGCACCCTCGTGAACGCAATGCTGCTCTCGCTGGTCGTCCATTCCTTGCAGACCTGGATACACGTATTGGTCGGCCGTTCCCTGCAGATCGAAATCCCCTGGTCGTATGCCTTCATTCTCTATCCACTGGTCGGCACGTTCAGCGCGTTGCCGGTGAGCTTGAACGGCATCGGCCTGCGCGAGGGCGGCTATCTTTTTCTGCTGACCGGGATCGGCATCGCGCCGGAGAAGGCGATCGCCTTCGGGCTCCTCTGGTTTATCGTCATCGCGCTCGATAGCTTGATCGGCGGCCTGATTTTCATCCTGCGAAAAGGCCGCGCTCCCGCGGGAGTCGTCGCGGAAGCGCGCGATCGGTAGCTCCGGTGTGGTTCGACCCTTCGACTTCGCTCAGGGCAGGCAGGCTCACCACGTACGGCGCTTTTCCGTTCGCCAGGAGTCATTCACTGCCGTTCGTCCTGAGCTTGTCGAAGGACTAACGGTCCTCTCGGCAACGTGTCAGGTGAGAAAGTGAATCAGCAGCGTGGCGAGGCCGAGAAAAATCAAAAAGCCCATGAAGTCGGTGAGCATCGTGTCGAACACGCCGGCGACGGTCGCCGGATCGAAGCCTAGTCTTCTCAGCGCCGTCGGCACGAGCACGCCGCCGGTCGCCGCCACCAGCATATTTAAAAACATCGACAGCCCCGCCACCAATCCGAGCGCCGCGTTTCCCTTCCATAGCCACGCGATGGTTCCGAGCACCGCGCCGAACAAGACGCCCTTGATGAGTCCCAGGCTCCATTCCTTGCGCAGGAGCTGGGCGAGGTTGCCGGATTCGATCTCGCCGAGGGCCATGGAGCGAACGACGACCGTCGCCGTCTGAATGCCCGCGTTGCCCGCTTGTCCCGCGATGATCGGCATGAAGATCGCCAGAGAAGGAACCTTCCCGATCGTCGTTTCGAAGGCGCTGATGACCGACGCGGCGGCGAACGCCCACACCATATTGAAGCCGAGCCACGGGACTCTGCGCGCGACGGATTCTCGCAGCGGGCTGAAGGCGCGCTCTTTGATGCCGACGCCGGCCATTTTGTACATGTCCTCGGTCGTCTCGTCGGCGATGACGTCGATCACGTCGTCCACGGTGATCAATCCCATCAAACGGCCGTCATGATCCACGAGAGGCAGCGCGAGGAGATCGTACTTCGACACCAAGCGCGCGGCTTCTTCCTGGTCCATCGTGACTTCGGCGCGAATCGGGTCCGAGATCATCATGTCCTTGAGCGGCCGATCGGGCGGGGCGACGACGAGATTGCGGATCGGCACGACGCCGATCAACTTGCCCGCTTCGTCCACAACGTAGAGATAGAAGAAAGTCTCCAGCTCGCCGCGCTCGCGGATCTTGTCGATCGCGCCCTGCGCGGTCGTGTCGGGCGCGAGCGTGAGCAGATCGGTCGTCATGATTCTGCCGACCGTGCCCTCCGCATAGCCGATCATTTTGTGAAAGCCGGCGCGCTGCACCGGATCGACGTGCGCCAGCACTTTTTCCCGTCTGTTCTCCGGCAGGGCGGCGATGAAAGCAACCGCGTCGTCGGGATCGGCGCGCGCGATCACGCGCCCGACTTTGTCGTCGTCGATCGAGGCGAGAATGTCCGGCAGGAGGTCGGGCGGCAGCTCTTTAAGCGTCTTGGCCGCTTTGCGCGTGGAGAAAAGAACGTCGAAGAGCAGTCGCACCTCGGCCGGCTCCAGGTCCTTGAACAGCGGCGCCACGTCCGCCGGATGGCTTTTGCCGATCAAGCGCAAAACGCGATCCGGTGTTCCGGTGCGAATCATCTCGCGGACGGTATCGTGATTAATGGAGGGCACGTCGGTAGTCCTTCGCGGTGCTGGGATTGTCTTCTTCTTAGCCGTTGCCCTGAAGATTTGCAACGATTTTTTCCGCGAATTGGCGCTTACAGCCGCTGGCGAAATCTGTTATGGTGGCTCCGACGCATCGGACCTTGCGCGGGCGAGTGCCGCGCGCGGATTCTTGACGACACGACTGCGTCAAGGAGGTTTTATGTTCGGACTCGGCGTTCAAGAACTTTTGATCATCCTCGTCATCGCGCTCGTGCTGTTCGGGCCCAGCAAACTGCCGCAGATCGGCAGCGGACTCGGCAAGGCGATTCGCGACTTCAAGAAAGGCATCAGCGGGGAAGAGCCGGAGAGCGGCGCCAAAGATCAGGGCGCGAAAAAAGAAGACGGCAAAGAGTTGCCGCATTGAGCGCGTGGTAAAAGTGCATCGGCCGAAAGCGGGCGCCGGCCGCGCTCGGCGCGAGAAACGTTTTCCTACAATCTAAGATCGCCGCGGCGAAGCGCCGCGCGCGAACCGAACAAAATTTTTACGGGAGCATGTTATGCGGTTCTTGCCCAATGACGAGAGATTTTACGATCTGTTTGAAAGCAGCGTCAGAAAAGTCGTCGAAGGGGCCGTCGAGTTGGAAGATCTGATCAAGGATTTCCGCGACGTGCCGGTCAGGGCCAAGCAGATTAAAGACACCGAGCACGAGGGCGACGTCATCACGCACGATACCATCGAGATGCTCAACCGCACCTTTATCACGCCGCTCGACCGCGAGGACATTCACAACCTCATCACGTCGCTCGACGACGTGCTCGACTACATCGAGGCGTGCGCCGAACGCCTGAGCCTGTTCAAAGTCGGCAAGACGACGGACGAAGCCAGGCTGCTCGTGGGGATCCTGGTCAAGGCCGCCAAGGAGGTCGAGCAGGCGGTCTTCAAGCTCAGAGGGCTGAAAGACGGCGATTCGATCATGAAAAATTGCATCGAGATCAATCGGCTGGAGAACGAGGGGGACTTCGTCGGCCGCACGGCGGTCGCGAAACTTTTCGAAGGCGAGCCCAATCCGCTCGACGTCATCAAGTGGAACGATATTTACGACACGCTGGAAAACGCCATCGACCGGTGCGAGGACGTGGCGAACGTCCTTGAAGGCATCGTCCTCAAAAACGCCTAGAACCGTGATCGTGACTCGTGCTCGTAGAGAAGAGATGAATCACGAACACGAAACTTCGGAGGATCGCTTCGCAGTGACACGAACACGACTTTAGTGCGGGCGCCGGCCGTTTTTTTCGTTGGTGCCGACCAGCACGGAGTGGAGCGAGAGCTTGGAGAGCTTGTAGATCTCGTCGATGTTGAGTCCGGCTTTTTCGATGAAGGGTTTCATTTTGAGCTTGGTGCTCCAGCCGAGCCGCCGCGTCACCGGATCGACCGCTTCGGTGAGAAAGCCCAGCAGCGGCGACGTGCTCGTAAAGTGATTGACCACGACAATTTTCCCGCCGGGCTTGCAAACTCGCTTGGCCTCTTGAATCATGCGGAT
>JBGPTS010000201.1:0-6181 GCA_041490745.1 Binatia bacterium | reverse complement strand
TTTGCCGTCCTCATCCGTTTCGACGATCGGCTCGCACCAGCAGACATCGGAGTCGATGTGATTTAGCCCGATCGGCGCGCGTACGGTTTTCTCCAGCCCGGTCACTGTTCGATTTGCGAGCATCGCGGTCGCCTCCTTTACAATCTATTCTCCGCATCCTTACCTGCGCCGCCGCGCTCTTCGAAACTTGGACCCCTGCTCGATCGCCGTCGAGACGAGCGCGGGAAGAATACCTTCCGTAACCAGCCGAGCCGCCAGAGCCATGCCGATCATTGCCAGAGCCGCTAAAAATGGTGTTGCGAACTTCATCACGTTCTCTCCTTTCTGGTACAAGTTGTTTCAGCAATCGCGGTGCCAAGTACCGGCCGGATGGAAGAGCTACAAAACCGCGACAATCAGGGAAGTTGCGGGCGCGCGGTTCCCGATGGGAGAAAAGGCGAGGAGGGGTAGCTGCCGACAGATCGGCAGACGCCGAAATATCGGCGCCAAAAGCATGTTGCATGCTTGCGCAACTTCGCAATCAGGTCTACGCGCCTGCGGCGCGGCGCGTTCAGTTTTTCTGCGGCGGTCCCGCGGGGAATTTCTCTGTTTTTACTTCGCGTCGTGAAAAATAATTCCGAGAGTGTATCGGCTGCCGGATCGCACCGTACTCACCCCATAACGCAAGTGCGCGCGGTAGTAGCCGCGCGAAGCCGCGCTCGTCGAGCTCGGCGAGTGCGCGCTCCCAGTCGACGGCGAGGTTGGCATTCTTATCGCCCATCGGAGTCCAACCCCTCAGCTCTTCAGCCGGTATCCCGTCTTGAAAATCCATCCGACGACCGCCAGGCAGGCGAGAAAAAATCCCAACGTCATCCCGAGGCTCACGCCCACGCTCACGTCCGCCGCTTCATAGAAGCTCCAGCGAAAACCGCTGATGAGATAGACCACCGGATTGAACAGGGTGGCTGTGCGCCACATCGGCGGCAGCATGTCGATCGAGTAAAACGCGCCGCCGAGAAAGGTGAGCGGCGTCACGACCAGGAGCGGAATGAACTGGAGCTGCTCGAAGCTCTTCGCCCAGAGGCCGATGATAAAGCCGAACAGGCTGAAGGTTGCCGCGGTCAATACGAGGAATGCGATCATCCAGACCGGATGCAAGATTTGGATCGACACGAAGAAAGATGCTGTCGTCAGGATTATCAGGCCTAAAATAATCGACTTGGTCGCAGCCGCGCCGACGTAGGCAACGACGATTTCCACGTACGAGATCGGCGCGGAGAGAAGCTCGTAGATCGTGCCGGTGAACTTCGGGAAATAGATGCCGAACGAGCCGTTGAAGATGCTCTGCGTGAACAGCGACAGCATGATGAGCCCCGGCACGATGTACGCGCCGTAGGCAACGCCGCCCACCTCGGTCACGCGCGAGCCGATCGCGGCGCCGAAGACGATGAAATAGAGCGAGGTTGTGATGACCGGCGTCACGACGCTCTGGAGCACGGTGCGCAGCGCGCGCGCCATTTCGAACTTGTAGATGGCCCACACGCCATGTCTATTGAACGTCGGCGCACTCATTTTCGCTCACTCACGAGACTCACGAAAATATCCTCCAGCGAGCTCTGGCGCGTATTCAAATCCTTGAACCCGATTCCGAGATCGTCCAGGCGCTTCAGCAGCGCGGGGACGCCGGTGTGCTCCTCGTTGCCGTCGAAGGTGTATTCCAGCTCGTGGCCGCCGGCGTTGAGCGCGAGGCGCCAGTCGCTCAATTCGAGGGGAATCGCGGCCAGCGGCTCGGCCAGTTGGAGCGTGAGCTGTTTCTTGCCGAGCTTTTTCATCAGCCGGATTTTTTCCTCGACGACGATCAGCTCGCCCTTGTGGATGACGCCGATCCGGTCGGCCATCTCCTCGGCCTCGTCGATGTAATGCGTCGTCAGGATGATCGTCACGCCGCTTGCGCGGAGCCCGCGCACCAGCGCCCACATGTCGCGGCGCAGTTCCACGTCCACGCCGGCCGTCGGCTCATCCAAAAATAAAATCTCCGGCTCGTGCGCCAGCGCCTTGGCGATCAACACGCGCCGCTTCATCCCGCCCGACAACGTCACGATCTTATCGTTGCGCTTCTCCCACAGCGACAGATCGCGCAGCAATTTCTCGATGTGCGCCGGGTTCGGCGCGCGCCCGAACAGCCCGCGGCTGAAACTCGTCGTCGCCCACACCGTCTCGAACATGTCGGTGGTCAGCTCCTGCGGCACCAGGCCGATCTGCGAGCGGGCCGCGCGGTAGTCGCACACGATATCGCGGCCGTCCACGGTCACCACGCCCGCGGTCGGCGTGACGATGCCGCAGACGATGTTGATCAACGTCGTCTTGCCTGCGCCGTTGGGACCCAACAGGCCGAAGATTTCACCCTTGCGGATTTCCAGGTCAACGCTCTTCAGCGCGTGAAGACCCGAAGCATATATCTTCGTGAGGTTTGAGATGGAGATGGTTGGCGGCATCTTATTCAACCAAGCGGTGGGCGGCGACCGGCTGTGAAAGACCTTTCAATATATACTCGGCGCGCGTCGCGCCGGGAAAAGCCGCACCGATCGGCTGGTAGGCATCGTCCGTTACCAAAATTTCTCCGGGCGCAGCTTGCCCTTGGAGCCGCGCGGCGATGTTGATCGTATCGCCGACCATGGTGTAGTCGCTGCAATTGGTCGAGCCCATGTTTGTGGCGAGCGCCGCCCCGGTGGCAATCCCGATGCCCACGCCGAGGACAACCCCGTCCTCTAGCGTTACGTTGATGTGTTGCACCGCCTCCTGAATCCGAAATGCCGCAGTCACGGCGCGGAGCACGTGATCGTCGTGCTTGATCGGGACGTTGAAGAGCGCGATGAGCCCATCGCCCAACAAGCGATCGACGATCCCATGATGCTCGCGAATAACCGCGGCGCTTGCCTTGAAGAATTCTTCCGTGATCGGCGCCAGCTTCTCGATCCCGAGCTCGTGCGTCAGCCGCGTGTAGCCGCGGCAGTCGGCGAAGAGCACGGTTACTTCGGAGAGACGTCCCGTCTCCCAGTGGAGTTCTCACCTGTTGCAAAGATTTGGATTCGACGCGCTGCGCCTGACGCCGCGGAGCCACCACAGCCATCCCGCGAACCCCGTGAAAGGCATGCCGTCGGCGAGGCAAATCGGTGACAGCGACAGCAGAGACGTGGAGATGTCGTTAGATGAATTCATATTATTCAATACTCCGCAAATGCGTCGTCGGGATAGCAGTACAACCAGCGCTCTTCGGGCTCCGCCGATGCGATCACGGGATGCTTGCTCGTCCGCGCGTGCTTGGTCGCGTGGCGGTTCGGCGAATCGTCGCAGCACAACGTCGCGCTGCATTCCTGACATATGCGCAGGTGAACCCACTCGGCGCCGGTCTTCACGCATTCCGCGCACTCACGGCGCTTCGGATGCTTTACGGTCGTGATCGCGTCAATATGCGCGCAGGCTTTGTCAGCCATCCTGCCTCCTATTCATGCAGCACCCGATGGACGAACGAGACCGCGATCGAGCCCTCGCCGACCGCGGAAGCGACGCGCTTGATGTTTCCCGCACGCACGTCGCCGACGGCGAAAACGCCGGGCCGGCTCGTTTCCAGGAGATAGGGCGCGCGGGCGAGCGGCCACTCGGCGGCCGTCAATTCGTCCGGCGAGAGATCCGGTCCGGTTTTGATGAATCCGCTCGCATCGAGCGTGACGCAGCCATCGAGCCAGCGCGTGCTCGGGGCGGCGCCGGCCATGACGAAGACGTGGTGAATATCGCGCGTCTCGATCCCGCCCGTCTCGACGTCGCGCCAGCGCACGCGCTCGAGATGATTCGCTCCTTCGAGGGCGGCGATCTGGGTGCGGGTGCGCAAGACGATGGCGGGATTTTCTTCGATGCGCCGGATGAGGTAACGCGACATAGTTTCCGCGAGCCCGCGCGACCGGACCAGCATGTGCACGCGCCTGGCGGTCTCGGCGAGATACACCGCGGCCTGACCGGCCGAATTGCCGCCGCCAACGACGATCACCTCTTCGCCGCGGCAGAGCTGCGCCTCCATGAACGTCGCGCCGTAGTAGACGCCCGCGCCCTCGAACTCGGACAAGTTTTCCAGCGCCGGCTTCCGATACTCGGCGCCGGTTGCGATTATGACGGCGCGCGCCGGCACCTTGAGACCGTCGTCGATCTCGATCGCGTACGGTCTCCGCTCGCAGTGAAGGCGCGCGGCGCTCTTGGCGATGGCGACTTGCGCGCCGAACTTTTCGGCCTGCGTGAACGCCCGTCCCGCGAGCGCCTGGCCCGAGATGCCGGTGGGGAAGCCGAGATAGTTCTCGATCTTCGAGCTGGAGCCCGCCTGTCCGCCCGGCGCGTTCGACTCTAGCACCAGCACGCCGAGTCCTTCGGACGCAGCGTACACCGCGGCCGCGAGCCCGGCGGGGCCGGCGCCGACGATGAGGAGATCGCGGATCTGCGTCTGGTCTATCGCTTCATTGAACCCGAGGCAGTCGGCGATTTCGCGATTGGTCGGATTCCTGAGCACGAGTTCGCCGCGGCAGATCACGACCGGCACGTCCGCGGCGGCGACGTGGAACCGATCGAGCAAAAGCTGAACGTCCGTGTCGCGGTCGAGATCGATATAAGTGTGCGGGTGGCCGTTGCGCGTCAGGAACTCTTTGACGCGGAGCGTTCCGGAGCAATGGTTCGAACCGACGAGCACCACGTCGCCGAGCCCCTGCGCGATCAGCTCCACGCGCCGCAGGATGAAGGCGCGCATGAAAAGCTCGCTGAGTTCGCTGTCGGTCTGCACCAGCGTCAACAGGTGCTCGCGATCGAGCTCGATCACTTCGCCCGGCTCGGTGGCGCGCGAGCGGACGAGCGCGCGGCGGCCCGACAGCATGTTGACTTCGCCGGTGAACTGGCCCGGTCCATGGACGGCGACGAGCGCCTCGCCGGCAGCCGATGGCCGGACGGCTTCGAGCCGGCCGGAGACGACGACGAAGAACGGCACGACTTGCGCGCCGGCCTCGACCAGGACTTCGCCGCGATCGACCCGACGTGCGCGACCGTGCGGCGCGATGCGCGCAATCTGCGCCGGCGTGAGGGTCGGAAACATGCGCTCGACCAACGAGGGACGCGTTGACGTGATGGGTTGAGTTGTGTCGGTCATGGCGATCGGCCTCTCAATGGCTCGAAGTCCGGGTCAATTTTTCGAGTCGATCGCGGAAATAGCCGCGCCAGCTTTCGGGAAGCGTCTCGGCTTCGACGGCGCGGCGCAGCAACGGGACGTTGTGCTTCTCGCTCGTATACAGCCGGGTGATGTCGCTTACCTTTACATCGTCTTTGCTTTCCTCGATCGGTTCGATCGCGTCGCCGGCGCCGACTTCGCCCTCTTCGAGCACGGCGAAATAAAAGCCTGTGCGCTCGCTCGCCAGAAATCTCTTGACGATGTCGGGGCGGCCGAACTTGACGCCGAGCTTGTAACAGGGCATCCGCGGCTGGGTCACCATCACGACGGCCGAGCCGACGCGAAATTTATCGCCGATGTTCAGCTCGGATTCAAACAGCCCCGCGGTCGTAAAGTTCTCGCCGAACATGCCCCAGGGAAGCGCCGTCTCCGGCAATTCGCGCTTCCAGTATTCGTAGTGTTCGGACGGATAGGCGTAGACCGCCTTGGTCGGTCCGCCGTGAACGGAGAGATCGGCCTGGCGGTCGCCGTCGAGGTTCAGCGTCCGCAGCATCACGCGCGTTGTGACGGGCGCTTTGAAAATTCCCGTCGATACAGGATCGCTGTTCTGCATGACAATCCGGGGAAGACCGACGTTGACGGAGATGAGCTTCATGTTGGATTTCATAAGAGCCCCTTCGACAAGCTCAGGGCGAACGGAAGACACGTTGAACAGGGGAGAAAATTTCCGTTCGTGTGAGCGCAGCCTGTCCTGAGCGAAGTCGAAGGGTCGAAGCACAAGACTTGGCTACCCGGTCTCCTTCGCAAAGGCCATTCAATCCCACGCAATTCAATCCGTCAATATATCAACGCAGGCCGCCCGCGACGACCAGCGTTTCGCCGGTGATCCAGGCGGAATCGGCCGAAGCCAGGAAGACCGCCGCGGGCGCGACGTCCTGGGGCTGGCCGATGCGGCCGAGCGGCGTGCGCGATTCGATGTCTCTACGAAATTCGCTCTCGATG
>JBGPTS010000200.1:0-6212 GCA_041490745.1 Binatia bacterium | reverse complement strand
GACCCGAACGCTGACCCAGAGCGGAATGAACAGCAGCCCGACGATAGCCGCGGCGGGAACGAGGCTGATCGCGATGAGAACGGAGCGTTGGGTCGGCATGATGCCCTGCGGGGTCTCAAATCTCAAAATGTGAGATGTGAAATCTGATATTTGAAATTCCGAGCGTAGCGAGGATCATCTCTGCTGCAATATCTTCTGAAACTCGTCGCGCAGCTCGCCCAGCATCTTGCCGTTTTTGATGACGTACTCGGCCGTGAAGTCTTTTAATTGGATTCCCTGCGCCAGCAGCTCTTTGTACTCCTTGTTGGCCGGCGTGCCTTCGACGAGATGCGCGGTGGCGCCGACCGATTCGTAGCGCAACTTTTGCCCTTCCGGCGTGACGAGAAACCCCGCGAAGAGCGTGGCCAAATTCGGATGCGCCGAATTTTTCGGGATCGACAGATACCAGTAGCCGACGATCGGCACGTCGGTCAGCACGCGCGCGCCGATCGGCATGCCCTGGCGCTGCGCGCGCTCGGCCTCGTAGTTGCCGCAATTGAGGCCGAGCAGGACGAACTCGCCGCTGGCGATTCGCTCCTCTTCGCCGCAGCGAATGAGTCCCGCGAGGTTTTGCGTGAAGCGCTTGAGAAACTCGCGCGTCTTTTCCAGGCCGATGACCGATACCAGCCGGTCGAAGCTCGCCGCATAAGGCGTCGAGGCGATTTTGCCCTTCCATTTTGGATTCAGCAGATCGTCCAGCCGCCGCGGCAAATCTTTTTCCGCGACGAGCTGCCGGTTGTACGAGATCCCGATGTAGCGCGTCGCCTCGCGGAGGAGACGGCCGTCCATCTCCACCATCGCCGCCGGAATCTGCGGAAACGTCTCGCGCCAGGCAAAACGAGGGAGCGCGTCGGAGCGGATCAGCTCGACGAAGTGCGATTCCGAGCCGAGGAAGAGATCGCTGGCGGATTTTTGCCCGGCTTTGAATTCGTCGGCGATGCGCCGCGCCATGTCCGGCATCGCCGGGCCGGGAACGAATTTGATCCGAACGTTGAAGCCGTATTGTTTGTTGAAGCCGTTTTCCAGCAGTTTTTGCGCGTCCGAATCTCCCCACGTCCCGCCGCCGCCCAAGAGAGTCAACTCTTTTTCCGCCTTGGCCGCCTGAATAAGTTTAGCCAGCGGGCTCGGTTGAGAATCCGCGGCGCAGGAGATTTCCCGCGCCCACGGTCCCAGGATCAAAATGAGAAAGACGAGCGCTGTTTTTTGCACCATGTCGCCGCTTCCTTTTTGTGTGCTACGGAATCTCGATCGCCTTCACAGGACGCTTGCCCAAGCGGCGCGCGCCGCGAGGCGTACAGACGACGCAGTCGCCCCAGTAAAGCCGCTGGTTGCCGTCGGGCGTCGCGACCGTCGGTTTGAGAATAAACACAACGTTCTCTTCCAGTCTCCAGCGCGCGTGCTCATCTCTGGTCGAGCGCGCGGAGACCGGCGCGTCGTCGCCCAGCCCGCGCCCGTGAAACAGCGGCCGGGTTACAAAAGAAGTATGCTTCTTCCCCCACTCGACGCAGAACTGATTCAGCTCGCCGACGGTCAAGCCCGGCTGAAAAATTTCGTAGGTCGCTTCGAGAACTTCTTCGCAGGCGCGAAAGATGTCATGCCACACGCGATCGACCTTGCCGATGAACATCGGCTGGACGCCCTGGCCGACGTAGCCCAGCCAGCGCGCCTCGATCTCGTTCATCACGATGTCGCCGTTTTGCAGCGGGCGGAGCGTCGGCATGATGTTGTTGCCGTGCGGCTCCGGCCCCGCGGACCACTGCAGCATCGTCGGCAGCTCGCCGCCTTCTTTCGTCATGGCGTATATCATCGCCGCATAGACTTCGCACTCCGGCACGCCGGGGCGCGCCGTCTCGGCCATCGCGTCGATCGCCTTCTCGACCAGCTCGACTGCTTTTGTAAGGGCGTCGATCTCTTCCGCGCTCTTCACGTACTTCGCCCGCTCCATCAAGTCGGTGGCGTCAACGAACGTCGCGTGCGGCAGCGCCTCTTCGATCGCGCGCATCGTGCCGTACGGCATGACGCCTTCGGGCGCGCGGCTGATGTTGTAGAGTCCGGCGATGCCGATGCGGCCGCGCTCGAGCTTCAGCTCGCGCAGGCGCTCGACGATGCCGCGGCCGAAGTAGCGATTGCAGTTGCGCACGTCCGTGACCCAGTCCTGGAAGCCGAGCCAGTAGTGAATCGGAGGGATGGCCATAGCAATCGCAGTCACGTCGCCCTCTAACGGGAAGACCGCCGACGCCTCGCCGCAATTGCCGCCGATGCCGGTCAAGTAGCGCGTGTTCGCCTGGAAATGATCCCAGTGGCCGGTGTTGACCGCGGTGACGATCGCATCGAGGCCCGCCTCGGCCATGAGCTGGCGCACGAGCCGCCAGCGCCGGTCGCGCTCGGCTAAGGAGAAGCGCGGGACAATTAGTTTTTCAACTTGATCCATTTTTGAAAGTTAGGGATGAGAGATGAAGGATGAGGGATGAAAAACAATTCTTGCTGCGCCGAGCATTGTAACAAAATCTTCATTCATCCCTCCGCCCTCATCCCTTAACCGGCGACCAGCATCTCTACTTTTCTCTCGCCGTGATCCCTATAACCATTCTCAGTGACGACGAGCGAAGTGCCGCCGAGCAAGCTGTCGGCGCCGTCTTTCGCCACCACGGTCGGCGAGATGCTGTAGATCATGCCGCTCTTCAAAACGAAGTTGCCCGCGCCGCCAAGACCGCCGGCCTCCGGGTTGGAATCGGGGATGCGAAACGATTGGCCCGGGAATTCCGGCACGTCGATGCCGTACTGATGAATTTGCGAGTGCGGGGAAGATTTGAAGCCGCTCTCCTTGCACGCCTTTTGGTAAGCGTCGATGAGATCGCGCTGGGTCGCGCCGTCTTTGACCTTACCGAGCACCGCGTCGCGAATCGCGATCACCGCCTTAAACATCTCGCGATACGCCGGCTTCGGCTCGCCGAAAGCAATTTCCTGATCGCTATGGCCGGCGTAGCCCGAGTAGTGCGCGTGCGCGGTGAGCGTGCCGATGTCGCCCTGGGCGATTTTTTTCGTCAGGCAGAGCTCGGCGAGAATCGGATTCTGCGCCGGCACCGGGCCGAAGTTGAACGACAGCGTCGATTCGAGGTCGCCTCCCGCCTCCCACATCGCGCGAATCGCCTCCTGCACGACCTGTTTTCCCGTCATGCCCGGCCGCGCGACCTCGTGGACTCTCTCGATCGCGGCGTCGAAGATTCGGTTGGCTCGGTCGATCATCGCGTTTTCTTCCGCGCTCTTGATCGTCCTCACGTCGGTGAAGATGTCGGCCACATCGACGACCTTCGCTCCGGGAAATTCCTTCTGAAGCCGCTGGAACAATTTATAATCGATGCCGCCGGCCAGTCCGATCGCGCCGTTCTCCAGGTGCATCTCCTCGAGCTTCTCGACAACGGCAGAGGCGTCCTGGCCCGGCTTCAAATCCGTCACCCAGTCCTGAGAGTCGAGCAAGATGCGCGGAGAGATATCGATCAGGTGGCGCCGGTTGACGATAACCGCGAGCGGTTTGTCCTCGGCCGGAAGAATGCCGAACAGCTCGCCGGTGACGCCGTTGCTCAGATAAAAAAGATTGCTGCCGCGCGCCACCGCGCAATCGACTTTTTTCTCCCGCAGCCCTTTTCGGATGGCGGTGTAGCGCCGGTCGCGCTCTTGAACGGAGAGTCTGGGTGAGCCGTTGGTAGCCATATTTCATCCTCCTTTCAATGTCCGAGTTACTTAAAAGTTCTCGATCGTGCTCGTGGGGAGGGCGCGAGCACGAGAGACGAGCACGAGCCACGGCCTGATCGCTACAACTCCATCTCCCGCCCAACCTTCCGCCGCCGCGCTTCTTCGTAGATCCACGCCGCAAACGCCACGTCGCCGAAGCCGCCTTGCGATTCTTTGAAGACGGTGATTTCCTTGTCGCTCTTTCTGCCGGCGGCCCGGCCGGCAACGACATCTCCCATTTCAGGAATTTTGTCCCAGGAAAATTTGCCCGCGGCGATCAGCTCGACCAGCGGCAGCGGGCCGGCCTGGTCCCAGTAGTTTTGCTCGTGCGGTCGGCTACCGACGACGATCCGATCCGCTTTCAAATAAATATCTTTGCCGATCTCGCCGGGCTTTCCCATGCTGCAAACGTGCGCGCCCGACTCGACCCATTCCATCGGGAATACGGGCGATGACGAGTTGGTCGCCGTGAGAATGACGTCGATCTTCCGCACCGCGTCTTCGGCTTTCTCTCCCGGTATGACTTCCATTTGTAGTTCTTTCGCCGCCATGTCGCAGAAACTTTTTCTTCGCTCCGCGTCGCGGCTGGAGACGACGACCTTCGATATCTTGCGCACGGCGGCGATGCCGTGGAGAAGTCCGAGGGCATTTCTACCGACGCCGAAGAGCCCCACCGTGCGCGCGTTTTCTCTCGCCATGTATCGCGCTGCCAGGGCGATCGTCGCAGCGGTTCTGAGCGTGCCGAACGGATAAGCCATGAACGAGAGAAGCTCGCCGCTCGGCGCGTCGAAGAGCAGCGCGTACATGCTGTCGCCGCCGCTGATCTGAGCGTTAGGCCCGAGCCTGATTCCCATGCGTTGGGATTTGACGAGCGCGCCCGAGACGACGCGAAGCGCCTGCTGGCCTCCGACGTGGATGTGATAAGGCGCGTGCGCCGTGACTTTTCCTTCGGCTTGCTCTCGGAACGCGGCTTCGGTGAGCTCGATCGCCCTGGTGAGGTCGAGCAGCGGTCGAGTTTCGTCGCGGGTGAGAAGCAATGCCATGGCGGACTTCTACCCTATTACTCCGAGACGATCAACTTGAGTTCCCGCTTGCCCAAGCGGCGCGCGCCGCTCTCCGTGACCACGACGGAGTCGCCGATGCTCGCGCGCTCTTTGCCGCCGGCGGCGCGGACCTGAGGCTTTAAAATAAAAACCATCCCGGCTTGGAGCTCGATCCGGCGAAAACGCTCGAGGTCGCGATCGCCCAACAGCGCCGGGCCGTCGTCACCCAGGCCGCGCGCGTGCATCATCGGATGACTCCAGGCATACTTCGACGCTCCGGCGCGCCGTATCGTTTCGGTGTAGAGGTCGAAAAGCGCGCCGAACGTCGCGCCCGGCCGCATGCCGCGAAAAACGCTGTCGAAGCATTCTGCCGACAGCTCGATCATGCGCTGATATTCGGCGGCGGGCCTTCCGAGCGACAGCGGGCTCACCGCCTGCGCCGCGTAGCCGCCGATCTTCGCCTCGATCTCGTTCACGACGCGGTCGCCTATTTGCAGCGCGCGGTTCGTCGGAACGAAAGAGCTTTGCGTGACATCCGGCCCGCTGCCCAAAAAAAACAGCGTCGGCAGCTCGCCGCCGTCGGCGAGCATCGTCTGAGTCATAGCGGCGTAAAGCCCTCTTTCCGTTACGCCGGGCCGCGCGACCACCCTCATCGTCGCGATCATTCGCTCGATCACCTGCGCCGAGCGCTCGAGGAAAGAAATCTCTTCGGCGCTTTTCACCGCGCGGATCTCCTGCATCATTTCCGTCGCGTTGACGATCTTCGCCTGGGAAAAATTCTTTTGCAGCGCCGCCACCGTCGAATACGGAATGATTCCGTCCGGCGCGCGAAAAAGGCCCGACAACCCGGATATTCCGATCGTGCCTTTGTCGAATCCGATCTCTTTCAGGCGTTGGGTCGCGTTCTCCGCCCAGTGATTGTGGCCGTCGCGGACATCGCCGATCCAAAGCTGGGCGCGCTTCCACCACGCCGCGCGATTGAAGACGTAAGCCGTCGGTTCGCCGTCGAGCGGAAAAACCGTGAAAACTTCCGTTGCGAAGCCGCCGATCGACGAGAGATAGCGCGAGTCGGCCTGCAGCTGCTCCCAGCGCCCGCTATTCGCCGGCAGGAGTAAGACATCAATGCCTCTGCGCGCCATCTCCTCGCGGACGTTGCGATAGCGCCGGTCGCGCTCTGCGAGTGAGAGTTTCGGGATCAATTCTGTTTCTTGCATATGTGATTCAATTTTTCTCAGTCTTCACAATAAATCACAGCAAACACAACTTTCCTCCCCTGAAGCGAGGGGATGCGTCGGAGCAGGCGAAGGCACCGGACGTGAAGCAGCAATGACTCGTATGGTGCTCGGCAATTCGTTTGCAGCCTCCTGAATCGATGCGCACCTCTTCAGCTCGCAGGCT
>JBGPTS010000199.1:0-6329 GCA_041490745.1 Binatia bacterium | reverse complement strand
ATCGGGTCCGGCACGACCGTGACGACGTGGAACGCCATAACGTAATCGAAGCTGTTGTCGGGAAATTGCAAATCGAGCGCGTTCATCTCCATGACCTTCAGATGCGTCCAGCCGTTCTCCAGAATTTTTTCCTGGGCGCGCGCCAGCATGTCGGGGGCCAGGTCGATGCCGATGACTTCGCAATGGGTAGGGTAGGCGGGGAACGAGGTGCCCGTGCCGGCGCCGACTTCGAGCACTCGCGCGCCGCGCGGAATATCCAGCGTCTCGATCACGCTTCTCAAGCGGGAAGAAAAAATCTTGCCGAAGGTTTTATCGTAGAGCGGAGCGAAGTCCGAGTAGAGCTTGCTTTCGTGCGACTCTATTTCACGCATAGCGGGACCTCGCGCGGATGCTGAGCCGAAGGGATTCAAGCAAACCGGATCTCTCGGGTTTGCTTTTTCGTAAAAGTGGAGACGTCTTTCTTCTTGAATCGCCAATGCTTGCCCTTTTTGAAGCCGGGCAAGATGTTTTTGCGCGCAAATTCATTGACCGTGTCGGGACTGAGATCCAGGATAATCGCAACCTCTCGGCTGTTAAGCAGTTCCTCTTCTCTCTCCAGCATAACTCCCTCTCTTGGCCCGAGCGCAATAGGTGGTTTTTCTTAGCAAGTTAGTCGGATGGTGTCAAGGCAAATGAACGGCCGTTTGTCGATCCGAACGTCGATTCGCGGGCAGTCATCAAGCGCGCGATCGCTTGCCGCCGCTATGTTACCTTGCGCCTACGACCGAGTTGCTCTAGCATGACTAACATAACCAGCAGAATTTGGGCAATGAAAAAAATCGCGACTATCGCGGGCGTTTTGATCGGCGGCGCGCTGCTTATTTCCGCCGCCGTTTTTTTTGCCGTCTCGCATTTGATCGAAGCCGGCGAGTTGCGCCGCTATCTGATCCATGAATTCGAGGCGCGAACCGGTCTCAAGGTCGAGGTGGGGGAGGCGCGCGTAGCGCTGGGGCGCGTGATGGGCGTCTCGTTTGAAAATTTGGTTCTGCGCGATCCCGCCGAAAATCGCGCGATCCTGACGGCGCCGCTGATCTCCATGCGCGTCGCGCTGCTGCCGCTCGTGCGACGCCAGGTCGTGTTTCGCGGCCTCCGGTTCGATCGGCCGAGGCTCAACGTCGTCAGGGACAAGGAGGGCAGAACGCCCTGGCTCGATCTGCTGCTCAAGCTTCCGTTTCAGCGCCGGAGCGGCGAGGGGTTTTCGCTCGATCTACGGGATGTAAAAATTGAACAAGGCGAGGTCCTCTTGAGCGATCGTGCCGGCGGGACAGAGCCGCTCGATACGCGCCTATCGCAAATCGCTCTGAGACTCCGGCGCGTCCGCGGCGCCGGTACGCTTGACCCGGCGGTCGGATCGAAGCAGACGGCGGAGAGCGCGGCGGCGCGCCCCGAACTCGATTTCGATTTGACGATGATCGTCGATCGGGGCGGCGAGCGAGCCGACTTCGCGGCCGCCGGCCGCGCGCTCTTCCCGGACGGAGGTTTGGATATCCGCAAGGCGCGGCTCGACGCCCAGGTTCGCTCGCAAGCGACGCCCGCGGCGCTCGTGTGGGAAACTTCCGGCCGGCCGTTCTCCGCGAGCGCGCCGCAGGGCATGCTCGCGTATCGTTTTCGTTGGCAGGGAAATTTCTCCGGCGAGACGCGCGTCAACGGCGAAGTGCGCTTTGCCGGCCTGGAAGCCGAGGCGAAAAATATTTTTGCCGCGCCGATCACCCTCGGCGACGGGCGGTTGCGAATGGCGTTTAACTGGAAGGCCGGGGAGATTCGCTTCGAGCGGCTGGATTTGCAGTCGGCGGCCGTCGCGTTCTCGGCGCGTGGCGCGGTGGGTTCTCTCGGTACGGACGATCCGCAGATTCGTTTGCACCTGACCACGCCGTTTTTTCCGTTAACGACGCTCGGCCGCTACCTGCCTGCCGGGCTCGCCCGCTCGCCGCGATGGGAAGCAGCCGGCGCGGCGCTCGAGCGCGGCGAAATCAAATTCACCAAAGCGGAAATCTCCGGCCGGCGGTCCGAGCTCCGGCGCTCGTTCGAGCCCGGTCAAGAGAAGCGGCTCTCGTTCGAAGCGGAGGTCAAGGACGCGGGAGGCAAGTTCGGCGCCGAGCCCGGCGTCGCGTTCACCGGCTTCAGCGGCCGGATCGAACTCGAGCGCGGCGAGCTCAAATACAAAAACTTTCACGGAACGATCGGCCGAACGCGGGTAATGGAAATCAGCGGTGCCGAGCGGGCGCTCGCCGGCGGCGGGTCGTTGGACCTTCGGGTCAAGGCGGACGTGGATTTGGAACAGCTCCGGGATGAAATCCCGCGCAAACTCTTTTCTCCGGCCGTGGGCAAAGCGCTCGACTCCTTGCGCGATCTCGGCGGCCGTGCGGGAGTCGATCTCAAGGCGCGCGCGGATTTTATCTCCGCTCCTCACTACGAAGGGAGCGTCGCGCTCGCGGGCGTGCGTCTGACCACGGGCGACCTTGCGCTTGCCGACCTCAAGGGAGACGTGAGTTTTTCCCCGACCGAGATTCGCGCCGGCCGCGCCACGGCGCTGCTCGGCGGCGCGCCGGTCCAGCTCCGCTTCGTGGCGAAAGATTTCGCCGGCGACGACGGGACCTTCGACTTGACGGTCGATTCCACCGGCGTCAGGGCGAGCGACGCGCTGCGCTTGCTGCTCTCGGCGGACTCTGAAAGTCCCGGCATCGTACGCGGCTCGGTGCGTTATCAAGGCGCTCTGGCTTCCGCGGGAAGGAGAAAGCTTACCGGCTCGCTGGAGCTTGCCGGGGTGGAAATCCCGATCAAGCACTTCGATCAGCCGTTCCGCAACATCCACGGCCGAGTGCGACTCGACGGCAAGACGATCGATCTGCAAGGCATCCGCGCCGAGGTCGGCGGTTATGCCTTTGCGCTTGAGGGGCGCTGGATCTGGGAGGACCGGCCGATGTTTCTTTTCAGCCTGGGCGCGCCGGCGATGGACCTGAGTTACATTGTGCCGCACCGCGTCGTGCCCGACGAGGAATGGTACGAGCGGCTGCAAGTGCGCGGGAAGCTGGCGCTCGAAAAAGCCAAGTACGGCAATTCCGTCTTCGCCGATTTCAAGACCGACGTGGCGCTGGAAAGAAGAATCTGGCGGCTGGAGAAGTTTTTCGCCCGCGCGCAAGGCGGCACGATCGAAGGGGCGGGGGCGTATAGCGACCGCTCGGAGCCGGGCGTCTTCACGGTCGAGCCCAACATCAAAGGCGTGCCCGTGCAAGAATTGCTCGGCTGGTTCGGCGTCGCGACCCACGAGATCGCGGGAAAAGTTCAGCTTGCCGGCAAGGTCGAATTCAGCGGCGCGACGGCGGCGGAGAAAAAGCAGAGCTTGAGCGGCGCGTTTCGCGCGCGCATCGAAGACGGCATCGTCCGGCGCCTGCAAGTGCTGGTGCGCACGCTCAACTTCCTGGATCTGTCGCGCTGGTTCAGCTTGAAACCACCGAACCTTGACCAGGAAGGCGTCCATTTTCGCAGCGTCTCGGCCGATTTTAAGATCGCGCGCGGCGTCTATTCGACGCAAAATTTTTTCCTCGACGGCGAAGATTTGCGGATCACGGGCGCGGGCGAATTGGACGGCGCCAAGGGCGAAATCGATTTCGTCATGGCGGTGCGGCCGTTTCCGGGAATCGATCGCGCGGCGAATACCATTCCGATCCTCGGCACCGGCCTGGCGGCGATCAAGAATTCTTTTCTGGTCGCGAGCTTCAACGTCAAGGGACCGCTCGGCGATCCGAGCATCACGCCCGCGCCTCTGAGCACGCTGTCGGAATATTTCTTCGGCGTGCTGGCGATTCCCAAAGGATTGATCGGCATTTCGACGACGGGCGAGTCCAAGGCGATAGACGACCCTAAGCCGAGCGAAGAACCGAAATGACCGCTCAGCTCCGGCTCTATACACGAAAAGACTGCTGTCTCTGCGACGAGATGAAAGCCGCCGTGCGCGCGGCGGCCGAAAAACACCTGCTTCACATGGAAGAGATCGACGTCGATTCCGCGCCGGAGTTAAGCGAGAAATATGGCGGCGAAGTGCCGGTTCTTTTCATCGACGGCCGCAAGGCGTTCAAGTATCGCGTGACGGCGGCGGAGTTGGAGAAGAAATTAAATCGCGCCGGGCTTTAGCCGCCGCTCTCGATCACGAGAATCGGTTCAACCCCGGATCGTCTTGAAGCAGGCGGCGGAAGTTCTCTTCGATCGTTTGGGCGATCGCGTCGGGCGCCGCGCGCCTCTCCACGGCGATCGCATCGATCACTTTCAAGACTGCGCTCGGCATCCCCGCCGTTCCGCTCAGCCACTTGAGACCGCCCGGATTGTCGGTCTCGGTGAGTATGCGGTCGAGCGGCACGGCGCGCGCGATCTGCCTGATTTTCCTTGAAGTCTGCAACTCGACTCCAAAGGTGAAGTACGCGCCGGTTTCGACGAGCGCGCGGAGAATATCGAGCGGGCCGGAATACCAGTGGACGATAGCGCGCCGGACGTCGTAGCGGGCCAGGAGATCGAGGGTTTCCGTCTCCGCGCCTTTGGTGTGCAGGTTGACGAGTTTTTTCTGCTCTCGCGCCGCGGCGAGAAAATATTCCAGAACTTTTTTCTGTGCCGGATATTCCGACGCGTCCACGACCCAGTGAAAATCGAGGCCGATTTCCCCCAGCGCGGGGCTGCGCTCGATCCAGGGATCGAGCTCCCCCAGCCGATCGGTATACTCCGGCGCGCGCTTCGGATGAACGCCGAAAGTCGGCAAAACCAGGTCGCAGCGCGCGGCGATCTCCAGGTTGCGTTCGTAAGAAGGCACATCCATCGAAACCGTCCAGGTGAGAATCCGATGCTGCTCGATCTCCGCGAGAGCCGCTTCGAGATCGCGGCCGTACTTGTCGAGATGGGAGTGCGCGTCGATGAGCATGCTGAGGCCATACCAATCGGGAGCGATGGCTGTCAACGCCGGCTGGAATGAGATTGACGATTGCCGGCGGCTGCGGCATATTTGTTCGGCATATTCCACCGCGTAAGAGGAGGCATCATGAGCGAAGCTCAACCCGGCATCCTCGGTCCGTGCCCAAGGCTCGCCCGTTATCTGACTTTTTCTCTGCGCGCCGCTTCAGAGGCGCACAAAGCATTGCGGTCGTTATGTGGCATCGTCGACGGCGACAAAACCGTCGTAGGTCTCGGCCAGCCGCTGGTGCTCGCGCTCAGCGGCCGCATCGCGGGACTCCGCGTGTTCCCGTCCTACGCGGGCGCCGGCTTTACGGTTCCCTCGACGCCGGCCGCTTTGTGGTGCTGGTTGAGAGGCGAAGACCGCGGCGAGTTGCTGCACCGGTCGCGAGCGATTCAGCGCGCCGTGGCGCCCGCGTTCAACTTGGAAACGATTATCGACGCGTTTCAGTACGGCGAGAGCCGGGATTTGACCGGCTATCAGGACGGCACCGAGAATCCCAAGGGAAAAAAGGCGATCGACGCGGCGATCGTCCAGGGCCGGGGGCAGGGAATGGATGGATCGAGTTACGTTGCCGTGCAGCAATGGGTGCACGACTTCGACAAGTTCGACTCCCTGCCGGTCAAGGATCAAGACAACTCCATCGGGCGGCGCAAGAGCGACAACGAGGAGCTCGCCGACGCGCCGCCGTCGGCGCACATCAAGCGGACGGCACAGGAAACTTTTAAGCCGCAAGCCTTCGTGCTCCGTCGCTCGATGCCGTGGGCCGAAGGCGCTCGCGGCGGTTTGGTGTTCGTCGCGTTCGGCAAATCGCTCGACGCCTTCGAGGCGCAATTAAAAAGAATGGTCGGCGCGGAAGACGGCGTCGCCGACGCGTTGTTCCACTTTACCCGGCCGATTTCCGGCAGCTACTTCTGGTGCCCGCCGGTAAAAAAGGGCCGTCTGGACCTGAAGGCCGCCGGTCGGCGATGACGCCGCGCGTGGAAAATATTTTTGCGGCCGGCTCCGGCTCCATCGGACAGGAACAGTTTCTCACGTTGTTCCAAACCGCGGCGGTGAAGCTCGAACGCATCGTTTCACGCTCCCATAGCAGCCCGCCGGGATTCTGGTACGATCGAGACGAAGTGGAATGGGTGATCGTGCTCAGCGGCCATGCGATATTGGAATTCGACGGCGGCGAGCTGGTGGAAATGAAAGAGGGCGATCACTTGACCATCGCGAGCCGCGTCAAGCATCGAATCCATCGAACCGGACCGGAAACGATCTGGCTGGCGGTGCGCGTTAAAAAATAGCGCCTGAAAGAAACGGAGCGATGGCGCAAGGCAACATCGTCGGTGGAATTGTAGGCGGCGCT
>JBGPTS010000198.1:0-6349 GCA_041490745.1 Binatia bacterium | reverse complement strand
GTCAGGAGAAGTCGCGCCGCGCAGCGTCGAGATGCCGGCGCGCGAGCGCTCTCCCAGCCACGGGCAATAAATCTGGTGGTGGCGCGCCGCCGAGCCGAAATCCCAGAGGATCGGCTCGTCGTCCTGCGCCAACAGCGAGAAACGGACGAGCTTGTCCATCGCCCACGTGCCGATGTGCGTCGCGGTGATGTAGCGGATGTTGTTCATGTCGAAGCAGAGCAACGCGCCCATCTCGGATTTTTTCAGCGCCGCTTTGATCCGGCTCAAGCGATCGTTTCGCAGCCGATCGAGATTGACGCGCTCTTCCCAATCGACGCCCATCAATCCGAAGGTCTTCAAGCCCATAACAGTTCTCCTTAAACGTTCAAGCCGTTCAAATAGTTCAAAACGTTTAAACGAGCTTTTCTTGAACGACTTGAACCTTTGAACGATTTGAACTCACAGTTTTCCGCAAAGCGTCTTCGCCATCTCCGCGACCGTCTCCGGCGTCGGCACGGTCTGGTCTTCGAGCACGGGAGAAAACGGCACCGGTACGTCCATCGCGCCCATGCGTTTTACCGGCGCGTCGAGATAGTAAAAGGCGCCGTCGGCGATGACAGATGCAATTTCCGCCGTCACGCCGTAGCGCTCGTAGCCCTCGTCGACCACGATCGCGCGGCTGGTTTTTTTCGCCGACTCGATCAACGTCTGCTTGTCGAGCGGCGCCGTCGTCCGCACGTCGATGATCTCGGCGCTGATTCCCGCCGCGCCCAAAAGCTCCGCCGCTTTGAGCGAAACCTGCACCATGCTGCTGGTCGCGACGATCGTGATGTCTTTGCCCGCGCGCTTCACGTCGGCGACGCCGAAGGGAATCGTGTAGTCGCCCTCCGGCACGGGACCCTTCATCTGGTACATCATCTTGTCTTCGAAAAAAACCACCGGGTTGTCGTCGCGGATGGCGGTCTTGAGCAGGCCCTTCGCGTCGTACGGCGTCGAAGGCATCGCGACCTTGAGTCCGGGAATGTGGCTAAACCAGGCGTGCAAGCTCTGGCTGTGTTGCGCGGCGGAGCGCCGCGTCGCGCCGAGCGTCGTGCGCATGACCATCGGCACGGTCAGCTTGCCGCCGGACATGTAGTGAATCTTCGCTGCCTGGTTCACCATCTGGTCCATCGTCAGGGTGATGAAGTCGCCGAACATGATATCGACGACCGGGCGCATCCCGGTCATCGCCGCGCCGACGCACACGCCGGTGATCGCCGCTTCGGAGATCGGCGAATCGATTACGCGCTCTTTGCCGAATTCTTTCAGCAGGCCGGAGAGAACCTTGAACGGCGTCCCCGCCTCGGCGACGTCCTCACCGAGAATGAAAACTTTGGGATCGCGGCGCATCTCTTCGGCCAAGGCCTCGTTGATCGCTTGACCGAACGTGATCTCGCGCGCTGATCCGGCGATAAGGGCCGCCTGCTTCGTTGTCACTTCAGCCTCGCCCCTCTACGCATATACGTGTTGATCCACTTCGTCCGGGTCGGGGTACGCGGCGTTGAGCGCGAACTCGACGCCTTGTTCGATTTCACTCCGGATTTCTTTTTCGATCGCGCTCAAGCGCTTGTCGTCGGCGACTTTGAGGCGCTTCAATTTGTCCGTTAAGAGCTGCAGCGGATCGCGCTTGCTCTTCCACTCCTCTTCTTCCTTTTTCGCTCTATAATAGGCGCGGTCGATGTCGCCGACGTGGTGGCCGTGAAAGCGATAGGTGTTGCAGAGAAAAAACGACGGGCCTTCTCCTTTGCGCACGCGCTTGACTAATTTGACCGCCGTTCGATGCACCAGCTCCACGTCCTGCCCATCAATGGACTCCGTCGGAATGCCGAATGCCTGCGCGCGCGCGTCGATCTCGCCCGCGGTGGTTTCGCTGTAGTGCGTGTACTCGTTGTAAAGATTGTTCTCGCAGAGATAGATGACGGGCAGTTTCCAGAGCGCGGCCATGTTCATGCATTCGTAAAGCAGCCCCTGGCCGAGCGCGCCTTCGCCGAAAAAACAGACCGCGACCTGGTCGCTGCCGCGGAGTTTCGCCGACATCGCGGCGCCGGTGGCGATGCCGGCGCTGCCGCCGACGATCGCGTTCGCGCCGAGATTGCCGCGCTCCTGATCGGCGATGTGCATCGAGCCGCCCTTGCCGCGGCAGTAACCGTCCACTTTGCCGAGCAGCTCGGCGAACATGCGGCCGACGGACGCGCCCTTCGCCAGACAATGGCCGTGGCCGCGATGCGTGCTCGTGATGTAATCGTCGTCGCGAAGCGCTTCGCACACGCCGACGGCGACCGCTTCCTGGCCGGTGTACAAATGCGCCAGCCCCGGCATCTTGGCGCTCATGTAGAGCTGGTTCACCTGCTCTTCGAAAAGGCGGATCTTCAAAATCTGGCGGTAAAAGCGGAGCCATTGCTCTCGCCCGATCGTCGGCGCCGGTTTTCCCTTGGCCATTATTTTTTTGCTCCCGCCATTTTCGCCAGCGTCTCGAACAGCACGGCAAAATCTTTGTCGGCGAATCCCATGCCCCGCGCCGCCGTGAGCATCTCGTTCGTCACCGCCGTCGTTGGCAACGGGACATTGAGAGACCGTCCCATCTCCAGCGCGAGCAGCAAATCTTTCTGCATCATGTTGACGTCGAACCACGCTTCGTCCGGCATCTTGAGGACGAAGGGTCCGCGGTACTTGACCATCGGGGAAGCGATCACGCTGTTGAGTAAAACTTCCACGGCGGTCTCGCGCGCGATGCCGCTTTTCTCCGCGAGCAGAACTCCTTCGCTGAAGGCGAGCATCTGCACGGCGAGGCTCAAATTCGACGCGATCTTCATGCCGACGGCAAGGCCGTTGGCGCCGACGTGCGTGACTTTGGGGCCGATCGCCTGGAGAATCGGCCGCGCGCGCTCGCAAGCGGCGCGGTCGCCGCCGACCATAATCGAGAGCTTGCCCTCCTCCAGCGTGGTCACGCTGCCGGAGACCGGCGCGTCGAGCATGTGCGCTCCCTTCGCGGCGACTTCGACCGCCAGCGTGCGGCTCGCCGCGGGACTCACGGTGCTCATGTCGATATAAATTTTTCCCGCCCCGAGGCCGGCGAGAATCCCGTTCGGCCCGCCGGTCACCGCCTTCAGCGCTTCGGTGTTCGTCACCATGGAAAAGATGATGTCCGCACTTTGCGCTGCAGCGCGCGGCGTATCCGCCCACTTCATCCCCGCGTCCAACAACCACTGCGCTTTCGCTTTCGTCCGGTTGTAGCCGGTGACGGCGTGGCCCGCGTCGAGCAGCCGCTTCACCATGCGGCTGCCCATCACGCCGAGGCCGACGAAGCCGAGATTTGCCATCGATGATTGGTTCCTTGAGTCTGCCTGAAGTTAGGTTGGCGGCTGATTTTTGTCAATAGGATGGAGAAGAAGACCGGCGTGGAATTTCCCTCCGGTCCGAGGCGATACGTCAGTGTTACGCTCGACGTTAAATTTACGCTTGAAACTTCTCGCTCGGCGCCTCGGCCCTCCGGGAAACCCCACGCCGGTCGAAGATGAGGAGAGCGGCGTGCGCGGGGATTTCTCTCCGGCCCGAGGCAATAACATATTCGTGATACGTTGAACCGAATTCACGCTTTAACCTCTTTGCTCGGTGCCTCGGGCCTCCGAGAAACCCCCGCGCACGCCGGGAAAGAGAAAGGTAAGGTGTCCTTGACAAGCGCGGTGTGGGAAGTGATAGATGACGGAAGATTCCACGGAGGTCGGCACGGAATGGAAAAGAAAAAATATTACCGCGACGTACGCGAGCACATCAAAGCGCTCGAAGAGCGCGGCAAGCTCGTCCGCGTCAAACGCGAGATCAATAAAGACACCGAGCTGATGCCGCTCGTGCGCTGGCAGTTTCGCGGTCTCGACGAAGAACAGCGCAAGGCATTTTTTTTCGAGAACGTCGTCGACGTGAAAGGCAAGCGCTACACGATGCCCGTATCCGTCGGCACGCTCGCTGCGTCCACCGAGATCTACAGCATCGGACTCATGTGCGAGCCGGAAGAAATTTTCGATCGTTGGACACAAGCGCAGTTGAAGTCGATCCCGCCCGTCGTCGTCGAATCCGGCCCGGCGCAAGAAGTCGTGCGCATGGGCAAGGACCTTCTCAACGGCTTCGGTCTCGACATGATCCCCGTGCCGATCTCCACGCCGGGATTCGACAACGCGCCGTATCTCACCTCGGCGAACTGGGTCACCAAAGATCCGGAGACGGGCGTCTATAACATCGGCAACTACCGCGGGCAGATCAAGGCGCCCGACCGCACCGGCGGATTATTTTTGGGCCAGCACATGGGCATGCACTGGAGAAAATGCCAGGCCAAAGGCATTCCGCTCGAAGCCGCGATCGTGATCGGCGTGGTTCCGGCCGTCGCTTACGCGGCGACCGCCAAGCTGCCGTACGATTTCGACGAATATCGTTTGGCCGGCGGTCTCGCCGGAGAGCCGATTCCGCTCATCAAGTGCAAAACCGTCGATCTCATGGTTCCCGCCACGGCCGAGATCGTCATCGAAGGAAAAATCGGGACCGATTGGATCGAGCCCGAGGGACCGTTCGGCGAATATCCCGGCTACATGGGCCACCGCGGCATCGCGCCGTTTCTCGACGTGACCTGCATCACGCACCGCAAAGACGCGATCTACACGACGTTGATGAGCCAGTTTCCGCCGAGCGAGTCGAGCAAGATCAAGCACACCGGCACGGAAAAGGTGCTCTACAAATTTCTCCGCTACGACGCCGGCAATCCCAGCGTCTTAGATGTCGCGATTCACGACGAAGTGAGCGGCAGCGGCCAGGCGTACTGCGTGATCAAGATGAAGAAACCCAACGCGGGCGACGTGTGGCGCGCGCTCAACGCCTCCGCCGGCTACAGCGGCAGCTACGCCAAAATCTGCATCGCCGTTGACGACGATATCGACATCCGCGACCCGGCGATGATCAACTGGGCGATCTCGTTCAACGTCAGACCCGATCAAGACATCATGGTCCTCAAGGGAAAATCTCCCGGCCTCGATCCGTCCTGCTATCCTCCCGGCGTACCGACGCACGTCGCCCGACAGACGCCGACGAGCGCGCTCCTGATCGACGCGACGCGCCCGTGGCCGTACACGCCGGTGTCGTTGCCGCGAAAAGAGTTCATGGAGAATTCGAAAAAAATCTGGGAGGAGTTGGGACTCCCGGCGCTCAAGCCGCGCATGCCGTGGTACGGCTACAGTCTCGGCGACTGGACCAAGCAAGACGAAGAAGAGGCCGAGCTTGCGCTCAAGGGCGATCACTTCATCACGGGAGAAAAGGCGAAGGCGAAGCGGGTGAAACCGACATAAGCAAGGATGAAGGATGAAGGCGGAAGGATGAAATTTCGATTCTTCATCCCTCATCCTTCATACTTCATCCTTTAGAAGAGTCCCGGAATCCAGCGCTTCACGACTAAAAGATATTGGCGGTAGGCCTCGCCCCAGCGTTCTACGAGCCGCGCTTCGTCGCCGACAACGCGCCGATGAAACCAGATCGCGGTCGCGATCGTAAGCGCCGCGGCGAAAATAGATTGCAGCGCGAGCGACAGGCCGATAAGGAAGATGAGGTGGCCGAGATACATCGGATTGCGCGTGTAGCGGTACGGTCCGCTGACGACCAGACGCTCGGGCGGTGTCTCAAGGCCGGGACCGCCGCCGCCGCGCTTTCTTCGATAGACGCCGCACAGACGATACTGCAAATAGCCCCAGAGCATCACAAGCAGAAAAATCGGCTGAAACTCCAACCGGCCGCGACGAGTCAGCAACTCCCAAGCGAGAACGATCAACGGATAGAGGATAAAAGTTCGCAACGGGGTGCGGCGCAGAAGTTTGACGATCGTGTCCATGGAATGTTACCTGTGCAATGAGAAACAGGCTGCCGCATCTATAACAAAGATGTCCGGCGCATGAAAGCGAAAGAGAGGCAATGCCATGAGTGAATTGCTGTGCAACGATCTCAGAAGTTTTATCGAGGCGAGCAAGCAGGTCGGCGATTGGAGAGAAATCAAAGGCGCGGATTGGAATCTCGAAATCGGCGCGTTGATCGAAAGCGCGGCCGAGCTGATTACGCCGCCACCGATGCTGCTGTTCGACGAGATCAAAGGCTATCCGCGCGGCTTTCGCGTCGCCGCATTGCTCTTTGCCAACTACAAACGCGTGGCGCTGGCGTTGGGGTTGCCGCACGAGAAGAGCAAGCTCGAACTCGTGCGCCTCGCGTCGCGCAAGATCAAAGCGTCGCACTCGATTCCTCCCGTCGAGGTCAAAAGCGGGCCGGTGATGGAAAACGTGATGCGCGGCAATCAAATCGACCT
>JBGPTS010000197.1:0-6402 GCA_041490745.1 Binatia bacterium | reverse complement strand
CTGGAACAAACCGGAGTGTCCAAGGAAAAGATCGTCGCCTTTCTCACGGCCGATCCGGAGGGCAAGGGCAGCATTCGGGACCAGGTGACGGCGGAGATGACCAGCGAATTGATGAGGGTGATGGGACTCAAGGGAAGCCAGAGCGCGGCGAACGTCAAGGAAATCCGCAAGGGAATAGAGAAGGAGCCGAAGTAGCAAGGAAGCTGTCGGCGATCAGCCCTCGGCCAAGGCTTTATGCTCCTGACGATTTATCTTTCCATTCTCTTCCTGGCCGTCTATCTCGTCGGGCTCGGAGCGCGCCGCTTTATTTTTTTGCGCGACAAGCGGCGGATGGAGCGCGAGAGCAAATCGGCGGGCAGGCGGATCGCGCGGGTGAACGAGTTGACGCCGGGGTCGGTAAAAAAATTCTGGCTGATTTGCGAGCAGGTGCGCATCGACGGCTTTCTGGTCAACTACCGTGGCGATTTCCGCGCCTACGTGAACCGCTGCCGTCACATGACGACGCCGTTGGATTTCGTGCGCTACCAGTTTTTCTCCGAAGACGGCCGGCACTTGATCTGCATGACGCACGGCGCGCTCTACGATCCCGAGTCGGGACTCTGCGTCGAAGGTCCGTGCCAGGGGCTTGCTCTCTATCCGCTGCCGGTGCGGGTTGACGGCGATGAGGTTCTGGTCGGCTGCCCGCCGGGCGAGATTTCGTTTCTGGCCGATTGAAGCACGATGGAATCGAATGAAAAAAAGGGGCGGCCGCGGCGCAAGCTGGTCGGGCGGGTCGGGGAGCTCGATGAGGGCGCGACGAAAAAATTTGCTTTGCGCAACGGCGAGACCGCAGTCGAGGCGTTTCTGTTGAATTACAACGGCGCGCTTTACGCCTACGTCAATCGCTGCCGCCATATCGCGCTGTCGCTCGACTGGGTGGATAATCGTTTTTTCACCGAAGACGGCCGTCATCTGATTTGCGCCAACCACGGCGCGACTTACGAGCCGGCGACCGGCGAGTGCGTCTGGGGGCCGTGCTTCGGCGCTTTTCTCAAGCGCGTTCCCCTGGAGATCGCCGAAGAAAAAGTTTTCGCTGTTTGCCCGGAAGATCTGGAAGATTGAAAACGGAGCGAAATGCGCCGGCCGGGAGGGAGCCCATGAGCGACTGTCTTTTCTGCGGCATCGTGGAGGGGAGAATCAAAGGCGAGATCGTCTATCGCGATGACTCTGTCGTCGCCTTCAAGGACATCAATCCCAAGGCGCCGATTCATATCCTAGTCGTTCCGGTCAAACACATAGCGACGCTGTTCGATTTGCAGGACGAGGACCAAGAGCTGGTCGGGAAGATATTCTCGGTTGCGAACCGTCTCGCCGAGCAGCAGGGAATTTCCCAAGACGGATTTCGCATGGTGGCCAATTGCGGTCCAGGGGCGGGACAAACGGTTTTCCACATTCACTTTCATCTCCTCGGCGGGCGCCGTTTTTCGTGGCCGCCGGGATAAATCGATTTTAGATTTTGGATTTTAGATTTTGGATTTCAATCGAAAATCGGCAATCCAAAATCCAAAATGGGGATGGTCCCGGATAGGGGGGATTATGGCAACGGTTGAGTGGCGCAGTCCGGCCAACGAGATGGCCGTGCAGCAGTTTCAGATCGCCGCGGAAAAATTAAATCTCGACACGAACGTAAGCGTCCGGTTGCAAAGGCCCGACCGCGCGTTGATCGTCAGCGTGCCGGTCCGAATGGACGACGGCAGCGTGCACGTCTTCACCGGCTATCGCGTTCAGCACAATGATGTTCTCGGTCCGTTCAAGGGCGGCATACGCTATCATCCGGAAGTTAATCTCGGCGAAGTCTCGGCGCTGGCGATGTGGATGACGTGGAAGTGCGCGCTTGCCGGACTACCGCTCGGCGGCGCCAAGGGGGGCATCGCCTGCGACCCCGTCGCGCTCTCGCGCTCGGAGCTGCAAGGCATGACGCGGCGCTACACCGCCGAGATACTCAACTACATCGGGCCGGAAACCGACGTGCCCGCACCCGACATGGGCACCGACGAGCAGGTGATGGCGTGGGTGATGGACACGTACAGCCAGCACAAGGGCCACGCGGTTCCCGGCGTCGTCACCGGCAAGCCGGTGGCGATCGGCGGCACGCAGGGAAGAAGAGAGGCGACCGGCCGCGGCGTCGTTTACACCATCGTCGAGGCGGCGAAGCATTTGAACATCGATCTTACCGGCTGCACGGCCGCGGTGCAGGGTTTTGGCAACGTCGGCTCGGTGGTCGCGAAGGAACTGGTGAACGCCGGCGTGAAAGTCATCGCGGTATCGGACCGGACCGGCGGCGTGTGCGACGCCAAGGGGCTGCCGATCGACCGGGTCATCGAACACGTGACGCAGAAATCCAAGCATTTCACTCTCGAGGGCTGCCCGTGCGGCGAGCCGATCGGCAATGCCGAACTGCTGGAGCTCAAGTGCGACATCCTCGTGCCGGCCGCGCTCGGCATGCAGATTACGGGCGCGAACGCGGCGAAATTAAAATGTAAAATTCTCGCCGAAGGCGCGAACGGCCCGACGACGCTCGACGCGGATCGTATTCTCCAGGACAAGGGGATATTCGTCATTCCCGACGTGCTCGCCAACGCCGGCGGCGTGATCGTGTCGTATTTCGAATGGGTGCAGGACCTGCAGAATTTTTTCTGGACCGAGGACGAAGTCAACAAGAAACTGCGCGACATTCTCACCCGCGCCTTCCACGAAGTGCTCGACGCGAGCCGGAAGGAAAAGGTCGATATGCGCCTGGCGGCGCTGATGATCGGCATACATCGGGTGGCGAAGGCCATGCTCTGGCGAGGGCTGTACGCGTGACGGCCGGCCATAAAGGCCCATATACTTCGTTGCGCTCGGCCCGCTTCGCGTCAACGTACTGAAAAAAGTACGCCTCCGCTCGCCGACCTTCGCACGCCTCGTCTCTGGACCTTTCTGACCGGCCTCAAAGAGTGAGCCTTGTTAAGAGCGTTCCTTGACCCGGACGAAAATTTCATAGATTAAATGGGTGGAGCGAAAGGGAGGAAGGAACCGGAATCATGATTCAAGCAACGCAACTCAGGCCCGGGATGATTATCCTATACGAGAACGACCTGTATCGGGTCACCGCGATTCACCATCTGACGCCGGGCAACAAGCGCGGCTTCATGCAGACCAAGATGAAAAATCTCAAGACCGGCGTGGGGACGGAAAAGAAGTTCCGCTCGGAGGATCGGCTGGAACAGGCGTCGCTCGACAACCGCAAGATGCAGTACCTCTACGCCGAAGGCGGCTTGCATACGTTTATGGATACCGAGAACTACGAGCAGCTCTCGCTCTCGGCCGAGGAAATCGGAGACCTGTTGCAATACCTGCTGCCCAATCACGTCGTCGAGATCGAATTCTTCGACGGCAAGCCCGTCGGGATCAGCCCGCCTTCTACGGTCGATCTCGAAGTCGTCGATACCGAGCCGAGCATGAAAGGCGCCACGGCCAGCGCGTCCTATAAACCGGCGAAGTTGGAGACCGGCGTGACCGTGCAGGTGCCGCCGTTCATCCAGGTGGGAGATAAAGTTCGGGTCGATCCGTCTGAAGGAACTTACCTGGAGAGGATCAAATAAAGACGGAAGGCCAGCCGACTGCTTACCGCTCGGTGCCGGTTATTTTCGTCCACGTGTCGCTAACCTGCCGTCTCAGATCGTCCAAATCGCCGCTGTTTTCGATCACGTAATCGGCGAGCGCCCGTTTTTCGCTGAGCGGCATTTGAGCGGCGACGTGCCGATCGATTTCTTTCTCGCTCAGCCGGTCTCTCGCCTTGAGTCTTCGTCTTTGCGCGGCGTCGTCGCAGGCGACCAGGATCACAGGACGAATCCACGAGTGCGCCTCGGTCTCAAACAAAAGCGGCGCCTCGTAGACGACGATGTCCGATCCTTTGGCGGCGAGTTCTTGCGCCCGTGTCTGGGCGAGCGTGCGAATGCGCGGGTGAGTGATCGCGTCGAGCCGCTGGCGGGCGCGATCGTCCGAAAAAATAATTTTCCGCAATTTCTCCCGGTCGATGGCGCGATCCGGGCCGAGAATTTCCTTGCCGAAGGCGGCGACGATTTCTCTCCAGGCTTCATTGCCGGGCTGGACGACGACGCGCGCGAGGTCGTCGGCGTTGATGATCTTCGCGCCCAGTTCCCGCAGCATGGACGCGACGGTGCTCTTCCCCGAGGCAATGCCGCCGGTCAGCCCAACGAGCTTCACGGCCCACTAATGGCAGAAACACCGCGGTCTTTCAACAAATCGGCGGTTACCCCGATTCCGATTCGGTTCCCTTGACACCTCCGGAGCTATCCGATAGTTTTCCCCTCGGTTCGCAAGAAAAATTCCAGGAGGCGACTCGATGAAAATGAAGCAATCGCTTTTGTCGGTCGGGCTGTTCTTGACGTTGACGGCTGCCGCCGGCCTGATCTCGATTGCCGGCGGAGTGTTCGGCAACGGCGCGGCGGCTCAAGCTCAGTACGACGATTCCAAGAAAATTGTTCCGTATGTTCCGACTCCGCAGGACGTCGTGGACAAAATGCTGGAGATGGCCCAGGTCAAGAAGGGCGACGTGGTGTATGACCTCGGCTCCGGCGACGGTAGGATCGTCGTCACTGCGGCGAAGAAATACGGAGTCAAAGCGATCGGTTTCGAGATCGATCCGCAGCGCATTAAAGAATCGCACGAAAACATCAAGAAGGCCGGCGTGGAAAAACTCGTCGAGATTCGCCAGCAGGATATCCGGACCGTCGATCTATCGGACGCTTCCGTGTTGACGATGTATCTGCTTCCTGAAGTGAACATGATGATGCGGCCGAATATCTGGAGCCAGATGAAGCCCGGCTCGCGCGTCGTGTCGCACGACTTCGACATGGGGGATTGGAAGCCGGTCAGGACGGAGCTGGTGAAGGACTCGTCCGGCTGGGATCACACGCTTTATCTCTGGCGCGTGGAAGCGAAGAAACAGTAATTCTTCGTTCGGTACACAGGCGGCTAACAACGCCGCCGCCGGAGTTCCCGGTGAATGCGGATGTCTTTGTTTCGCATCACGAAAACACCGGCGCCGGCGGAAACCGTCAGACAGACGAGCGCGCCGACGGTGACGCGATCGAGGAACGTAAGTAGCCCCTGCATCCCAACGTAGGTGGTAAGAACCGCGGCGGTCATCATTACGACGAGAAGTGCGCCGCGAAAGAGCCAGCGCTCGACGAGGAGTTTTTCCAGCGCATCGTCGGTCAATTCCAACCACCGCGAATCGTTCATGCGATTCTCTCCCAAGCGCCGGCGCAGCACCGACCGGCGTTGTTGCCGCTAACAACGCGAAAGTATATGATCTCGGCCGATTCAGGCAACACTGCCGCGACAGGAGGTAAGGCATGAACGCCTTGTTGGCCGTCATCATCGGCGTTGCAACGATCTACTTGGCCTATACGCGCTACGCCCGTCGGATCGACCGTAACGTCATTCAATCGGATCCCAAGCGCGCCACTCCCGCCACGCTCTACATGGACGGCGTGGACTTCATGCCGACCAACCGCAACATCCTTTTCGGCTATCACTTCAAGTCGATCGCCGCCGCCGGGCCGATCGTCGGCGCGATTGTCGCGGCCAGTCTGTGGGGCTGGCTGCCGGCTTTTGTCTGGCTCGTCCTCGGCGTTTCGTTCATGGGCTGGGTCAGCGACTACAGCGCGATCGTGCTCTCGGTCAGGAACGACGGCAACAGCCTCTCCGCCGTGGCGCACCATCTGATCTCGCCGCGCACGCGGACGATTCTTTTTCTCTTCATCTTTTTCTACCTGTTGCTCATCGCCGGCGCGTTCGTCGGCATCATGGCGCAGACCATGGACTCGCAGCCGAAGACGCATCTCGGCATGATTCTGCTCGTCGTCATGGGATTGCTGCTCGGCCAAATGCTCTACCGATGGGGAGTGGGACTCTTCCCGGCAACCGTGCTGACGGTCGGCGTAGCGTTCATCGGGATTCTTGCCGGGCCTATCACGGAAGGAGCGTTCTCGTCGTTGAACGCGTTTTTCAATTCGCTCACCGGCGGCGCGCCGATCGTGACTTACTTCGATCCGACGCTCGCCGGCTTCAAAGGCGCCGAGGCGCAGATCATGCCGAGTCTGCTTTTCTGGGCGATCGCCATCTGCGCCTTCTGTTACGCCGGCTCGGTGCTGCCGATCTGGCGCATGGCGCAGCCGGTGGTCTATGTGGGATTTTGGATCACGGCGATGTCGATGATTCTCGGTCTCGCCGGCGCGGCGCTGGGGACGTTCATCAAGCCGGAGGTGGCGCAATTTCAAATTCCCGCTTTCAAAGGTTGGAATCCGCAGTTGGGTCCCGCGGGCATCATGCCGCTCTGGCCGATGCTTTTCG
>JBGPTS010000196.1:0-6433 GCA_041490745.1 Binatia bacterium | reverse complement strand
GACTGGAGCCACAAGCAGGTGTGGGATTACATCCGAGAAAATAATATCCCTTACAACAAGCTTCACGATCAGGGTTATCCCAGCATCGGCTGCGCCCCCTGCACACGCGCCGTCAAGCCGGGCGAGGACATCCGCGCCGGGCGCTGGTGGTGGGAAAATCCTGAAACCAAGGAGTGCGGCCTGCACGTTCATCGCGAAGAGGCTGTGGCGGCGAAGGTGTAAAGCGTCTCACCGGCCCGAGGATTCATATTCATGACGTTCGAGACGCTGACTTTACTGGGGGTCGCCTTTGTTGCCGCCACTATCAACGGGGCGTTGGGTTACGGATTCTCGTCCATTACCGTCCCGATCGCGTTGCTTTTCTACACGAATCGTCTCTTGAATCCGGCGATGGTGCTGGTTGAGGTGACGCTGAATAGCTACGTCCTGTTCATCAACCGGAAGAGCCTGCCGAAGGTTTGGAGGCGGGTATCGCCTATTTTGATCGGACTCGTTTTAGGCGTCGTGGGAGGGAGCCATGTTCTTTTTTCGGCGAATCCCGCGTGGATCAAATTTTTCACTTATGCGATCCTGTTGCCGTTGATTCTTCTTCAGACCGCCGGTCTGAGACGGCCCATTCATTCCGAGAAAGCGATCGGCGTCCCTTTTGGCGCGGGTGTGGGGGTCCTCTACTCGTTGACGACGATTTCCGGTCCCCCCTTGGCCCTGCTCTTTAATAATCAGGGGTTCCATAAAGAAGAATTCCGGGCCGCGTTGAGCCTCATACGTGTGGCTGAATCGACTCTGACGGCCGTGGCCTACTACTTCCTGGGTCTCTATAGCATCGAGAGCGGCGGGCTTCTCTTCCCACTCGTGCCCGGTGTGGTGCTGGGAATTCCGCTGGGGTTTTATCTCATCAGGCACGTAAAGGCGGAAACTTTCCGGCGCGTCTGCATGAGCTTCGACGCCTGGATCGTGGGCTTCGGATTTTCCCGAGTCTTTGTCGAACTCCAAGTGCTGCAAAGTCCGTCAGCTTATGCTGTCCTGTTGGCCGTCATTCTGATCGACGCGTATCTGCTATGGCAATTTTTCACCAAACGCGCGTATGGTGTAACTGAATATTCCGGAGCCGCGGCGCAAAATATTTTCTTCCGGAAAAAATAACCGCAATCACTTTCGGGTTTTAACCGGCTGTTGAAACGCTTCACTCGCTGCGGATCGTCTCTCGTCTTTGCTAACGGATGCTGCGTAGGAACCGGTTAAGCGACCTTCCCCGGCTTCGTGCGTCTGGACTTGGCACGGAGAATGACTTAACCTAAAAACGCGATGGCCTATTACCCGATCTTTTTAAATCTGGCCGGGCGGCGCTGTGTGGTAATCGGCGGCGGGCAGGTCGCTGAGCGTAAGGTGGAAAGCTTGCTGGAAGCCCGCGCGGCGGTCACGGTCGTGAGTCCGCGCATTACCGACAGGCTGGAAACTCTCGCGTTGAAAAACAAACTTGAGCGCGTCGCGCGGGAGTACCGCCCCGGCGATCTCACGGGCTACGAACTCGCCTTTGCCGCCACCGACGACGGCGCGATCAACCGCGCAATCTACGACGAAGCGCGCGAGCGCGGCGTGTGGCTCAACGCAGCGGACGATCCGGCGCATTGCGATTTTATTCTTCCGTCGATTCTTCGCCGCGGCGAGCTTCAAGTGGCCGTGGCCACCGGCGGCGCCAGCCCGGCGCTCGCGCGCGCCATTCGCGAAGAGCTGGAACGCTATTTCACCGAAGACTACGCGATTCTCTCGGAGGTTGTCGCCGAAGTCCGGCGCGATCTCAAAGAGCGCGGTGTGGCGGCGAGCGCGGAGAGCTGGAGCCGCGCTTTGAACGGCGGCTTGCGCCGGTTGATCCGACAGAAAGACATCGAAGGAGCCAAGCGCTACCTGCGCGAGCACGTGAGCGCATAGTATGAAAAACGGAAAAGTCTATCTCGTCGGGGCAGGGCCGGGTGATCCCGGCCTTATCACCGTGCGCGGGCTGGAGCTGCTACACGCCGCCGATGCGATCGTTTACGATCGGCTGGTAAACCCCGCGCTGCTCGAAGAGGCGCCGCCTGCGGCGCTTCGGATTTTTGCCGGCAAGGCAACCGGATTTCACAGTCTGCCGCAGGAAGAAATCAACAGTCTATTGATCGACCACTCGCGCGCCGGCCGGCGCGTGGTTCGCCTCAAGGGCGGCGACCCGTTCGTGCTCGGACGGGGCGGGGAAGAGGCCGAAGCGCTGGCGGCAGCGGGCATCGAATTCGAAGTCGTTCCCGGCGTCAGCTCCGCGGTTGCGGTGCCGGCCTACGCGGGTATCCCGCTCACGCATCGTAATGTCTCGTCATCTTTCGCCGTAATTACGGGCCACGAAGCCTGCAAGGACGGCGCGCGCGTCGATTGGAGCCGACTCGCTACGGCGGTCGATACGCTCGTGATTTTAATGGGCCTGAAAAATCTGCCGCGCATCGTCTCCGAACTGCTCGCCTACGGGCGCGCGCCGGAGACGCCGGTCGCGCTCGTCCGCTGGGGCACGACAGATCAACAAGAAACGATCGAGGGGACGCTTGCCGATATCGTCGAGAAAGCGCGCGCGGTCCGCCCGCCGGTCGTGATCGTCGTCGGCGAGGTCGTCGATCTCGGCAGTAGGCTCAGATGGTTTTTGCCCCGCGAGAGAGCCGCCGCCCTCGAAAGCAATGCTCAAGATGGAAGACCATTCCCAGACCGGACTTGAAGGGCTGAAAGTCGTTTCCTTCGAGAGCCGCCGCGGCCGCGAAATGGGCGCGCTAATCGAGCGCTACGGCGGCACGGCGATCGTCGCGCCGTCTATGCGCGAGTTGCCGCTTAACGAGAACACCGCCGCGCTCGCGTTCATGCGCGATCTCTCGGCGGGCAAGATCGACGTGGTGATTTTCTTAACCGGTGTCGGCGCGCGCACGCTTATCGAAGCGATCGGTTCCTTGCATTCTAAAGAAGAGATTACCGAAGCGCTCGGACGCGCGACGCTGGTAGCGCGCGGCCCCAAGCCGGTCGCGGCGCTGAAAGAAATCGGTTTGAAACCGGCCGTCGCCGTGCCTGAGCCGAATACCTGGAGGGAAATTTTAGCCGAGGTGAAAAAAATGAGCGGTATGCGCGGCCGGACAATCGCGGTGCAGGAATACGGCATCACCCGGCCGGAGTTGATCGACGGGCTAAAATCGCTCGGCGCCAACGTTGTTTCCGTTCCGGTCTATCGCTGGGCGCTGCCGGAAGACACCGGACCGTTAAAGTCCGCCGCGCGCGAAATCGCCGCCGGCCGGGTCGATGCGGCGCTGTTCACCAACGCGACGCAAATCGATCACCTGTTTAAAATTGCCGCCGGGGAACATCTCGAATCGCGGCTGCGCGGCGCGCTGGCGGGAATGGTCGTCGCTTCGATCGGCCCGGTTTGCAGCGAGGCGCTGGCGCATTTCGGCGTCAAAGCCGACCTCGAACCCGAGCACGCGAAGATGGGCCATCTCATCGCCGCGCTGGCGGCGAAGGCCGGCGCGCTGCTACAGGCTAAACGAATCGGAAAAAATTCCTGAGGGAGAGTCGAACCGTGGCCGAAGAAAATCTCGAGAACAAACCACCTGAGGACCTTTGGCATCATGGCGTCATCAGCAAGCTTTTTCCCAGCAACAACCTGGGAGTGGTGCGGACCGAGAGCGGGCGCGAAGTGCAGTTTGCCTTCGACCTGGTGATCCTGCTGGGCGACGTGCAGAAGCCGGAAGAACTGAGAGAAGGAATGGCGGTCGGTTACGATCTCGGCTGGACTTCCAAAGGGCTCAGGATCACAAAAATCAAAGTCTTCGCGCCGGCCGTTGAGTCCGCGACATCGGCCGTGCTAGAAGGGCACGCCGGTCAAAGCGAGGATCTGCCTTCCGAGAATCTCCCCGACAAAAACTCCTAACAGAGCGATATAGAAAAGGCCGGTCGCGGCCATCGTGTGCGGAATCTTCAAAGTCCGCCAGATCATAAACGACAGGATCAAGGAGCCCGCCTGCGTCGTCAGCAAGCGGCTCACGACGAGTGTCTGATGCTCCGCCCAGAGCCGCCGCAAGTTCTGCGCCGTTTCCGCGCCGCCGAAGAAATAAAGCGCGGCCGGAAGGAGCGCGAAAAACGCGGTTTGCAGCACCAAGGCGAAGAAAAAAAACTTGAAGATACGGATAAACGGATCGATACTCTGGCCGGTGTCGATCAAATACCAGTGGCCGATCAGCATGCCCACCGTGACTCCTCCCAAAAGCAACGCGGAAAAAAGAAAGCTCGCGGGATAAACGAAAGTTTCGACCGACCGGAAGGGCGCCTGGTGGAAGGCGCGCGAGCTCAACATTAGCGCGGCCAGCCCGGCGAATAGTGTGATCGAGAAGAGGCGCGCGCGCAAAATTTCCCGCTCGCCCCAAAGCGAGTAAAGATAGAGGGCGAAGGCCGCGATGAACAGTCCGTGCAGTGCGAGCTCGATCAGAGTCTCGGCGCTCGCGCCGTCCGGGGCTTTGCGCAGCAGGTCGATTTTACCGAGCAGGCCCAGCGCGCCGACGATGAACAGCACACCGCCGGTGGATTTGTAAAAGCCGCGCGACAGCTCGTGAAACGGCGTCGCCGCGACGGCGAAGAGACCGCCCAAGGCTATTTGATGAAATAGCAGTAGAAAACTCGCCGGAAACGCCTGCATCGCGCCTTAACTCTCTCTCGGCTTGTCCGCGGCGTGGAGGCAGACCGCGCCACTCAGAAATTTTTGCGTCGTCACGTTGCCGAAGCCGGTTCGGGCAATCATCTCGGCGATCGCTTCCGGCGCGTGGAATTTTTTGACCGTCGTTGAAAGGTATCGGTAAGCCTCCCGGTCCCTAGTCAGGCGGGCGCCGACCCACGGCATGAGATGATGAAAATAAAGCGAGTAGAAAAAAGAAAAAATAAAAAGCGATGGGGGGAACATGTCGAGTGTGACCAGTCGCCCGCCGGGTTTGAGCACGCGATAAGCTTCGGCGAAGAAGCGCGGCAGATCGGTCACGTTGCGCAGGACGAAAGCGCTCACGGCCGCGTCGAAGCTCGCGTCTTTGAACGGCGGCGCCAACGCGCTCGCCGAAACGTAAAAGGTATTGCCGCCGCCGCGCTCTTTCTCTCGCTTCCTTACCGCCAGACGGAGCATCTCGAAAGAAAAATCTAGCCCGACGATTTTGCCGCCGCCGATACCCCTGGCGGCCGTAAACGCAAGATCGCCCGTGCCGGTGCCGAGGTCGAGCACCAGGCGTTCGCCGCCGCGGAGCGCGGCCCCGACCGCTTTTTTCCTCCAGTAAGTGTCGAGATGGAAACTGATGATGCGGTTGAGCAAGTCGTAGCGGCGTGCGATCCGGTCGAATAATCCGCGAACGTGCTCTGCGCGCCGGCGCTCGGATGATGGCATTGCGTGCGGGGAAAACGGGCCGCGGCCGGTGAGGCCGCGGCGGCGTCAAAAGTTGCGTTCGGTAATCAGATGGATCAGGCCCTTCAAGGCGTTGCGGTAAAGCGAAGGCGGGAGCTTCTTTACCGGGCCCAGCGCCTTTTCCGCGTAAGCGCGCGAGAGCGCGCGGGCCTCCGCAATCACCGGCCCGTCGCTGATGGCGGCGAGAGCTTCGCGGATTTTTTCCTCCGCCGGCGCGGCGCACTGGAAGGCGTCGATGACGGCCCGCTGCTTTCCACTGAGCGCGAGAATAATCGGCAGCGAGGGATTACCGTCGCGCAGATCCATGCCGGTCGGTTTCCCGAGCAACTCCTTATGGCCGATCACGTCGAGCACGTCGTCGATGATTTGAAAGGCGACGCCGAGATTGAGGCCGTACCGGTCCATCTCTTCGACCAGCGCGGGACTCGCGCCGGCTTGATAGATACCGATCTTGGCGCCGGTCTGAAACAGCGAGGCGGTTTTTCGCTTGACGATCTCCAAATAGTCCGGCACGGTGACCGCCCGGTTGCGATTGAAAAATCCCTGGAGAATCTCCCCTTCGGTCAGCCGGGTGCAGGCGTCGGCGGTCCACTGGACGACCGTTTCGTCGAATTTGCCCGCGAACTCGAAAGCCTTGATGAACAAAAAATCTCCGGTGACGAGCGTCGCCTTGAGGCCGAATTTCTTGAAAGCCGACTCTTTGCCGCGCCGGGTTTCGGCGCCGTCGATGATGTCGTCGTGGAGCAGCGTGGCGGTGTGGATGAGCTCCAGCGCGGTGGCGATATCGACGATGTCCTCGACTTTTTTGCCGCCGAAAGCCTTGAACGCGAGCAAGGTGATCATCGGCCGGATGCGCTTGCCGCCGCCGCAGATCAAGTGCGCCGCGATGTCGGTGAGAGTTTTTTCCGCCGAGCGGATCGAGCGGGTGAGATTTTCCTCGACCAACTGAAGCTCGTCGGCGACGCAATCGAAGGGATCGACCCCGTCGCCGAG
>JBGPTS010000195.1:0-6486 GCA_041490745.1 Binatia bacterium | reverse complement strand
TAGCCACGGGCGCGCAGCTCGCGAACCACAAACTGAAGATCATCGCCACGGGTGGCGACGGCGATGGATTCGGCATCGGCGGAAACCATTTCCTCCACACGCTGCGGCGCAACGTCGATCTCACCTATCTCGTGATGGACAATCAGATCTACGGGCTCACCACAGGCCAGATCTCGCCCACCAGCACCAAAGGGATGAAAACCAAGAGCACGCCTTTCGGCAGCGTGGAGAACCCGATCAACCCGATTTCCCTCGCCATAGCCGGGGGCGCCACGTACGTAGCGCGCGGATTCACCGGACAGCAAAAACATCTCGTGGAACTCATCAAAGGCGGCATCCAGCACAGAGGCTTTGCCCTCATTGACGTGTTCAGCCCTTGTGTCACCTACAATAATGACAACAGCCATGAGTTTTTCAAAGCCCGCGTCAAAAAACTCGAAGAGATGGGCCATGACCCAACGGACTTTCGCGCCGCCATGGACAAGGCCTACCTCTGGGGCGAGATCATTCCCATCGGCCTCTTTTGGAAACGCACGGACCTTCCGAGCCTGGACGAGTTGGAACCCGTCCTCGCCGAAGGCGGCCCGCTCGCTCACCGCCCTCTCGGAGTTTCTCCCGCAGCGGCGAAAGCGCTGATTCAGGTTTTGATGTAGAAAAAAGCGCCCTCGTCACGGCTTACGGTGGCATACCGCCGTCTGACGACTAACTTTGTGCCATCTCCCACAATTCTCATCACCGGCGCCGCCGGAAATCTCGGCGGCTTGCTCGCTCGACATCTCGTTCAAGGCGAACACAATCTCCGCTTGATGTATCACCGCAGGCCGCTTCCTCCCGATCTTGCCGGCGCTTCCAACGTATCAATCATTCAAGCGGATCTGGCGAAACCCGAAACTCTCTCTCCCGCCGTCGCCGGCGCCAATGTCATCGTTCACTTCGCCGGCATTCTCTTTGCGCCGCGGCCGGAGCGGTTTCTGCCGGTTACCAACACACAGTGGTTCTCCAACCTTGTAAACGCTGCGCTCAAAGCCAACGTCGGACGAATCATTTTGATCTCGTTTCCTCACGTCGAAGGCGTCACTACTCCTGACCATCCCGCGACGGGAAGGTTGGACCGCGAGCCGATTTCCGCCCATGCGAAAACCCGGCTGGAAGAGGAGCGGCTTCTCTTCGAGCGAACGAAAGGTATAGAAACAACGCCCGTCGTGCTTCGGCTCGGCATGGTTTATGGGCGCGGAATTCTAATGGTGGACGCGGCGCGCTGGCTCGCCGAGCGGCGACTTCTCGGCGTCTGGCGTGAGCCGACCTGGTTTCAGCTCATCTCCACTGCGGACTTTTTACGAGCGACCGAAACAGCGATTCTCAAACCCGGCGTGCAAGGGATTTATCACCTCGGCGACGAGCATCCGGTGACACTGCAAGAATTCCTGGACAAAGCTTGCGACGTATGGAAATGCCGCCGGCCGTTCCGCACGCCGGTATGGACGATCTACGCCGTAGCCGGCCTTTGTGAATTGCTCGCAAGCGTTGCGAGAAAACCGTCGCCGCTGACGCGCGACTTCATCACCATCGGCCGCGTCTCACACTGGGGCGACACCAAACGCGCGCGGGAGGAGCTGATTCCGGCGCTGAAGTACCCGACGCTGGAGGATGGTCTGTCTACCCTGTGATCAGCCCTTCCATCCGCTTCACCAGCCCTTTTATCTCCTCAAATCCCTTTTGCCAAAATTTCGGGTCGTGAATTTCGACGCCGAGCGGCTTGAGCAGCGCTTCGGGGCTGTCGGAACCGCCGGCTTCGAGCAGCGCGAGATATTTCGGGACAAAACTCTTTCCCTCCTCGCGGTACATGCGATAAAGCGCCAGAACTAGAAGCTGGCCGAAGACATAGCTGTAGCAGTAAAAACGGCTGTGGATGAAGTGGGGAATGTACGACCAGCCCCAGCGATATCCTTCCGGCATTTCCACCGCGTCGCCGTAGTAAGGCTTGTTGGCACCGATCCAGAGATCGCCGACGGCGTCGGGCGTCAATCTGCCCGCGCGTCGCTTGGAGAAGACCGCTTCTTCGAAGCGCGTCAGCACGTTCTGGCGAAACACCGTGGCGAAAGTGTCTTCGAGCTTGCCCGCGATGAGCGCGATCTGCACTTGAGGATCTTTTTGCCGTTCGACCAGATAATCGAACACCAGCATTTCGCCGAAGACCGAAGCCGTCTCGGCCGTCGTCAGCGGCGTGTCGTAGTTGAAAAAACTTTGCTTGCGGCTCAAGCAACCGTGCAGGCCGTGGCCCAGCTCGTGCGCGACCGTCATGACGTCGCGGAGATTGTCGGTGTAGTTACAGAGAATGTAAGGATGCAGTCGTGGCGAAGGCGAGGCGCAAAAAGCCCCACCGCGCTTGCCCTTGCGGATTTCCGCGTCGATCCAGTGCCTGGCGAAAAACTCCGCCGCCGTCTCGCGAAAAATAGGGCTGAAGGCCTGGAACGCGTCGAGAATAATCTCCTGCGCCTGGGAGTACGGAAAGACGCTCGCCTCTTTGCCGACCGGCGCGTACTGATCGTAGAGCGCGAGACGCGGCAGCTCGAGGAGCCGCGCCTTGAGCTCGAAATATTCGTGCGCGATGCCGTAGTTCGCCTCCGTCACGTCCATCATCTTGCCGACGGCCGCTGCGTCGATCTCGTTGACGAGATGGCGCTCCAGCATCGGATTCGGATAGCGCCGCAGGCGATCCATCGTGAGATGGTCCTGCACCAGTGTGTCGTAAATAAAAGTCAGCGTCTGCCGGTGCGCCGAAAGGCCCTCGTACAATGTCTCCATCGCGCGCCGTCTGAGCTCGCGGTCCGGCCCGTGCAGGAACGCGAGAATTTCGCTCAGAGTCAGCTCTTCTCGCTTGCCGGTTCGTTCGAGCGAAAAGTTCAGCGTCGAAGTGATTTCCGAGAACAGCCGGCCGAAAGCATTCCTGCCGGTATTGTCCTTCTCGTTGATTATTTTCTCTTCGGCCTCGGCGAGTTTGTGCGGACGAAAGCGGCGCAGGTTGGCGAGAAAATGCGCGTAGTTTTTTAACTCGGGATTTTGAATCAGCCGCGCCGCGGCCTCGTCGGCGAGATCGAGCCATTCCAGCTCGAAGAAGAGCAGCAGATTTCGTATCTCCGTTACCCGCTGTTCGACTCGTTGCTCGAGGTCTTGGTATTCGGCGCGCGCGGAATCCGCCGCGTAGAGAAGGCTCGCAAAGCTCGCGACCCGGCTCAAGCTGTCTTCGATCTCTTCCAATCCTCTGAGCGCGTCGCAAAGCTCTTTCGCATCCATGCCGGCGGCGATCTTGCCCCGGCAGCGCAGGCTGAACGCCTCGGCCCACGCGCGACATTCATCCAGCGTCGCCTCGATCCGCGGATCGTCATGCGACGCGAAAAGATCGCTCAAATTCCAACGAATGCCCTCGGCGCTGTTGGCCGGCATAGAGACTCCTTTCGAATACCGTTTCAAATAAACATTTCCACGCCGAACCGGCAAGGGTTGGTCACGAGCCATAAGTTGCGAGTTCCATAGGGTGATGGTATGCGTCTAAGCACGCAGCTTGAAACTTGGAACGCCGAAAGGGGATTTCATGTCGGAAATAGACGAGTTAAAAAAGAAACTGGCGATGGCCTGCCGTATGTTGTTCGTCGCCGAGCTGGTGGACTACAGCGGCCACATCAGCGCGCGGATACCCGGCACCGACCGGTTTTTAATTCACGGCCATCCCGTGAGCCGCTGCGAGGTCACGCCGGATGACATGGTCACGGTGGACCGCGACGGAAAAAAAATCGACGGCAAGTGGAATCCTCCTTCCGAGCTGCCGATGCACATCCGAACCTATCGCGTGCGCGACGACGTGCAGAGTGTCGCGCATCTGCATAATCGGATGGTCGTCGTGTTGAGCATGGCGGATCGCCCGCTGATTCCGGCCTCCAATCCCGGCGCGCTCTTCGGCCCTGGCGCGATCCCCGTGTACAACGATCCGGCTCTCATCCATACCGATGCGCAGGGAGATGAAGTCGCCCGAACGCTCGGCGCGCGCGACGCGGCGATTCTTCGCGGCCACGGCTCGATCGTCGTGGGTCAGTCGATCGAGTGGACCTTCGCCGCCTGCGTCGATCTGGAAGAAAGCGCGGCGCGTGTCTGCTTGGCTTCGACGTTGGGGCCGATCCGCTTCTACACCGACGACGAGGTCAACCGGGTCGCCAAAGGCCGGCGTAAGACGTCGGTCATCCAAAAAGTTTGGGATCACTACGTGGCGAAGGCCGGCCGGGCCGGTTTAATGGACGGGTTTTAAGCTCCAACTCGCTGGAATCAGAAGATATTTCCCACAAATCGCATTTCGGACTCACGGCCAAAGAATTTCGTTGAAATTCCCTCTGGCCTGTGCTATATACTTGCATTCTAGTTTAAACCAAACAGGCATAATATGTACGACGATTTCCTCGCAAGAATTCTGGAGCCGGATACCTGCCTGCCTTCTCAGTTTTGGGGCAATCGGGGTCTGTCGCGCCAGCTCGAGGGTGAAAAGCGCCTCATGATCGCGGTCCTCAAGGACGCCGTGGAATGTCTGGAGAAGTACCGGGGAGCGCGAAACGGCGGCGGGAGAGAATTGTACGAAAACGCTTTGCAGTGGGTCGCCGATCGAAGCACCGAATGGCTGTTCTCTTTCGATAATATCTGCGGTCTCTTGGGCTTCGACCCGGACTATATGCGGGAGTTTTTATTGAAGCGAGAGCAGCGCCTGGCACGACCTGCCCGCGCGAAGCTCTATGCGTTTCCCGTCCCCGCGGCAGAATAAATTATCTGCGTCGAGCTTTGAGTCCTTCCAGTTCTTCTCTAATCATCTGGCCTCGCGGAGAACCGGGTCCTGAAAATTTGATCGCCCGCTCATATTCGGTGATCGCTTTCTCATCTTCGTCTTGCAGCCATAACGAGCGGCCGAGGTAATAATGGCCGTCGCCTTCCCGGTTCATCCGGCCGTAGGCCAGGCCGAGCCGGTTAAACCCCATCGGCGACAGCGGCGCGAGATTGATCGCGTTGAGGTACGCGCCCGCCGCGTCGCGGAGATTGTTCTCCCGCTCGAATAGCTCGCCCAAATAAAGATAGTTCACGGCGTCGCGCGGCTCGGCGCGGATCGACCGGTCGAACGCCTCGTGCGCCAGCCGGAATTCCCCCATCTGGCCGTAAAGTCTACCGAGATCGCGATCGAGGCCAGTCCGCTTCGCGTCGAATATTCTCGCCTTCTCGTAATTCTCGCGCGCTTGAATTAATTTTCCCTGGAATTGTTGCGCCAGCGCAAGAAAATGTAGCGCCTCGGCGTTGTTGGGCTGCTGGCTCAAAACTCTTCCCTGCTCGCGGATCAACGCTTCGTCGTCGTGCCGTTCCAAGCGCAGCAGCGCCTGGATACGTTTCAGCGGATCGGCGCCGTCCGCACTGGACCGTGCCGTATTCAGCGAGCGAATGACCAATTCGATATTGGCCACGCGATCCTGCGTGATCGGATGCGTCAACAGATAGGCGGGAACGTCGGACGCGCTTAAGGCCCTTTGTTGGTCGAGCGTTTTCATAAAGCCCAGAGCGCCCTTGGGATCGTAACCCGCCTGCGCCATGTACTTTACGCCCAGCGTATCCGCTTCCATTTCGAGTTGCCGGCTGTAGGAGAACTGTCGCGTCGCTGCCAGCCCCTGAGCCACCGCGCCCGCCGCCTGAGCCGTCGGCCCGCCTATGACGCCGGCGGCAATCACTCCAAGCAGCCCCAGGATGCTGATCGGATCGGGACCGGAGAGACGCAACAGATGATGGTCCTTGGCGTGAATGATTTCATGTCCCATCACGCCGGCGACCTCGTCCGTGCTGCGCGCCCGCTCCAGCAGCCCGGTATAAACGTAGATCGATCCGCCCGGCACCGAAAAGGCGTTCAGCGACGGGTCGGCGACGACGAAGAACCGATACTCGAAAGCCAGCGGCCCCATGACCGACAGAATGCGCCGGCCCATCTGATCGACATAGCCCTCGATCTCCGGATTGCTCACCAGGTCGAGCTGCTTTCTTGCTTCGCGCCGGAACTGCCGACTGATCTTCGTTTCTTCGTCTTCCTGGACGGCATGGGCCTCCGGCGCTTTGGAGACGAACGGAACATAAGAACAGCCCGCGAGCAAGAGAACGCACAGCCAATGGGAGCGGTAAAACATGGCGTGATTATAGAGAGTGTCCGCCGGGGTAGCAATAGCGCAAACGGTTGACGTTCATCCGGCAAGACCCTATGCTTTCAAACTTGCTACGGTGTGAAGCAAGAAGATTGGAGTAATGGAGTGTTGAAGTACTGGAATCCGGAGGACCGAAACTTGCTTTACCCATCACTCCATTACTCCAGTACTCCAAGGGAGTAAATATGGCGTACCAGAGTTTTCTCTACGAAGTCGATGACGGCGTCGCGACCGCGCGCCTGAACGATTCCGACAAGCTCAACGCCCTCACGTT
>JBGPTS010000194.1:0-6502 GCA_041490745.1 Binatia bacterium | reverse complement strand
GATGGCCTGCGCCAGACCGGTGAGACCGAGCTGGAACGCCGATCCCGACAATTCATAAACCTGGTAGAGATTCTGCGTCAGGCGCATTTGTTGCGCCGTCGTGACAAAAAGCGAAACGACGAAGAACAGGCCGAATTCGCGATAGCGAAGCGACGCCCAGGGCAGCAACGACGCCGGCCGGGTGATTTCTGGCGGACTGTCGGACATGGTTGCGGTTTTAGCCCCCGAAACTCCGCAGCACCTCGTCGTAGAGAACTTTCAAAGGAATGTTTTTCGCCGCGGCGATTCGTTTCAAGTCTTCGTATTCGGGCGTCGCTCTTCTTGTGCCGTCGAGCGCCGCAATAACTTTTACTTTTATCGTGCCGAATTTGGTTTTGACGCGCGCGGCCGCGCGCTTGAGGGTCACGCGCTTGACCGGATAGTAGCGCAGGCCGATGGTCGTCGTCTCCTGAAAAATAATCTCTGCCAACGTGTCCCTCAGAGCCGGCTCGCAGATGGAGCGGAGAAGCGTTCCCGGGCGATTCTTCTTCATCTGAATCGGCGACAAAGAAACGTCGCGCGCGCCGGCGGCGAAGAGCCGCTCGACGACGTAGTCGTAAAACTCCGGGTTCATGTCGTCGATGTTGGTCTCGATCACGACCATCTCGTCGTGCTCCCAGGCGCTGTCGTCCCGGCCGAGAACGAGACGGAGCATGTTGGGCCGGTCGGGAAATTCCTTTTCGCCGGCGCCGTAGCCGATCTCCTCCACGATCATCTCGGGCGGCGCGCCGAAATGCGACCCCAGTGTTGCAATGATCGCGGCGCCCGTCGGCGTCACTGTCTCTCCCTCCCAATCGAGCCAGCGAACCGGCAAACCTTTGAGCAGCTCCAGCGTTGCCGGGCCGGGCAGCGGCAGCGGGCCGTGGCGCGAACGGGTAACGCCGCGGCCTAGCGGAATGCGGGAAAAATGAAACGCATCGATCTTCAGGTGATGGACGGCGAACGCGGCGGCGACGATATCGACGATCGAGTCGGTCGCGCCGATTTCGTGAAAGTGGACCTTTGCCGGCGCAACGCCGTGGATTTTTCCTTCGGCCTCGGCCAGACGGGCGAAGATGTCGATGGCGCGCTCTTTCACGCCGGCATCGAGCGCGCTGCCGTCGATCAGCCGGCGGATCTCCGCCCAAGCGCGCTCCGGTTCTTTCTTTCCGGCGAGCACGCGAAAGCGCGTCGCGCGCATTGCGTGGACTTTCTTGGCGCCGACTTCGAGGCGGAATTTGAGCGCTGGAATTTTTTTGAGTTCGGTCTTGAGAGCTTCGAGCGGGAGGCCGAGATCGAGCAGAGCCGCGACGAACATATCGCCGCTCGCTCCGCCGATCAGATCTCCGTAAAGAATGCGCATGAACTACACTTCGAAGTTTTTCGTGATTCGTGCTCGTGGCTCGTGCTCGGCCAACACGATCACGAACACGAATGCGGCTTTATTCCGATCACCACGGCGCGTGGATTTCCTTGCCGCTGAGTTCCACGTAGATTTTTTCCGCCTTCAGCGGCTTGCCCTGCAGCCGGTCGGCGAGCCAATCGACGATGAGCGTGCGCGAGCGCGGGTTACGGATCGAATGCTTTTCGCCTTCATAAACGACGAGGAGTTTCGGTCCGCGGACCTCATCCATGAAATCATAGACGAACTCGATCGGGCACAGCTCGTCGTCTTCGCCGGCGACGACGAGATAAGGGCAGGCGATCTTCGAAGCGACGCGTTTCAGCGTCAGCGTCTTGGCGAATTCATCGAACGCCGCCTCGTCGTCGTAGCCGGACATGTACATGTAATTGAGCTTGAAAGTCGGTGAGGCCGTATTGAAGATCGTAAACTGGCCCGGCTCGACGCAGACGCCGCTCACCGCGCACGCCTTGAAGCGCGGCTCGGCCGCGGCCACGCGCGGCCCCCAGTACGAGCCCATGCTTGAGCCCATGATCGCCAGCTGATTCGCGTCGATCTCCGGCCGTTTCACCAGATAATCACAGGCGAGCTTGCCGGCGTCTTCGTAGTTCGAGGCGGTGCATTTAATTCCGTTGGCGCGCGTCTCGCCCTGGCCCGGGCCGTCGATCGCCAGCATGGCGATGCCGCGCTCGATAAACGGATCGCCGTAAAGCGGGTTGTCTTCTTTCACGCCGTCCATTCCCGGAATGTAGAGCACGCAGGGAACTTTCGCGCCCGGCTTCATTCCCGCCGGCAGGTGCAGCAGGGCCTCGATCGTCTTGCCTTCGTAAGGCAGCGCGACGCGCTCGATCGGCCGGCCGGCGAACCGGATAAACTTGTCGTAGCAGGCGCGCTTCTTTTCTCCCCACGCGATGCGCTTCGGATTGTTATCCTCGTAAATCGCCCACATCGCGTTCGTATAGAATGTCGCCGCGACGTAGTAATGCTCGCGCGCCTCCACTGGATGTCCCGCCTGCTCGGCCTCGCGCGCGAGACTTTCGCGGCGCTCGGCGGCGCGCGAGAACTCGCGCGGGATGTCGGTAAATTTTTGCGTCCGGCGGCCGATCTCGCGCAGGTCCGCCTCCACGCCCGCGCCGCAGTTGCGGAGAATTTTTCCCGTGCGGCCCTGATCCCAATCGAGGCCACGGGTCTGGATCACCTGATCGAGCAGCCAGCGTTGCTCGCGCCAGCGTTTCATTTTTCGTTCGGTTTCGACTCGCATATCAACCCTCCTTATCAGACCGTGTAAGACCATTCGCCCGGGAGCCTCTCTCCGGGCCGATGCGATACGACGGTGTTACGCTCCACGGCTAGATCGGTAAGAGCGGCTCCAACGGCCGCGACGTAAAAACTCGCGCCTCGAGGCTGCAATGATGCGTCTAAACATTACTTCGCCTTCACGAACCGATCGTCGATGAACTTTCTCAAGTCAACATTCTTCAGCACGGGCGTAGTCTCGGCGAGACTCTCGCGCACGGCTTCGAGGCCTTTCAGCGAAGGATACGGCGGGCTCGAGAGCGCGGTGGCGTATTCGCGATAGCCGGCCTCCAAAATCGATTCCTTCTCGACTTTGGCGTAGCGCCTGAGAACGTTGAGCGCGGCCTTGGTATCTTCCGCGTAAATTTTCGCGCCCTCCGTCAGCGCGGCCATGAACTCGCGCGCGACGTTCGGGTTGGCATGGATAAAGTCGCGCTTCACCGCGATGCCGGAGAAAGAGAATTCCTTGCCCAGGTCGGGAATGAAAACCAATTTCCGATAACCGAGATCGAGCGCCGCGGTCGAAAACGGCGGCGAGAGAATCGCCGCTTGCACCGCGCCGGCGCGCAGGCCGGTTAAAATTTCCGGTATGCCGCCCATGCTGATCAAGCTGACATCTTTCGTTGTCAGACCGAGATGCTCGAGCGCGGCGCGGGCGGCGAGATCGGCGGCCGAGCCGATGCGCGTGATGCCGATTTTCTTTCCTTTAAGAGCTTCGCCGCGGGCGATCGACGGCTCGGCGACGAGCGTGAAGACCATTTTATGCACCGTGGTCCCGATCCACGCGAAGTCCGCGCCCTGCGCCCACGCGGTCATCATCGGCCCGGGGGCGAGGTGGCCGAAGTGGATTTCGCCGGCGAGCAGCGCTTGCGCCGCTGTCGTGCCGCTACGAAAGTAAATCAGCGAGGAATCAAGGCCGTGTTTCTTGAAGATTCCGTCGTCATGCGTCAGCCATAAGCCGCCGATGCCGGCCGATATCGCGCTGTAGGCGACCTTGACCGGGCGGTTCTCGGCCGCCGCGGTTGTGGGAAAAATCCCAAGCAGAACGAGCAACAAATACGAATTTTGCAGCAGCTTATTCCCCATTGTTGGATTCCTTGGGATTCCTCGCTCAGAAACCGCTAAACTCTAGTAAAAAACGGGCGCGATGGCAATGCCGCGCGGCGGAATGCAAGTTGACGCTGAGGGGGATTTGTGATTAGAGTTATTTTATTAATTCGGTCCCTTTTAACCTGAAATTCTAAGCCGATAACTTGCCATGCTTTTCGATTTTGCCAATGTTTTGGTCTTTACGGCTTTGGGCGCCGGGTTTGTCGGCGTCAATCTGCTGATCGGGAAATTCCTCCGCCCGAACAACCCGCAGGCGCGCAAGCTTTCGACTTACGAATGCGGCGAGCCGGCGACCGGCAGCGCCTGGGTCAACTTCAACGTTCGTTTTTACATCGTCGCGCTGATCTTCATCGTTTTCGAAGTCGAGATCGCTTTTATCTTCCCGGTCGCGACGGCTTTTCGCCGCTGGGTCGAAAGCGGGCAGGGCGGCTTCGCCTTCTTGGAAATTTTGTTGTTCGTCGCGATTTTGCTACTCGGCCTGGTCTATGCCTGGGTCAAGGGCGATCTCGAATGGGTCAAAAAAGTTCAACCGCAAGAAGGAGCTTAAATGCAACCGCTGCTGAATTCGTTGCCGGAAACGGTTTTCACGACCAAGGTCGATGACCTGCTCAACTGGGGGCGCGCGTCCTCCCAGTGGTACATGCTCTTCGGCCTGGCCTGCTGCGCCATCGAATTGATGCAGACCGGCGGGCCGCGCGCCGACTTGGACCGCTTCGGTTGCGTGCCGCGCGCGACGCCGCGCCAGTCCGATCTCATGATCGTGGCCGGAACGTTGACTTATAAAATGGCCAAGCGCACCAAGCTGCTCTACGATCAGATGCCCGATCCCAAGTACGTCATCTCGATGGGAAGCTGCTCGAACTGCGGCGGCTTGTTCCAGGTCGCCTACTCGGTTTGCAAAGGCGTGGACAAAATCATTCCGGTCGATGTCTATGTGCCGGGCTGTCCGCCGCGGCCGGAGGCGTTGACCGAAGGGTTGCTCCGAATTCAAGACAAGATGATGCGCGAGCGCTGGCTGGTCAAGGCCCCCAAGGTGAACAAGACGTCCGAGGAGCGGGCGGGGACTTAAGGAGGTGGAGGCCAAAGAGATATACGGCAAGCTGGAGCGGCGGTTTCCCGGCAAAGTCAGCGGTTTTCGCGGCGATGTGTTCGATCCGTGCCTCAACGTCGAAGCGCCGTCGATCGTCGAAGTTTGCCGCTATCTGCGCGACGATCCCGAAACACAATTCGAAGTCCTCTCCGATTTGACCGCGCTCGATTGGCCGAAAGAAAACAAGCTTCAGGTCGTTTACCACCTTTACTCTTACGCCAAGCGCCACCAGATCGTTCTCAAAGCCGATCTATCGAGGGAGAGCCCGCCGCCCAACATTGCCACGATGGAAGGCGTATGGAAGGCGGCGAACTGGCTCGAACGGGAAGTCTTCGATCTTTTCGGGATCAACTTCGAAGGGCACAGCGATCAGAGAAGGATCATGCTGCCGGAGGATTGGGTCGGCCACCCCCTCAGAAAAGACTACGTCGAGCAGGAAGAATACGACGGCATCAGCACCGAGCGGGCGCCGCTGGTAGAAAAATTATTGCGCTGAGACGAACATGAGCGAAGCGGTTTCTCCCGAGAGCGAGGTTTTTCACACCGAGGACATGACGATCAGCGTCGGTCCGCAGCATCCGAGCACGCACGGCGTGCTGCGCTTCGTCGTCCGGACCGACGGCGAAGTCATCAGCGAGGCGATTCCGGACGTCGGCTATCTGCATCGCTCGATCGAGAAGATCGGCGAGAAGTGCACCTGGCACGGCTACGTTCCCTACACCGACCGCGCCGACTATCTCGCCGCGATGTTCGCCAACCAGGGCTTCTGCATGGCGGCGGAAAAGTTGGGCGCGACCGAAGTGACGCGCCGCGGCGAATTTTGCCGCGTGATCGCCTGCGAGTTGAACCGCATCGCCAGCCATCTCATCTCGGTCGGCACGTTCGGCCAGGACATCGGCGCGGTCACGCCGTTTCTCCACGCGCTCCGCGAGCGGGAGACGATCAACGATCTGATGGAAGAGATCTGCGGCGCGCGGCTCACGTACAACTACATTCGCATCGGCGGCGTCGGCTACGACATCACGCAAGAGACCTGCGACAAGATCACAACGTTCCTCGACCACTTCGAGCCGTTCGTCGATGAATTAAACCGGCTGCTCTCGTACAACAAAATTTATATCGAGCGGCTGGTCAATGTTGCGGCGATAACTAAAGCAGAAGCATTTCAGCACAACCTCGTCGGGCCGAATCTCCGCGCCTGCGGCGTGAAGTGGGACATTCGCCGCGATATCCCGTACTCCGTCTATCCCGAATTGGAATTCGATATTCCCATCGGCAACGGCGAGAGGGGCACTCTCGGCGATTGCTACGACCGTTACTGGGTGCGCATCCACGAGCTGGAAGAGAGCTGCAAAATTCTCCGCCAGTGTCTCAAGATGATGCCCAAGGGGCCGGCGATCTCGAAAGTCGCGCGCAAGTTCAAGCCGCCGGTCGGCGAGGCCTACGTGCGGGTCGAAGCGCCGCGCGGCGACATGGGCTTCTACGTCGTTAGCGACGGCAGCGAATATCCGTATCGCGTGAGAATCCGCACCGGCTCGTTCACCGCCATGGCGATCATCGATAAGCTCAGCCGCGGCATCATGGTG
>JBGPTS010000193.1:0-6675 GCA_041490745.1 Binatia bacterium | reverse complement strand
GCCTATTTTGGATTAATCTAAAATCCAAAATCTAAAATCGAAAATGGGGGAGGGCCGAGGCAAGGGGGAGTCACCCCTTTCCCTTGCATCCGTCTGCGGTTGATAAGATTGTCTCTGCTTGCCTCCCTTTTGAGAAACGTTATCGACTACCGGTCCCTGAGATTTGCCAAGCTAAAATCAACTGGAAACTCAACCCGACGCGCTACCGGTTTTTCACCCGCCCGAGCGGGATGAAACCGCCAGCGACTTTTTACTGTCTCCACCGCAGCCTGGTCTAACACCGCAAAACCGGAAGTCTTGTGCACCTCAACCGATTTTGGTTGACCATCTTCGCCCACGAGGACTCTAAGAGTTACCGTTCCTTCCCAGCCTTGTTGGCGCGCACTTTTTGGATAGTCTGGACTCGGGCTGTAAGCTATCCTCACATCTACCGAGGCCGACGGCGATCCGCCGTTCCCGCTTCCGCGCCCATCGCCCGAGCCCGGGTCGATTCCGTTCAAACCGCTTCCACCCGTTCCGTTGCCGCTGCCGCGCGTTCCACCGCCGCCACCGATTCCGTTACCGCCGGCATTTGATGCGAAAATATTTTTCCCGGCGCCGCCCGATCTCACGGAGATTTCTCCAGGCGCGGCCGGCTCGCTCTGACGCGCCGCGATGACGAGGCCCGTCGGGATATCCGCCACGACAATCGGCGGCGCGGCAATCGGTTGCGGCAACTCCACCACTTGTTCCGGTCGAGCGGCCAGCCGCTCCGGTTCGACAGCCGGCGGCGCCGAACGTTTCTCCGCCGCGGCTTGCGGAGCCGGCGGCGCCGGTTTCTTCTGCGGCGCTCTGCCTCCACCCGTCGAACCGTTGCCGCCGTGGCTTCCTCCATCAGCTTCAAGAAGCGTCACGGTGACGGGCGTTACCGCTCTCGATTCCAAAAACAGCGCCGGATAGGCGAGCGCGGCGGCGTGCAGCGCCGTCGACACGAAAAAAAACATTGCCAGCTTCATGATCGGCGACCAAAGACGACCCAATCTGCCTCGATGCGAGAAAAGAGAATGAAGGAGAAAACGGTGGAACCTTTCTCTCTCTCCCGGAGAGGCCGGTCAATCGACGCTCTAGGCAGGTCTCCTGGCTTAGGCATTGTACTCGTGTTCGTGCTCGTTTCTCGTGCTCGTAAATTTCTTAAAACGAACACGATCACGAACTACGATCACGATCTCCTACTCGCCGCGCCTTCCCGTCCATCAACCGACTCAGGACAGTGGCTTTAACTTGCGGCTTTCGTCGCCGTTACAGTGGCGGGACCGCGCCGGATTCGCACCGGACTTCCCTGGAGCCTTAGAGCGAAACGAAAACTATACCGCGCGAAGAAATTTGTCAAGAAATTTTCTGCCGGCTAGAGAAGCAGCCAAAGGACGACCGGCACCGTAACGAGCGACAGCACGGTCGAAAATAAAATGATCGACGCCGCCAGCTCCGGGTCGCGGCTGTATTTCTCGGTGAGCATGAAGTTGATCACCGCCGAGGGCAGCGAGCCGTAGAGCAGAATCACCTGGCGATTGATCCCCTGGATGCCGAGCAATTCGACCGTGAGATACGCCGAGGCGAATCCGCCGAGGACCCGTATCAGCGCGCCGGCAAGCGAGTGCCCCCATGTCACCGACCGCATGGTGTAAAGACGGTAGCCCAGGCTCACGAGCATCAGCGGAATCACCGACATGCCGAGAACCGAGAGCGGCTGGAAGATCGGCTCTGGAATCGGAATTTTCGCCAGATTGAAGCCGAGTCCGAGAACCGCCGCATAAATCAGCGGCAGGCGAAAAATTTCTCCCGCGACGCCTCTCCCGCCGAGGAGATAGAGACCGAGCGAATTGTGGATCAACGTAATGATGACGTAAAAAAGCGTGGCGCGCTGCAGGCCGGGCTCGCCGAAGGCGAAGAGCGCGAGCGGAATGCCCATGTTGCCAGCGTTGAGAAAGAGCACGGGCAACGTGAAGCCGGGCGAGCTAAAACCGCTGAGCCAAGCATAGAGCCGGATGAGCAGGCCGACTCCGGCAAAAATCCCCAGCGCGCCGGCGCAGATGACGGCGATGTCGGCGGCGAACAACGGCTTGGTGGCGAGCGAGGTGAAGACGAGACACGGTGCGCCGAGATAAACGACGATCTCGGTGATCGGATCAAGGCTGATTTTTTTGTAGCGGGCGAAGCAAAAGCCGATGGCGATCAGGACAAAAACAGGAACGACCGGCGCAAGCGGCTTGAGCGCGGCGAGCATGCGCCGACTTTTCCCCAGCCGGACGATTCTGTCAACCCGCCGGAGCGTGTTTTTGCATCCTTGACAATCGTTAAGGTATTAAATATTTTAAGTCGAATCATTTCATACGTCTGGGGGGAACCCTTTATGAAGCTTCTTTTCCTTACGCCGCCGATGGGCAATTGGGCGCCTTGGGGCGACCGGCACCTGGCGAGCAACCCGTTACACGCGCAACTCTCCGCCTTCATCCGCGAGAAGAAGGCTGCGGAGGTTGAGGTTTTAGACTGCCGGGCGCTCGGCCTCAACGACGAGCAGATGGTCGAAGAGGTCAAACGCAGGCGGCCCGACGTCGTCTTTTTCGGCGGCATGATTCCGGCCGCGGGCGGCGCCGCGCAACTCAACCGGTTTCACGCGGCGATGAAGCGCATCAAAGAGGTCGCGCCCGACACCATCACGGTCGCCGGCGGTCTCATGTACACCGCGGTGCCGGAAAAAATCATGCGCGAGAACCCGCAACTCGATTATACCCTCGTCAGCGTCTTCGGCGACTGCGAGCACACGATGCATGAGCTTTTGAACGAGCTGAAGCAGCCGTCGCCGAAGCTCAGCGAGATCAAGGGCCTGTGTTACCGCAACGGCGAGGTCAAGCTCAATCCGCGCAGAAACCTCATCACGAACCTGGACGAGCTGCCGATGCCCGCCTACGATCTCTTCCCCATGGATAAGTACTTCGGCTACTCCGTTCTCCCCAACTACAACGAGGCCGTGACCTCGCGCGGCTGCGAAGGCGCGTGCCATTTTTGCTACGAGTGGTGGCTGGTCGATCCGCGCAGCCCGCGCGATTTCAGCTCGCACCGCACCCGCGGCGGCAAAAAAGTCGCCGAGGAGATGGAGCTGCTGAACAAGAAATACGGCGTGAAGGCGCTGACCTTCATGGACGACGATTTCAATTCCGACCGGCAAAAGATGGTCGATCTAGTGGACGAGCTGGAAAAAAAGAAATTGGACGTGAGTTGGTTCTGTCTCGGCCGCGCGCAGAATTTCATCCGCGACGCGGACTTGATCCCGCGGCTGCGCAAAGTCGGCATGTATCAGGTGCTGATCGGAATCGACGGCGGCACCGACGAGGAGATCGCCGAGGCGCACAAAGGACCGATGAAGGTCGGCGTGAAGGAGTTGAAAGAGATTATCGGCTTCCTGCGTCAGAACGACATTTCGACCGTTGCCACCTATCTCAACGGCTTCTGGGAAGACGACGAGGCGAGAGTCCGGCAGCGCGCCCGCGCCGTCGACGAGATCGATCCGGACATCGTCATGATCCAGCTATTGAACCCGATTCCCGGCTCGCCGATTTTCAAGCGCGCGACCAAGGAAGGCTTGATCGAAATCGAGGATTTGAGCCTCTACGATCTCGAGCATTGCGTCATGCCGACCAAACATTTGACGCGCCAGCAGCTCGGCGAGCTGACCGGCTGGGCGTTCCAGACATTTTACAGCAAGCCGGGACGGATCGAGCGGATCTTGAACGGCTACAGTTCTCCGTACGTCCGCCAGAAGTTCCTCTCCTTCAAGGAGAACGCCGTGAAATACGAAAAAGGCGCCGCCGAAGACGCCGTGGCGATCTAGCAGATACGGAGTTCCGGGTTTCGAGTTTCGGGTTTCGCGTTTTAACATGGAACTTGGGAGCCTGGAACCTGAAACTTGTTGACAATGGACCAGAGGCTTTCCGTTCTGGCGTAATTTAGTCCAATTCCGCTCAAACCAATCGCATCACCTATGGAAGCAGGCGCGCGCCGGCCCCTCAGCGGGAAAGTTGTTTTGATCACCGGGGCCAGCCGGGGCATCGGCGCGGCCGCGGCCAAGCGTCTTGCCGAAGGCGGCGCTTCGGTCGCCGTCAATTATCTCAACAGCCGCGACCGGGCCGTCCAGCTCCTCAAGGAAATCGAGAACGGGGGCGGCAGCGGCATGGTCTGGCAGGCCGACGTCACCGACAAAGCCCAGGTCGATCGCATGGCGCGCGCGGTCGCAGAAAACTTCGGCGCGGTCGATATTCTCGTCAACAACGCCTTCTTCCCCTTCGAGATCGCGCCGCTGCTCGAACTATCGTGGCACGGCCTTGAAGAGGCGATGAGCAAAGAATTGGCCGCGCTGCATAACTGCGTGAAGGCGTTCGTGCCGGGCATGATCGAAAAGAAAAAAGGCAAGATCATCGTCGTCAGCACGCGTCTCGCGCAGCAGCCGCTGCCGAAAATGGCCGCCTACGCCGCGGCCAAGGCCGCGCTGGAAGTGACGGCTGACACTTTGGCGATCGAGCTCGGCCCGTCGGGCATCGCGGTGAACGTCGTCACGCCGGCGTTCACCCTGACCGACGCCTCGACCGTCATGCCGGAAGGATTCAAAGAAAAAGTGCGGATGAGCCGGCCGCTGCAAAAGCACCTCTATCCTGAAGACGTGGCCGGGACCATCGCCTTTCTCGCGAGCGACGAGAGCGATATGTTGACCGGCAGCCACATCCTCATCACCGGAGGAAGTCATCTGCAGTTCTAAAAAAGCCGGGTAGCTTTCAGCGGTCAGCTTTCAGCATGTGACTGCTCCGAAGCCGACGGCTGAATGCTGAGAGCTTCTTATGCTAAGTTTGGACGAAATCGTCGACAAATTAAAAGAGATCGTCGGCCCGCGCTTCGTCTCGACCAATCCGATCGACAAGATCAACTACCAGCACTCGCTCGCCTACGGCGCTTACAAGGCGCTGCCCGACGTGATTGTCAGAGTCGAGTCCGACAACGCCGGCAACAATCCGCTTTCCCGTCTTCTCGCCTTCGCCAACGAAAATAAAATTCCCATCGTCGCCAAGGGCGGCGTCGGCATGGGTATCAGCTCGCCGCTCAAAGGCGGTCTGCTGCTCGACATGCTGGGGATGGACAAAGTTCTCGAAGTCAATCCGACGCAGCAGTACGTGATCGCCGAAGGCGGCGCCAGCGTTTACGCGATTCACCACGCGCTCCGGCAACACGGTCTCATGCTGCCGAACTACGGGACTTACGGACCCGCGGTCGTCATCGGCGCGATGATCAACAAAGGCGGCATCGGCTACGGCATGACACGCTACGGCTGGATCGCCGACATGGTCTTGGGCCTCGAAGTCGTGCTGCCGGATGGCGAGACCGTGCGCCTCGGCGCGCTCGCCAACCAGGGAACGACGTTCGGCCCGTTTCAAAAATGGATTCATCTGCCCGATCTCCTCGGCATGTTCACGCTGGCGGCCGGCTCGCTCGGCATCATCGGCAAAGTCTGTCTCCGCGCGATCGAAGGCCGGAGGGAATGGCTGCACGACTACTGCTTTAGCTTCCGGCGCGACCAGCTCGACAAAGCGCAGGACGCGCTCATGCGTCTCGTCAAAGGCGAGGTGGTCTATGACATTCACTTCGTCGATCGCTGGCAATACCACTGGCCGATGGAGGACGGGCTTTACGACAAGTCGAAGATTCCCGACGACGCGTGGTTCTTCTTGAAAACCATTCTCTTCGCGCGCGACGCCGAAGAGCTGGCATACAAAGAAAAGCGGATGAAAAAAATTTACGGGGAGCAGGGCGGCGTGGAAGTTCGCGAGATCGCCGAAAAGTCGATGGGCGCCAAGGCGCAGGAGCACGGCCTTCACGGCTGGCCCGACTGGCACATCATGGGCCCCGACGGCTGGTGCGGCTCGGTCGTGCGCCACACCGGCATGTTCGCGGTCACCTCCAAGATGTATCCGCTGGCTTTTTTAAAAGAGATGTACGATCTCGATGAAGCCGCCAAGCGCGAGTGCGGCCTGTGGAACCCGGAGCACTCGCCGCAGCACGACAGCTACGTCACGCGCGACCTCGCAATCAAGGAAGAATATTTCGTCTTCTACAATCCGTACGACGACGAGGACGTGGGGAAGTTGCGCAAGTGGATCGGCAAGGTACAGGAGTTCGGCAACCAGCGCGGCGTCGTCTGGACTGCGCCGACGCTCAGCACCAAGGGGCCGTATCCCTACGAGCGGCTGGTCAATGAGAATCGTGCGCGAGGGAAGCAAAGCCGTGAGTTCGAGCTCGCCGACACGGGCGTGTTCGACAACAACCGCTACTTCGACGTGTTCGTCGAGTACGCCAAGTCCGGTCCGGAGGATATTCTAGTCCGCATCAGCGTAGCCAACCGCGGACCCGAAGCGGCCGACTTGCATCTGCTGCCGACCGTCTGGTTCCGCAATACATGGTCCTGGGGCGGCGACGTGAAGCGTCCGAGTCTGCGCCGTTGCAGCAGCGATCCAGCCGTCATCGAGATCACCGAACCGGAGTACGGCCGGCGCTGGCTGCTGGCCGAGCATTCTCCCGAGCTCCTGTTCACGGAAAACGAGACGAACGCCACGCGCTTATACGGCGTGGAGAATGCTTCCCCTCACGTGAAGG